>NZ_JARKOT010000113.1 GCF_029977985.1 Propioniciclava sp. | reverse complement strand
GGTTGATCTCGCCCGTCCCGGTGGGCTGGTTGCGCGTCCAGGCGATCGAGAACCGGTAGGCCGTCAGGCCCAGTTCGGCGACGAGCTCAACGTCCTCGGTGACGGGGGTGTTGTGGTCGGGGGCGACCGTGTAGTCGGTGGTCCCCTCGGGGAAGTGATCCTTCGCGTCGATGACGGACGGACCCTTGCCGTCGGCGTCCCACCCGCCCTCGACCTGGTAGGCCGAGGTGGAGGCACCCCAGAGGAAGTCGGTGGGGAAGGCGGAAGGCTTGTCGTACTTCATGGTCAGTGGTTCCCTTCGGGGTGGTCAGTGGTTGACGGTGAGGACGGGTTCGCCGGCCACGAGGTCGTCGTGCGCGGTCACGGTCTCGATCTTGCCGAGCTTCTTGGCGTTGGTCACCACGAGGATCACCGTGGCTGGGTGACCGGCCTCCGCGATCGCGTCCAGGTCGGCGGTCACGAGCGTCTGGCCGGCCTCGACGTGGGTGCCCTTGGTGACGGCACCCGTGAAGCCTGCACCCTTCATCTGGACGGTGTCGACGCCCACGTGGACGAGGACTTCCACGCCCTCAGCGGTCCGGATGCCGAACGCGTGTCCGGTGTTCATGGATGCCACGACGTTGCCGCTCACCGGCGCAACGATCGTGCCACTCGTGGGCTCGACGCCAAGCCCTGGCCCCATTGCCCCGGAGGCGAACACCGCATCGGGCACCTGGTCGAGGGGGACGAGTCGCCCCGTCGCCGGCGAGGTGACATCGGTCTGCACCTTCGCCATGACGCCGGTGGCTGCGACCGCTGCGGCGGCCGCGCCGGCAGCCGGGACCAGGACGGCGGTGGCGTCGGGCTCGGTTCCCGCCACCACTTCGGCGTCGGTCGGAATGTCGGAGACGGTGGTGCGCTCGAACCGGAGGGAGAGGAAGTAGGTGAGCACCGCGGTCACGGTCATCGAGATGGCCAGGGCGATGAGGATGTTGTAGAGCTGTTGGAACGAATCCTCTCCGATGTACATCGGGAGCGCGGGGAGGCCGGAGACACCCGCCGCGAAGCGACGCGTGGCCATAATGCCCGCGTAGATGCCGCCGGTGGCAGCGCCGATGCAGCCCGCGACGAGCGGGTAGCGCTTCGGCACGTTGACGCCGTACAGAACGGGCTCGGTCACTCCCATGAGGGCCGTGATCCCGCTGGCGTTCGCGAGTTGCTTGAGCTTGGCGTCCTTGGTGCGCCAGGCGACAACGAGACCGGCGACACCCTGCGAGACGTTGGCGACCATGATGCCGGGGCCGACGAGGTTGTCGTAGCCAACACTGGCGAGTTGAGCGATGCCGAGCGGGCCGATGGCGTGGTGGATGCCCAGGACGACCATGGGCGCCCAGAAGGCACCAAGGAACAGCGGCGGCGCCCAAGAGGCGGTGGTGGCCATGAAGTTGAAGAACATGCCGATCCCCGTACCGATGACATCACCGACCGGACCGAGGAGGGCGAGAGCGAGCGTACCCATGACGAGGATGGTGAGCAGTGGCACGAAGATGATCTTCACGGCGGCCGGCATGATCTTGTTGAGGAAGCGCTCCACGTAGGACTGCACCCACACGACCAGCAGGATCGGCACGACGGACGATCCGTACTCCGTCAGGTAGAGCGGGATCGCCCCGAAAAGGTTGACGGGCTCACCCGCCTCGACCAGTGCTTCCCACGTGGGGTGCACCATGATGGCGCCGATGACGGCAGCCAGGATCGGGTTGCACTTCAGGCGTGCCGCCGCGGAGAAGGCCAGCAAGATGGGAAGGAAGTAGAAGACCGCGCCAGCGAAGAAGTTCAGGACCACGTAGGTTTGGGAAGCCCGGTCGACCCACCCGAACGCGACCAGAATGGCAAGCACGGCGCGGACCATGCCCGCTCCCGCGAAGGCGGGGATGACGGGCACGAACAGACCGGCCATGAAGTCGATGAAGGTGGCCACCGGCCCCCGCTTGTGGTGCTCGGCACCCTCATCTGCGTTGTCGCCCAGGGTGACGCCTGCGCTCTTCAGAAGCGCCTGGACCTCATCATGCACGTCCTGCACATGCAGGCCGATGACCACCTGAAGGTTGTTACCCGCCTCCATGACGGTGGCCACGCCGTCGGCGGCCCGAAGCGCCGAGAGGTCCACCTTGCCGGGATCCTTGAGGTCGAAACGGAGTCGGGTCTGGCAGTGGTGCAACGAACGGACGTTGTCCGGGCCTCCCACCAATTTCAACACCTCAGCCGCGAGCGGCGCATAATCCGTGCTCATATCGGCACCTTTCTCTGTCGAGGGAGGCCCGGGAACGCAAGAAAAAAGGACCCGAGCAGGGCCACCGTCCACGAGGGGATGGTTTCCCGAGCTCAGGTCCTGCTCCACCCGCGTGGTGGATGACATCCTGGGTCTCCGCGATTGGAATAACCGCTTGCCCACAAGGCTAGGGCGATTGCGGCACCCCCCACAACGGCCCAGCCGGGTACAGCCTGTACCACTCAGGGCATGGTTGCCGTAGGGTCGCAGGGTGGACAGGCACAAGGAATTGGGAGAGTTCCTGCGCGCCAAACGTGCACAGATCCCCGTCCAGGGCCGGCCGTTCGGTGGAACGCGTCGTCGCGTCCCCGGGATGCGCCGCGAGGAAGTGGCGAGCGCCGCGCTGATCAGCACCGTTTACTACACCAAGCTGGAACAGGGTCGCGCCAGCGGCATCTCCGCCGCCGTGCTTGACGGGCTGGCCGGAGCGCTCCATCTCACCGAGGAGGAGCGGGCCTACGTGACCACCCTCATCCCCGTGTCGGGCGAGGGCGGGAGTTCGGGCGGCTCCTCCGGGGGCGAGCGAATCGCCCCTGCCCTAACGCGCGTGATGGACTCCCTGGCGGGGGTGCCGGCCCACCTCCTGAACGATCGCTGCGACCTCGTCCGCGCCAACGCGCTCGGACGGGCCCTCTACCCGCTCCACTTCGACGGGCAGGCCACCCCGAATGTCATCCGGTTCTTGTACCTCGATCCGCGCGCTCCCGCCTTCTACGTCGACTGGTACACGTGGGCGAGCCAGGGCGTCGCCTATCTGCGTTCCGCGTTGGCACGCAACCCCGGCGACGCCTCCCTGGCGGCGTTCGTGGACGAAATGCGCGCGGCCTCCGAAGATTTCGATCGGGACTGGGAGACCCATCGGGTGCGGATCGCCATCGAGGGTGTCCGCCGCATCGCCCACCCCACCGTGGGCCAACTCGACCTCGACTTCCAGATCCTGCGCGCCGCCGGACACCCCCGCCTACGCCTCATCTGTTACACCGGCGAGCCCGGCTCCGTCACGGCAGGCCGCCTTGCCGCGCTCGCTGCCGCCCCGGCGCCGTCCGGTGGGCAAGGCTAGCGGCGTCATGGACCGACGCAAGGAGTTGGGCGATTTCCTCCGGGCCAAGCGAGCACAAGCGCCGCTACCCGAAGACGGACACCTGTTCGGCAGCATTCGGCGCCGCGTGCCCGGGCTGCGCCGCGAAGAGGTCGCCGAACGCGCCCTCATCAGCACGACCTACTACACCAAGCTCGAGCGCGGGAAGGTGGCCGGCATCTCGTCTGCCGTGCTCGACGGGCTCGTCGCCGCGCTCGCCCTGACCCCAGAAGAGCGCTCCTACGTCGCGGCGCTCATCCCGGTCACCGGAACTGTGGCCTCCTCGGGTGGCTCCGCCGATGCGGACGCCGTCGGCCCCGTCCTGCAGCGGGTGCTCGACGGGCTCACCACCATCCCGGTCCACGTCCAGAACGAACGCTGCGAGATCATCGCCAGCAACGCCATCGGCCGCGCCCTCTACCCGTTCCACTTCGAGCAGGACCGGCCCAACACCGTCAGATTTCTCTTCCTCGACCCCCGCGCCCGGGCGTTCTTCGTCAACTGGCAGAAGTGGGCCGACCAAGGTGTCTACTTCCTGCGCTCCGCCCACGCCCGTGACCCCCGGGATGCCCGCCTCAAGGCCCTCATCGCCGACCTCATCGCCGCCAGCCCCGAGTTCGCCCACGCGTGGGAGACCCACGAGGTGGAGTCGGCGGCCGTCGGCACCCGCTGCCTCGTCCACCCCGAGGTCGGACGCCTCAACCTGGACTCCCAGAACCTCCGCATCGCCGAGCAGCCGCGCCTACGGCTCATCGCCTACACCGCCGAGCCCGGCTCACTCACCGAGGAACGCCTGGCGAAGCTGGCCGCACTGAGCGACTGACCTGCCGCTCCCCGGGCCGAGTAGCCCTAGGCGACGGGGAAGGACAAGACGATGCGCCCGCGCTGGCCACCGGCCGCGAGAAGACGGTGGGCCTCGACGGCGTCCCTGGCGGGCAGCACCCGGGCCACCCGCACGGCGAGCTTGCCCTCCTCCACCAGTTCCCGCAGGCGCGTGATGGCCGCGTGATCGGTCCCCCGCTCACGGACGGTCCGGGAGTGCACGGTGATCCCCCGTTCTGGCTCCCCCTCCAGCACCCGGAAGACGACCAGTTGGCCGCCGTTGCGGATGGCGTCCTGGATCGCCCAGCCCAGGCTGGCGGCGTCCGCGACGGCGTCGACGCCCTCGGGCACCAGGGCTCGTGCTCGGCCGACCGCGTCCGCGCCCCGCGCCAGGAAGTCCGAAGCACCGAATCCACGAACGGCGTCCTCGTCAGCGGCCGAGGCCAGCGCGATCACGCGCAACCCCGCCAGGCTGCCCAACTGGGTGAGGTAGCCGCCGAGCGCGCCTGCCGCGCCGGTCACCAGCAGCGTCGCTCCTTCGGAGAGAGCGAGCGTGTCGAGCGCGTGCTGGGCGGTCAGCGCGTTCATGAGGAAGGACGCCGCCTCGGGCATCGACAGCCCGCGCGGTGCCGCGGTGACGGACGCCGCCGGTACGACCACCTGGTCGGCGTAGCCGCCGTGCGCACCCCTGGACCCGACGAAGGCGATCGCAGGCTCCCCCACCGCAGGCACGCCGGCGGGATCCACCCCCGCCCCCACCTCGTCGACGACCCCGGCCACCTCCATACCGGCGACCCACGGCGGCGGGGACGGGAATCGCGCCGCGAGCCGCCCGGTGCGCGCCATGACATCGACGGGGTTGACGGTCGCCGCCCGGACCGCGATGCGCACCTCGCCCGGCCCCGGGTGGGGTTCGGGCAGGTCGATGACGTGCAGGACCTCAGGCCCGCCGAAGCGGTCGAATGCGACGGCCTTCATGAAGCGAGCCTACGCGCCGCCGGTGTTCGAAGGGCACCCAGTCGGTACCACTTACGGGGCCACACTTTCTCCTCCAGCCCCCCGCGGGGGAGGATGGTGACGACGCACGAGAACCAGGAGAATGATGACCAGCGCGACCCCCTCGACACCCGCCACGACGGCGGGCCGCGGCCGCACGTGGGCGTTCGCCGCGGCGTCCGCCTCGCTCGTGGCGGTGTTTGCGGCCTCGGCCTCCCCGATCCCGGTCTTCAACGTCTACCGAGCCGAGAACGGCATCACGACGGCCGACATCTCGCTGAGCGTGGTCGCCTACTTCCTCGGCACCATCGGCGCGCTGCTCTGCCTCGGACGCCTCGCCAACCATCTCGGACGCCGCCCCACCGCCTTGGCGACGCTGCTGCTCCTGGTGGCCGGGTCGGTCGTCATGATCGGCGTCACGGGCCTGGCACCCTTGCTCGCCGGGCGCTTCCTCATGGGTGTCGGCGCTGGGCTCGCGTCGAGTGCGCTCACCACCTACATCGTCGACACGGCCCCGGCGAGGCCCGACTGGCTGGCGTCGGTCGTCACCTCGCAGGCGTCCATGGTGGGCTTGACGCTCGGCTCGCTCGCCGCTGGCGCCTTGGTGCAGTACGTGGTGGGGGCGCGCACGGTGGTCTACGTGGTGATGGTCGTCCTCCTCGCCGTCTGCGTGGCGCTCATCCTCATGGCTCCCGAGACCGGTAGACGGCAGCCGGGTGCCTGGGCGTCGCTGCGTCCCCGGGTCTTCGTGCCCGCGCACGCCCGTCCCCTGTTGCCGGTGGCGACGATGGTGTTCGCCTCAACGTGGGCGCTGGGTGCCTTCTACCAGTCGTTCGTGCCGACGATCGCCCGTGAACAGCTGCGCACCGACAACGCGCTCATCGTCGCTCTGCTGTTCGCCGCCTACATGGCGCCGAGTGTGGTGGGTGCGCCGGTGGGCGGACGCTTCGCCCCGGCCGCCGCCCAACGCTTGGGCATGCTCGTCTACCTGAGCGGTGTCGTCGGCATCTTGGCCGGCCTCGTGCTGGGGAACGTGTGGCTCCTCGTGCCGGCGACGATGGTTGCCAGCGCGGGCCAGGGCATCGCTGTCTCCGCGAGCATGCGTGCGCTCTTGCACGGCACGGACGCCGCCGACCGCGCGCCGGTCATGTCCGCGATCTTCCTCATCTGCTATTCGGGCGCGATGGTGCCGAACATCATCGCTGGTCAGTTGTCCCACGTCGTCGGGACGGTCCAGATCGCCTTCGGCTACGGGGTGCTTGCCGCTGCCGGCACGATCGTCGCCCTGCTGTTCGCCCGTGACCCCGAGGATCTCTGACGGAAGGATTCACCATGGATTGGACCGAGGACCAGCTCGCCCACATCGGCGAGGCCCAGGACTGCCGCATCGCCGTTGAGATCGGGGGCGGCTTCCCGAAGCGCACGACCGTCTGGATCGTCCGCTGCGGCGACGCCCTGTACGTCCGTCCCTACTTCGGCGCCGAATCCCGCTGGTACAACGCCGCCCTCGACGCGAACCGCGGCGAGGTGGACGCCGACGGCGAGACCTTCGGCGTCACCTTCGCCCTGGAGGGCGACGCGGCGCCGAACGACGCCATCGACGCCGCGTACCGGGCGAAGTACGGTTCGGGACCGGCCGCCCAGTACGTGCCGCCGATGATCTCGAGCGGACCGCGCGCCGCCACCGTCCGACTGGTGTCCCGCTGACCGCCCTTCGCACGTCCGGGCGGGGGGACGCAAGACGCCACCCCTCTCACGAGTGCTTCTCAGCCAGCCGTTCCAGACGGGGTCGCTCAGGTCGATTCTGCGTGGTCCCGATCCTCCACCCGCCGTCGGAGGCCGGCTCAGCAAGCCCTCGTTCGGCCAGTTCGGCCATCGCCGCCGCGGCCTGAGGGACGCTCACCCCGGCGCGCACAGCCAGATCCCCGAGATCGCGAGACCCCCGGCCGGGCAGCGCTTCGTAGACCGCCCGCACCGCGGGGTCGAGGAAGTCGAGCAGACGCCCCTGATCCGGTCGGGCAGGTGCGAACTCACCCAGAGAACCGATCTCCTCACGGATCTCCTCCACGCTCGTCACCAGTACGGCCTCGCCGTCACGAACCAACCGGTGCGGGGTGGCCGACATCGCACTGGTCACCGCTCCCGGTGCGGCCATGACGGGCCGTCCACACGCTCTGGCCCACGTCACCGTGTTGCGTGCCCCACTCCGGTGGGCACCCTCGACGATCACGGTTCCGCCCGACAGCGCCGCGATCAACCGGTTGCGTGTCAAGAACCGGAGCCGCGTCGGATGCTCCCCTGGCGGCAGCTCCGACACCACCAGGCCGGCCCGTGCGATGCTCGCCAACAACGGCTCATGGTTGCGTGGGTAGGGAACGTCGAGCCCTCCCGCGACGAAGGCCACCGTCGGTCCGCCTTCGGCCAGCGCTCCCCTGTGGGCAGCCGCATCGATCCCGTAGGCCGCTCCTGACACCACCGTCAGCCCGGACGCCGCCAGGCCCGCTGCCCAGTCGGCCGCCACCCGGTCGCCGTAGGGTGTCGACGCACGGGATCCGACGATCGACACCGACCGTTCCGACAGCTCGGCCAGCGACCCGTCGCCCCGCACCCAGAGCCCGAGCGGCACGCCGCGCGCCTGAACGACCGGCTCGCACGTGCCCAGCACCGACAACTGCTGCGGCCAGTCCGCGTCCCCCGGCACCAGGAACCGCAGGCCGAGCTCCTCCGCACGCCCGCGCACCCGGTCGAGATCCACGGTTGCGGCACGTCGCGCCCACTCGACGACCGGGCCGGGCCGGCGCAGGCCGGCCCAGACGTCGGCAGCACCGAACTCCTCCACCAGCGGGGCGATCCGGGCATCGCCCGGTTCCACAACGCACGTCAGCGCCATCCGCGCGAGACGTTCCTCATCAGGCAACACCGGTCACCCCTTCGCCGTCGTCTTCGCCGCGGCGCATGCCCACGGCTGCCATCAGGTCTTCCTTGGCGGGGCGGTCGCGCCCCGCGAGGTCGGCGAGCGTCCATGCGATGCGCAGCACCTTGTCGACGCCGCGGGCACTGAGCCGCCCGCGCGCCACCTCGGAGTCCAGCAACGCCACGCCACGGGGAAGCGGCAGCTCCCGCCGCAGATAGGGCCCGGGCACAGCCGCGTTCGTCGTCCAGCCTCCGGCGGCGAGCCGCACCCGCTGTCGGTCGCGCGCCGCGCGCACCCGCTCACCGACCACCGCTGTCGACTCCCCTTCGCCCACCGCCCGCAGGTAGGCCCGCGTCATGGGGCGCAAGTGACAGGTGATGTCGACCCGATCGAGGATCGGCCCGCTCAACCGCTCCCGGTACCGCCGAACGGCCTGGGGCGGGCACTGGCACTGGAGCCCGCGGCGCCCGTAGTTGCCGCACGGGCACGGGTTCGCGGCCAGGACCAACTGGAACCGCGCCGGGTACGTCGTCTGTGCGAGCGAACGGGCGAGCACCACCTGCCCCGACTCCAACGGCGTCCGCAACGCCTCCAGCGCGCGGGGGCTGAACTCGGGGGCCTCGTCGAGGAA
>NZ_JARKOT010000105.1 GCF_029977985.1 Propioniciclava sp. | reverse complement strand
CGCCGCCTCCTCGTGAGCGCCGATCTCGTGCGGGCTCTCGTGCTGGTGGGCCTCGTCGCGGCGTTCGCGGCGGGGGTGGCGTCGGTGCCGCTGCTGATCGGCGCGGCGCTGGTGATGAGCGTGACGAACGTGTTCTTCGACGTGTCCCACCAGTCGTTCGTGCCGGCGATCACCGGGCGCGAGCGGGTCGGGGAGGGCAACGCGCGGCTCGAGACGGTGAACTCGGTGAGCTACATCGCCGGGCCCGGGCTGGGCGGTGTCCTGCTGCAGTGGCTCGGCGCCTCAGGCGCGCTCGTGGCGACCGCGCTCGGGTTCGCCACCTCGGCGGGCCTGCTCGGCCGCATCCGGCACGGGGAGGAGTTGCCGCCCGCCGAGACCCGCCGGCCGCTGCGGGAGGAGATCGCCGAGGGGCTGGCGTGGGTGGTCCGGCAGCCGTTGCTGCGGAGGATCGTGATGTGCACCGGCATATCGAACCTGTTCCACGCGGTGTCGGCGGCCGTCCAGGTGATCTTTCTGCTGCGCGTGTTGGGTCTCACCGAGGCGACCGTCGGCGTCCTGTTCTCCGTGGGATCCGTGGGGGCGCTGGTGGGCGCCACGTTCGCCAACCGCGTGGCGGCGTGGGTCGGCGAGGGCCGGGTGGTCGTGGTCAGCGCGCTCGGCTGCGCCGTCGGCGCGCTCGGGACGCCGCTGGCCCTGCTGGGTGCCCCGGTGGCCTGGCTCGTGGCGGGCGGGTTCCTGTTCAGCTTCTGGGTGGTCGTCTACAACGTGGCGCAGGTGAGCTTCCGCCAGCGGATCTGCCCGCCGGCCCTGTTGGGGCGCATGAACGCGTCGGTGCGCTTCATCGTGTGGGGCACCGTGCCGATCGGCGGCCTCCTGGGCGGCTGGCTGGGAACGAGGCTCGGCGTCGTGCCGACCCTGTGGATCGCCACCGTCGGAGCGTTCCTCGCGGTGCTGCCCGTCGCCTTGTCTCCCCTGCTGACGATGCGGAAGCTCCCGGACGCCTGAGCGCGCCCCTCAGATCGGCAGGCGGCGGAAGATCGGCTCGGGGATGTGCCGCAGCACGAGCATGACCGCCTCGAACGCCGGCGGCGCCCAGATGACCGACTTGCCGGCACGGGCGGCGTCCACGGCCTGCTTGGCGACGTCCTCCTTGTTCACCGTGAGCGGGGCCTCCTTCACGCCCGCCGACATGCGCGTGCGCACCTGACCGGGGCGGATGACGAGCACCTTCACGCCCGCCGGCTCCAGCGCCTCGCCGAGGCGGTGGTAGAACCCGTCGAGGCCCGCCTTCGTCGAGCCGTAGACGAAGTTGGACCGGCGCACCTTCTGCCCGGCCGCCGAGCTCATCACGATGATCTGGCCGAACCCCTGCGCCGACATGGCTCGGCCCAGTAGGACGCCGACGCTCACCGCCCCGGTGTAGTTGACCTGCGCGATCTGCACCGCCTTCGCCTGGTCCTGCCAGAGCGTCTCGGCGTCGCCGAGCAGCCCGAAGGCGACGATGGCGACGTCCACGTCGGCGTCCGCCCACGCGGCCTCGATGACGCCGGGATGGGAGTCGAAGTCGGTGGCGTCGAAGTCGAGCACGACCACGTCGCGCGCCCCCTTCGCCGTCAGGTCGGCGACCGTCGCGTCGATGAGCGGGTCACCCGGTTGGACGCCGAGCACCACCCTGGCCGGGGCGTGCGCCAGGTACTCGGCGATGATCGCGAGACCGATCTCGGACGTCCCGCCGAGCAGCAGGATGGATTGCGGGTTGCCGGTGGCGTCAAGCATCAGAGGAGCTCCAGTCGTC
>NZ_JARKOT010000076.1 GCF_029977985.1 Propioniciclava sp. | reverse complement strand
GAGGAACTTGGTGAAGTTCCACTTGATCGCGTCGCCGAGCACGCCACCCGCTTCGCTGCGCAACCAGGTGAACAGCGGGTGTGCGTCCCGTCCGTTCACGTCAACCTTGGCGAACATCGGGAAGGTGACGCCGTAGTTGAGCTGGCAGAACTCCGCGATCTCCGTGTCGTCGGCGAACTCCTGGTTGGCGAACTGGTCGCACGGGAAGCCAAGGACCACCAGGCCCTGGTCGCGCAGGTCCTCGTACTGCTTCTCCAGACCGGCGAACTGCGGTGTGAACCCGCACTTGGACGCGGTGTTCACCACCAGCACCACCATGCCCAGGTAGTCGGCGAGGCGTTGGTCGTGACCGGTGATGGTGCGTGCCTCGAAGTCCTGCAGGTTCGTCATCCGTGATTCCCTTTCCCCCTGCTCAAGGTCGGTACTCACCTCGGTATTCCGGCCGCGACCCTAGGGTGTCCACATGGATGCCGGGTTGCTGCGCACGCTGACCTTGCCCGACCGGTTCGACGTCGTGGTCGGCGACGTGGTCGTGGGCCGCGCGGGACTGGTCTCGGTGAACCGGCTGCCCCGGCTGGTCCGGATCGGGCTGTGGACGGGCAACCTGGCCACGATCGCCGCCGCCTGTTGGTGGTTCCTCGACGGTCCGTCCGGAGTGGTGGTCGGCGTCAGCCTGCTGACGGCCCTGGCGCACGCCGCCTGGGAGCGGCGCAAGAAGGTCGTGCTCACCGACCCCGTCCTCGCCCAGGCCTCCGTCCGCGCCGCCCGGGCGTTGGGACGTGAGGTGCAGCCCGGCCGGTGGCGGATCGACGCGCCGGGAGCGCAGGAGTTGGGGCGTGAGTTCGTCCGCCTGCATGCGATGGCCTCGCCGCGCGGCCCGGGCAATCCGGACCTGCTCCGCGAGCGGGCGCTGCTGGACGCGGCCGCGCCCGCGCTGCGTCCGTTCATGCAGCCGACGCTCGCGGCCGGTCGTCCCCTCGCGGCTCTCGAAGGTCCGGACGCAGAACCGCCCGGCGAGGGCGTCCCGCACCTGCCCGGCGCGCCCTGGCCCGTGCTCGATCAGCCCGACCCCGGGTGGCCCGTCCTCCCGGCGGAGGAGCGCGGTACCTGAGCCTCTGCGGGAGCAGACATCGTTGGGTGACGTCCGACCGATGATTGGGCAGGCCCTGGCCGGCCGATCAGTCGATTCGGCCGCTACCTCAAAACGCTGAACAGGTAGCCCGCGCCGGGCTCGTCGGTGCCGTCGAGGAACACCTCCGCGGTCCAGTACTTGTCGGGGTAGGGGATGATCACATCCTGACCGAGGATGATGTTCCGCGTGACGTCATACATCGCATTGACGTCGTAGCCCTCTCTCCGGTGCATGGCCTCGTGGTCGCCGACGAAGGTGGCAAACGCACACTGCGAGCAGTACGGCGGACCGGCGTCCTCGCCGCACTCCGGGGCGAAATCCACGGCAAGGAAGCCCTCCGGCACGGGTGCGTCGGCCTTCATGAACCGCCCCCA
>NZ_JARKOT010000069.1 GCF_029977985.1 Propioniciclava sp. | reverse complement strand
GGCGCCGACATCCCCTGCAACGAGGAGTGGCACTACCGGCCCATCGACGTCGACCTGGCCATGCCGTGGCGGGTCATGCTCAAGTGGCGCATCTCGACGCTGGCCGGGTTCGAGGGGGCGACGAAGATCTACCTCAACACGATCACGCCCGTGATGCTGCGCGACCGAGTGGTCGAACGGCTGTTCTCGCTGCGCGCCGAGCGGAAGGTGTCCGACAGCCTGCAGATCGCCTTCGAGGCACCCTGCCGGCCCAACTCGTTGCGTTACGCACGGGGCCGATGAGACGGACGCGCAGGCGTCGGTCGGTGCGGCGCGGTAGCGTCGGGTAGGACCCCCGACCAGGAGCGTGCCATGACGAACCTGCCGCAGCCGCAGCACCAGCCCGACGACAACGTGTGGGCGCGCTTCAGCGTGAACCCGCACACCCATCCGGAGGTGCGCGCGAGCGACACCGACCGTGACGTGGCGGCCGAGGTCATCAACGCCGCCTTCAGCGACGGCCGGCTCGACAACCTCGAGCATGCCGACCGGCTTTCGGCCGTGCTGGGGGCCAAGACGCTGGGCGAACTGGTGCCGCTGCTGTCCGACGTGACGATCGCGGCGCGTCCCGCGGTGCCCAAGACACCCGTCGCGGCGGCGCGGGACACCGCGCTGCGCTCATGGCTCGGGCTGGCGATCCTGTTCAACGTGATCTGGCTCGCGACGTGGATCTTCTCCGCCGGCGGACCGTACTACTACTGGCCCATCTGGCCCATGATCGGTACGGCCATCCCCGTGGTCATCGCGTACCTGTACCCGGACCGCGCGGCGTCCGATCCGGCGAAGCTCGCCGAGCTCGAGTCCCGCCGGGCGTACCGCCAGGATCGCCGAGACGAGCGTCGCAACCGTCGCCGCCCCTGACGCCGGGCGCCCGGTTGGGGCGCGAACCTCGCGGGGCTGTCGGCGATTAATCGTTTCCGACTAGGGCAAGCGTAGGCGTCCGAGGGGTCCTTTGGCCAATGTCGGAGGCGGGGGGTAGGTTGCCAGCCGTGCCCGTGATCGAAGCCCGAGAGCTCACCAAGAAGTTCGGCGACTTCACCGCCGTCGACGCCATCTCGTTCGAGGTCGCGCCCGGGGAGAGCTTCGGCCTGCTCGGGCCGAACGGCGCGGGCAAGTCCACGACGATGCGCATGATCGGCGGCACGTCGCTGCGCACGGCGGGCGATCTCCGCGTGCTCGGGCTCGACCCCGAGCAGCACGGCCCCGAGGTGCGGGCGTCCCTCGGGGTGGTCCCGCAGCAGGACGCGCTCGACGAGGAGCTGCGCACCCGCGACAACCTCTATGTCTACGGCCGTTACTTCGGCCTGCCGCGCAGCTACCTTGTGCCCAAGGTGGAGGAGTTGCTCGAGTTCGCCCAGCTCACCGAGAAGGCCAACGCGAAGGTCAACGATCTGTCCGGCGGCATGAAACGGCGTCTCACCATCGCTCGCGGGCTCATCAACGAGCCCCGCATCCTGCTCCTCGACGAGCCGACGACCGGCCTCGACCCCCAGGCCCGGCACATCCTGTGGGATCGGCTCTTCCGCCTCAAGGAGCAGGGCGTCACCCTCGTCGTCACCACGCACTTCATGGACGAGGCCGAGCAGCTCTGCGACCGCCTCGTCGTCATCGACAAGGGCAGCATCGTCGCCGAGGGCTCCCCGCGCGACCTGATCACCCGGTACACGACCCGCGAGGTCGTGGAGGTGCGCTTCGGCTCCACCCGGAACGCCGCCATGCAGGCCGAACTCGCCGACCTGGCGAGCGGTGGCCTGGAGGTGTTGCCCGACCGGATCCTCCTGTACGCCGACAACGGCGAGGCCATTCTCGAAGAGATCAACCGCCGCGAGCTCAACCCCCTCACCCAGCTCGTCCGCCGCACCTCGTTGGAGGACGTGTTCCTCCGCCTCACGGGGAGGTCCCTCATTGACTGAGCCCACCCGCACGCTGCCGGACGCCGATCCGCGCGTCACCTTCACCGGCCTCGACCACCACGCCCTCGCCGCGCGGACGCGCCGCTGGGGGTGGCTGCAATACGCGGGCTATCGCCAAGTGGCGGAGACGCCGTTCCTCTGGACGTGGCTCGCCGTCGCCTTCGGCAACCCCCTGCTCTACCTCGCCGCGATGGGTCTCGGCCTGGGGGCGATCGTCCAGGGCGACGTGGACGGCGTCCGTTACCTCACGTTCGTTGCGCCGGGGCTGCTGGCCGCCACCGTCGTGTCGACCGGCGCCCAGTTCGGCACTTGGCCGATCTTCGGCGGCTTCAAGTGGCAGAAGAACTACCTGGCCGCCTACTCAACGCCCATGGAGCCTGGCCAGATGGCCCTCGGCGAGACGGCCGCCATCACCGTCCGCCTCCTCCTGCAGTCGGTGGCTTTCTGGCTCGTGGCGAGCCTGTTCGGCGCCTGGCCGTCGCCGGCGTCCCTGCTCGCCCTCCCTGGGGTGATGCTGGCCGCCCTGGCGATGTTCACCCCGCTCATGGCCTACTCGGCGACGATCCGAAACGAGGGGTTGCAGTTCAACTTCGTCCAGCGCCTGATCGTCATGCCGATGTTCCTGTTCGCCGGCACGTTCTTCCCCCTCGACGTGATGCCGCCCTACCTGCAATGGATCGGCTGGATCTCACCCATGTGGCACGGCACGCAGCTGGGCCGCATCGCGTCCTACGGCCTGCCGAACCCGGCGTGGCTCACCGCGATCCACGTCCTGTACCCGCTGGTGCTCGTCGTCGTCGGCCAGTGGGCGGCGGCCCGCGCGTTCGCCAAGAGGCTGGTCGGCTGATGAGCGTCGACGTCATGGCCCGCACCAAGCGCCGGCTGCGCGCGAAGCCGGGGTGGTTGGCGAACCTCTACGCGGGCAACGCTCGAGCGGTGATCGGCCGCGGCTTCCGCGTCATCCGAACGGCCAACTGGGGTGTCATCGCCACCGGATTCTTCGAACCGGTGTTCTACCTGCTCGCGATGGGGGTGGGCATGGGTGCCCTCGTCGGCTCGGTGCCCGGCCCAGACGGGCAGCCGATCAGCTATGCCATGTACATCGCGCCCGCCCTGCTCGCCACCTCGGCGATGAACGGCGCGGTCTACGACTCGGTCAACAACGTGTTCTTCAAGCTGCGCTACTCCAAGCTCTACGAGGGCATGCTGCAGACCTCCCTCGGCCCGATGGATGTCGCCATCGGTGAGATCTTCATGGCGCTGTTCCGCGGGCTGCTGTACGCGATCGGGTTCCTCGGCGTGCTCGCCATCATGGGGCTGGTCACGAGCTGGTGGGCGCTGCTGATGATCCCCGTCGCCGTGCTCATCGCCCTCGGCTTCGCGTCGGTCGGCATGGCCGTGACGAGCTTCATGAAGAGCTTCCAACAGCTCGACCTCGTTCCCATGGTGCTGCTGCCCATGTTCCTGTTCTCGGCGACGCTGTACCCGATCACGGTCTACCCCGAGCCGATCCAGTGGTTCGTTAAGGCCATGCCGCTGTGGCACGGCGTCGAGCTCATGCGGCAGTTGTCCGTCGGTTATCTGGACGCCGCCTCCGGCGTCCACGTGCTCTACTTCACGCTGCTCAGCGTCCTGGGTATCGCGGCGGTGACGTTCCGGCTCCAGAAGCTGTTCCTGCGCTGAGCAGCCTTACGATGGCCGGGTGGCCGCCGCACCCGACACCCGCGCCCGCGTGTTGGACGCCGCCCTCGACCTGGTTGCCGAGCGCGGGCTGCAGGCCCTGACGCACCGCGGCGTCGAGGACCGCGCCGGCGTCACCCACGGCACCACCACCTACTATTTCCGCACCCGCGACGCCCTCATCGAAGCCCTGTTCGCCCACCTGTGCGACCGGCAGGTCGTCTGGGTCACCGACCTGTTCACCCGCCTGGCCGCGGCGGCCGCGTCCGGAACGGCCGGCGCGCTCCGCGACTCGTTCAGCCGGCAGGCACTCGACTCTCTCCTCGCCGAGCGGACGCTCACGCTCGCGCGCTTCGAGATGTACCTCCACGCCGCGCGGACGCCGCACCTGCAGCCTGCTCTCGGCGCGGCCCGCCAGCGCCACGCCGACCTGCAGGCCGAGTTGTTCGCCGGTCTCGGTGCACCCGACCCGCAGCTCGCCGCCCATCGCTACCTCAGCGCGGTCGAAGGGATGCTGGTCTACCAGCTCTCGGTGCCCGAGGACGCCTTCGACGCCTGGGCGGTCGCCTGGATCAACGCCCTCATCGACCTGTGCGCCCGTTTCGCCCCTCAGGAGGCCAGCGGCACGTGCGCGTAGCCGCGCAGCACGAAGGTCGGACGCCGCCGCGCGGGCCCCGCGAGGCGCAGCTGGGGGAGTCGGTCCAGCAGGGTCGCGAAGGCCACCTCGCTCTCGAGGCGGGCGAGCCCGGCGCCGAGGCAGTGATGCGGGCCGGCCGCGAACGCCAGGTGCCGGCGCGCGTTCGGGCGCTCGACGTCGAAGGCGTCCGGAGCTGGGAAGACCTCCGGGTCGCGGTTCGCACCCCCGAGGAACACCGACACCACCTGCCCCTCCGGCAGGTGCGCTCCGGCCGCGTCCACGTCCATGGTCGCCACCCGAGCCACCATCTGCACCGGGGCGTCCCAGCGCAGCATCTCCTCCACCGCGCCGGGGATACGGCCAGGGTCCTCGCGCAACAGCGCCGCCTGTTCCTGGTGCTGGAGCAGACCCATCGTGCCGTTGCCGATGAGATTCACGGTCGTCTCGAAGCCGGCGAACAGCAGCAGGATGCACAGGCCCATCAGTTCCCGTTCTGTGAGCCGGTCCTCCTCGGCCTCGGCGGCGACGAGCCGGCTGAGCAGGTCGTCGCGCGGGTCGCGTCGGCGTTGCGCGATGAGCGCGCCGAAGAAGACGTGGAGTTCAGCCAGGGCGGCCGTCGCGGCGCGTTGGCGGCGGGAGGGGGCGAGGGAGTCGAGGTCGGCGGCGATCGCGCTGCCCCAGGCGCGCAGGCGCGGGGCGTCGGCGTCAGGAACCCCGAGCAGGTGGCAGATGACGGACACCGGCAGGGCGCTGGCGAAGGCGTCCATGAGATCGAAGGCGGGCTCGCGGCGGGCGCGCGCGAGGAGCTCCGCCGCGATCGCCTCCACCCGCGGCCGCAGCGCGGCGACCGCCGCCGTCTAGAAAGCCGGGCTCGCGAGGCTTCGGAGGCGGGCGTGGTCGGCGCCGTCCATGCCGATCATCGATTCGGGGCCGATGGGTTCGACGAGTTCGCCGCGCGGGGGCGCCCCGAAGAGCCAGCGCTGCCAGGCGGGCGTCCGCGCCAGGATCGCGCGGCGCATGGCGGTGGCGGTCGCCACGCCGGGATGCCGCAGGATCGCGTTGGCGACGCCATGCCGCGCGGTGACCAGCGAGACGTCGTTGCCCGTCACCGGGCCTGCCTCGCGCACCCAGGCATAGGTGGGGTAGGGGTTGGCGATCATCCCTGGGTCGAGGATGCGACCGGTGAAGACACCGCGCCACCGCAGCGCGGTCAACAGGCCGGCGCGGACGGCGTCGCGGGTGAGTCCGGTGATGGTCTGGAGCATGGAACCCCCTGCCACCCCGATTCTACACTTGGAGAAAACGGGGTGGGGGTGAACGACGGACGGGGCGGCTCCGAGGGGAGCCGCCCCGTGCGTCCGATGCTGGGGTGCGACACCGGACGGCGCCGGCCCAGGGGAGACCGGCCGTGTGGATGGCGCAACAAACACCCTCCTGTAGATGAATACGCACGAGCGGCCCGAAAGGTTGCGTCGAATCCCGAGGAGTCTTGGGACGCGGCCGATCACGGCAGGCTCGAGCGCGCCCCCGTCACCGCGACGATCGCCGGCGTGGTCAGGCCCGCGCCCGCAGCCGCCGGACGCCGCGGCGTCCGAGCTGCAGGACCAGCCACCCGGCGACCGCAAGGACGAGCCCCGTGCCGCCGGTCGTGAGAAAACCGGCCTGCCAGCCCACGTGGTCGATGACCCAACCGACGACAGGCGGTGCGAGGGCGTTGCCGCTGGTCGCGAACGTGCCCTGCCAGCCCAGCGCCTCGCCGCGACGCTCCTCGGGCACCGCATGGCTCAGCCGCTCGGCCGCCGCCGCCAGGCTGGTGGCGCAGAAGAGTCCGGCCACGGCCATCATGAGGGCGAGCAGCCACCAGGTGACGCCGAGAGCGCCCAGCAGCGTTGTCAGTCCGAGACCCGCCACCAGGAAGGTGAGCGGTACCGCGCGCGTGAGGCCGCCGTACACCAGTCCGCCCACGAGCGACCCGAAGGCCCACACGGCCAGAACGACGCCGAGGAGCGGCGTGGCGTCCATGGTGCGCATGGCGGCCACGATCGCCAGGTCGGAGCCCGCAAGGGTGAAGGCGATCGCGATGTTCGCCACGAACGTGGTCGCGACGACGCCGTTCAGCCAAGTGCCCATCGAGCCGCGCATGGCGGGAACGGCCGGGGCTGCCGGGCGGGGGGCGTCCGATTGCCCGGGGGGAGAGACGAGGGGCGGGTTGACAATCCAGAAGCCGATGCCGGCGGCGACGCTGAGGAGCGCGAAAGCGACGAGGGCCCAGCCGGTGTCCCAGAGGGTGGCGGCGAGAACGCCGGCGAGCGGTCCGACCATGAAGGACAGTTCGGTGAGGACCGAGTCGAGGGCGAGCGCGGTGCGCCGTCGCTCGACGGGCACCGCGGCGAGCATGAGCTGACGACTGAGGACGAACCACGGGATCGACAACAACCCCACCACCGCCATCGCGCCGAGCAGGACCCAGTAGCCCACGAACGGGGCCAGAAGGAACATCAGCGGAAGCACGATGAGGCTCGGCAGCAGGGTGCGGCGCAGCCCCAAGGTGTCGAGCAGACGCCCGCGCCACGGGGAACTGACCGCGACGGCCAAGGTGAACACGGCCGTGACGAGGCCGGCGGCGGCGTACGTGCGGCCCAGACCGTCGACGACGTGGAGGGTGAGGACGATGGCGGCACCGAACCACGGCGCCTTGCCGAAGAAGCCGAGCACGGCGGCTTGACGCACCACCGGGTACGCCCACACCTGCCGATACGCCGCCAACCGCACCGATCCAGCCTGACACACTGAGCCGGTGCCCCTCGATTCCTATGCGGCGTTCTGCGGTGTTGCTCTGCTCGTCGTTCTCATCCCCGGCCCCGACTTCGCCGTCGTGACGCGCAGCACCCTGCTCGGCGGACGGCGCCGCGGCTGGGCCGCGGCGGCGGGGGTGGCCGTGTCGTGCGCGCTGCAGGGCGTCGCGGCGGTCGCCGGGCTGGGCGCGATGATCGTCGCGTCGCAGCCCGTGTTCACGGCCATCAAGTGGGCCGGGGTGGCCTACCTGGCGTGGCTGGCGGTGAAGTCGCTGCGCTCGGCATGGCGCGGTGAGTATGCCGATGTCGCCGGTGGCACCGCCGGGGCCGGGTTCCGCGAGGGGTTCCTTTCGAACATCGTGAACCCCAAAGTGCTGGTGTTCTATCTCGCCCTGCTGCCGCAGTTCCTTCCTGCCGCGAGCGGTCTGGGTGGGCAGGCGCTCCTCGCGTTGACGCACGCCTTCCTCGGGTTGCTGTACCTCGTCGCGCTCGCGAGCGCCCTCGGCAGCCTGGGGGCATGGCTGCGCCGGCGCCCCGTCAGGCGGGTGCTCGACGTGCTCACGGGCACCGCCCTCGGCGTCTTCAGCGTCCGGTTGGCCGTGGACCACTGAGATCAGTCGCGTCGTGCGGCTGAACTCACACTCGGCGCAGCCATCTGCGGGCGTTTACGCACGACTCCGCGCCGAGGGCCGTCTTGAGTGTGAAGCGGGCGTCACATGGTGAGGATGACCTTGCCCACGTTCGCCCCGCTCTCGAGGTGCTCGTGGGCGGCCCTGACGTCGTCGAGACCGAAGCGCCTCTCGCCCGCCAGCCGGATCGCGCCCGAACTCACCAACGGCCACACCTCCTCGACCACCCTGGCGACGATCGCGGCTTTCTGCTCGGCCGGCCGGAACCGCAGCGACGTGGCGGTGACAACGGCGTTCTTGCCGAGGAGCGTGTTGAGGTTGAGTTCGCCCTTGACTCCGCCCTGCAGCCCGATCACGACCAAGCGCCCGCCGCGGGACAGCGAGGCCACGTTCGCACTCAGGTACTTGGCGCCCATGATGTCGAGGATCACGTCGGCACCACGCCCGCCCGTGGCGTCCTTGAGCCCGGCCACCCAGTCGTCGTGGTAATCGAGGGCGATGTCGGCCCCCAGATCACGGCAGGTGGCGAGCTTCTCGGGCGAGCCGGCCGTCGTGGCGACCGTGCAACCCCGGCCCTTCGCGTACTGGATCGCGAAGCTGCCGATGCCGCCCGTGCCGCCGTGGACGAGGAGGGTCTCGCCGTCGCGAAGACCCACGTGGTCCATGTTCGACACGACCGTCGCGGCCACCTCGATCAGTCCGGCCGCCGTCACGAGGTCGACCCCGTCCGGCACCGGCGCTACTTGGCCCGCCGGTGCCACGACGTAGTCGGCGTAGCCGCCGCCGGCGAGCAGCGCGACGCACGGGTCGCCCTCGACCCATTCGGTCACGCCCGCGCCCAGCGCCGCGACGTGGCCCGACACTTCGAGCCCGATGACGTCCGAGACGCCGGGCGGCGGCGGGTAGTGACCCCGGCGCTGCAGCAGGTCCGCCCGGTTGACGCCCGCGGCGGCGACCGCGATCAGCACCTCCCCGGGGCCGGGGGTGGGGGAATCCACCTCGGTGAGCGTGAGGACCTCGGGTCCTCCGGGTTCGGTCGTCGCAACGGCTCGCATACGGCCGAGACTACGACGCGACGGTAGGATGAGCGACGATCTGGCGAGGTCGCATAGTGGACTAGTGCAGCCGCCTTGAAAGCGGCCGAGTGGCAACGCTCCGTGGGTTCGAATCCCACCCTCGCCGCGTGGAGACCACCACCCATGTGCTCAGGCCTCGCGTCGCCGTGCGCGCGTTCGTCGTCGCCGCCGCTCTCGCCGTCGTCGGGGCCGGGCTCACGGTGGGGGCGTCCGCGGCGGGCTGGCCGGCTTGGCTGGCGGCGGGGGGCGTCCTCGTGCTCGCCGCGGCGGTCGCGCTGGTCGTCGCGGCGGCGATCACGGCGCGCCGCCAGCAGGTCACCATCGAGCTGGACGCCGACGGCTACCGCATCACCGAACCCGGCCGCGTCCGATCGGGCCTGTGGGCGGAGGTGAGCAAGGTCACCGGCGCCCCCGGGCGCCTCACGCTGCATCACGGTGTCGAGCAGCGCGTCCAGTTGTTCGTCACGCCCGAGCGGACGTCCGATCTGGACGCCGTCGCCGCCGACATCGGACGCCTCCTCGACCGGAGTCGCGGCTACCGCAACTACGCCTGAGCTACGGCGTGGGCGCCGGGGTGACTTGCCACGTGGGGTGATACGCGCACTCGTCCACGGACGCCGCCGGTGTCTCGACGACCGACGGGGTCCCCGTCGGCGTGACCACCGACGTCGGCGAGGTCGTGGGCGCTGCGGGAGCGGTGGTCTTTGGAGGCGCGGGGGTCCCGGGCGTCTCGGTGGAAGGCGCCGGGGGGTTCAGTGCCGCCTGAACGCGCTGGTGGACGAGCTCCCAGTCGGGGCGCACCGTGGAGAAGCCGTCCACCTCGTTCTGGAACTGGTAGCTCTCGACCTGCGATCCCTGGCGTTGCACATGCAGGGCCAGCTGCAGCAGGGCGGGCAACTGATGGTTGGGCACGTCGGTCTCGATGATGTTCTGCCCGGCCTTTGCGAGGGACTCGTAGTTGGTGAGCACCGTCGTCGGGTTGGCCTGCTGCACGACCGCGCGGATCAGGCATTGCTGCCGCGCCATGCGCGCGTAGTTGCCGGTCTCCTCGCCGTAGCGCCCGCGGGCGTACCAGAGGGCGTCCTGACCGTTGAGGTGTTGGTTCGGGCCGGGGGGCAGCCAGCGGTCGGGGGGCCGGTTGGCGTCGTCGGAGCCACCCACCGGGATCGGCTTGTTGATGTTCACCGTGATGCCGCCGAGCGCGTTGATGAACTCGATGAAGCCGTCCATGTTGATCATGACGTAGTAGTCGATGTCGACGCCCAGGGCTCCGCTCACCCCTTGTTGGACGGCCCACGCGCCCGCGTCGGGCACACCGGTGGGCATGAGCTCGGGCGCCATGGCCGGCACGTTGTTGTAGATGGCGTTGAGGAAATAGTTGTCGTCGTTCGCCGCGCCGCCGCGGAAGCCATCCGGCCAGCGTTGGGCCAGGGCCGAGCCCTCGGGGAACGGGATGCGTTGGGTTTGGCGGGGGAGACTGAACAGGTGGATCTTTCCGGTCTCGGTGTTGATGGAGGCGAGGATGACGGAGTCGGTGCGGGCCCCGAGCGCCACGTCCCGCGACTCGCCCGAGTCGCCGCCGAGGATGAGGACGTTGAGGCGTCCGGTCCTCGTCCACGCGTCCTTGGCGGGAGAAGCCGAGGGATCCGGAGTTGTCCCGCCTGAGCCCGTGTCGCTGAAGACGCCCTGGATGAGCGCGCTGGTGTCGTAGATCGTGCGGGCGCCGACAAAGGTCGGCAGCGCGATGACGAGCGTGAGGAAACCCACCACCACTGCGCCCAACAGGCGTTGCCAACCCGTCAGCGAAGGCGGCCGCAGTGCGAGGTGCGTGGCCAGCACCGACGCCGACCAGATCACCCCGATCACGATCAGGGCGACCCACGCGAAGGCCAGCACCTCTGGGTCGACCGCCCAGCCGATCAGGGTGTTGGGAGAGAGGAGGGCGAGCAGTCCGAGGGCCGCGACGCTCAACCCGAACAGCAGCAGCATGACCGCACCGGCCCGCTTCCAGCGCGTGCGCAGGAGCCCGGCGCCCGGCAGGAATGTGCCTAGGACCGGCCAGCCGAGCGACGCGGGGTACGTCCAGGGGCTGATGTAGCGGCGCGCCCGTCCGGGGCGCACCTTGGAGATATCGGACGCCAACCCGGCGGCTCGCTGCGGGGCAGCCCCGTCGGGCCGGTCGTCGACGGCGCGCTGGGGGTCGGGGTCCTGCGCCATGGGCCTCCGTTCGGGCTGCTGCGATCACGTCGAGCATACCGGGGAAGGCTGGGTGTTTTGCCTGTGCCAGCGCTCGCCCGGTAGCCTGTGCTCTTGGCCGAGGAGGTGTCGCCTAGTCCGGTCTATGGCGCCCGCCTGCTAAGCGGGTTTCGGGCTTAAACCCGATCGCGGGTTCAAATCCCGCCGCCTCCGCGTTGACAAGGGGAAACGCCCCTCCCGAAGTGTCTTCGGGAGGGGCGTTTTCTGGTCGCTTTGGGGCTTTAGTCTCAGTCTTAGTCTCAGTTGGGGTCCGCCGAGGGGTCTCCGAGACTGTTCGATTCTGGCTGTTCGCCCTTGTCCGGGGACGTCCGGCGGGCTAGCCTGCCGCTTTCATCGGGTGAGGGCTTGACCGCGTTTTGGAACAGCGAAAGTGCTTCCGGCTTGGGATAATGCGAGTGTCTAAGTCACATTCGGCCCGTAGCAGGAAGCACTCTCAACGTGAAGCGTACCGGCGTCTATCCCCAGCCCCACCACGACATCGGAGGCACCCGGGTGGTCGGCCAAGCCGGCGGCCTGCTGCTCACCCGCACCGCGCTCGTGAGCGGACTCGCCGGGGGGCTATCACGGGCATTGTCCCGGTGGCGGAAACCGTTGGCGATCCACGACCCCGGCAAGATCCTCTGCGACCTGGCCATCAGCCTCGCCCTCGGTGGGGACTGCCTGGCTGATGTCGGGCAGCTACGAAGCGAACCCTCTGTGTATGGGCGGGTGGCCTCCGATCCGACGATCTCCAGGCTGATCAGCACCCTCGCCGCGGATGCTGCCGTTGCGTTGAAGACGATCGACAGGGCTCGAGCCCAGTCGCGAGCTCAGGTGTGGCGGCTGGCGGGTGAGCACGCGCCGACCCACGACACGAGCGTCCAGCATCCGCTGGTCATCGACGTCGACGCCACCTTGGTGACCTCGCATTCAGACAAGGAACAGGCCAAGCCCACGTTCAAGAAGGGCTACGGCTTCCACCCGCTCTGCGCGTTCGCCGACCACGGAGCGCCGGGCACCGGCGAACCGTTAGCGCTCCTGCTCCGCCCTGGGAACGCCGGCTCGAACACAGCCGCCGACCACATCACCGTCCTGCGGGACGCGTTTCACCAACTCCCCGATCTCCCCGGCCGCCGCCCCGGGAAAACGGTGCTGGTCAGGGTTGATGGTGCCGGGCACAGCCACAAGCTGGTCGAATGGCTCACCAACCAGCGGGTCCAGTACAGCATCGGCTGGACCCTGCCCAGTGACGCCGGCAACGTCATCGAACAGATCCCCAGCCACGTGTGGCAGCCTGCCTACGACGCTGACGGTGAGGTCCGCGACGGCGCGTGGGTGGCCGAACTGACCGGCCTGCTCGACCTGACCGGCTGGCCCGAGGACCTGCGGGTCATCTGCCGCAAAGAACGCCCCCACCCCGGCGCCCAGCTGACCATCACCGACGTCGACGGCCACCGCATCACCGCCTTCGCCACCAACACCCGTACCGGCCAGTTGGCCGACCTGGAACTCCGCCACCGCCGCCGCGCCCGCTGCGAAGACCGGATCCGCTTGGCGAAGGACACCGGGCTGACGAACCTGCCCCTGTACGGCTTCGACCAGAACCGGATCTGGTGCGCCATCGTCGCCCTCGCCAGCTAACGGACCGCCTGGCTCCTGTTGCTCGCCCTGGCCGACCCCGACGCCCGCCGGTGGGAACCCACCCGGCTCCGCTACCGCCTGTTCACGATCCCCGCCCAGCTGGTCCGCGGCGGCCGACGACTCCGGCTCCGCTACGCCGCCCACCACCCCTGGGCCGCTCTGCTCGCCGCGGCCCTGACCGCCCTCGCCGTCCTCGACAGCACCTGACAGCTCCGTCAGTACCCGTCCCGACAAGCTGAAACACCCCCGGGAACCCTGGAATCCCCGCCCACCGGAGCGCCCTCCGGAAAGCTGTCACACCCACCGGGCACAATCACACCCGCACGACGGTCACAGCCCGCCACAACGACCTGCTTCCCGCCGGACGAAAGATCGAGGCTAGTGAGGTGGCGTCGCTGGGGACGCTCGGTTCGCCCCAGATGAAGGTTCCGACCCTGTCCGCGACGTCCTTGCGGACGCCGTCGGTGATGTGCTGGTAGACGAGCGTCATCTTTACTGTCGACCAGCCCATGATGTCGATCACAGCCCGTTCGGAGACTCCGAGCAGCAGCAGGGTCGTCGCCGCGGTGTGCCTGGCGTCGTGGAGCCGAGCGTCGCGGACGCCGGCCTTTTTGATGAGCGCCTTCCAGCGGCGGTAGTCGCCGATGTTGTTCAGCGGCTCGCCGAGCCGGTCGGTGAACACCCAGCCGCCGTCCCTCCACCGGTCGCCCGCCTCGATCCTGGCGGCTTCCTGCCGAAGCTGGTGTGCCTGCAGGAGTCGAGTCAGCTCGTCCGGCATCCCGATCGTCCGGTGGGAGGCGTCGGACTTGGTCTCGCCGCGTTCGGGATTGGTTCGGATCTTGTCCGGGCACTGTCCGGGGTACTTCTTCCCGCACGGGGGATTGCAGCCGCGCCTGTATTGCGGTCTGGCCCTGCTGAAGTCGACGGCGAGGATGCCGCGATCGAGGTCGATGTCGCTCCACTGCAGCGCAAGCAGTTCGCCCTGCCGCAGCCCGAGAGCGAGAGCAATGATCCACCGCACCCCGCCGAACTGTTCGAGGGCGGCATCGACGAGTTTCCGGATCTCGTCGGCTTCGTAGGGTCTGACTTTGAGTTTCCTCACCTGCGGCGCAATCTTCCGCGTGGCAGGGTTCCTCGGCATGTAGCCAGACTCGACAGCCAGGGCGAAGGCGGTATGCAGGGTGCGATGGACCTGGTGCGCCGTCGTGGGGGATCGCCCCTCATTGATCATCTTGTTGTAGAGCGCCTTCAAGTGATCGGGACGAACCTTGTCGAGCCGGTGTCGTCCGAGCGCGGGAACGGCGTGGACGCGGACGGCGATCCGATACGCCTCCCAGGCACGGTGCCGCAGCCCGGGCTGGGCGATGTCGACCAGCCAGTGCTCAAGCCACTGCGCGACCGTCCAAGTTTCCCCGGCCGCCACCAGCACGGACGCGGCCGTGCCTGACGCGGCCGAGCCCGCCGCCGACTGGCAGCGCCATGCCGACGCGGCGGGGCACCTCCACGTCGACCTCACCGTTCCCCGCGACACGCTCGTCGGAGCCTTGAACGCAACCTCGCTGCTGCCGGAACCCGATGTCGTCTACGTCACCGAGACCGCCAACACGAGCGAAGACCTCGCGGAGCTCGCGCCCCTCGTCCCGGCCGAAACGACGGCGCTCGTGAAGGACGCAGACCCGAGCCTTGATCGCGACCTCGCCGACTGGCGAGCCGACTCGATCGACCGTCCACGACTCACCGTCCTCGGGCCGGTCCGACTCCAGCTGGGACGCCACGGCCGCCCCACAGAGGGTCTGAAGCAGATGGCCTACAACACTGAGATCGCGGCCTACCTCGCCACCCGGCCGCACGGCGCAACCACCGAGGAGTTGATGGATGCGCTTGGGGTCGGCTCCCAGCGCATCCGCGCGCTCCTCCATCACCTGCGCGCCAGGCTGGGCATCAATCCCGCCACCCGCCGCTACTTCCTGCCCCCCGCGAACAGGAACTCCGAGGCCAACGCGCGCAACGAAAGTGTCTACCTTCTCGAGGACGTCCTCTGCGACGCCGACCTGTTCCGAAGACTCCGGCTCCGCGGCGAAGCCGCCGGCGCAGCTGGCATCGACGACCTCGCTGAAGCCCTGCGCCTCGTGGCGGGCTCCCCCTACGAGCACATCCGCAACTCCGGCGGCCTGTAGCTGGCCGATAGCCGAGACGACCAGCACCTGCTGGTCGCCATAGTCGATGTCGCACATCTGTTGGCTACCCAGGCGCTGGCGGCGGGAGATCTCAAGCGTGCTCGTGGGGCCGCGGAGCTCGCGCACGCCATCGCGCCCTACGAGGAGACGCCCCAACTCGATCTCGCCGCCATCGCCAAGAAGGAGGACCGCCCGGCCGACGCCGACCGAATCGCTCGCCAGGTCGACGACTGGCTCGATGGCACCGGTGAGGGTCCGCTCGACCTCAGCCAGCGCGCAGATGTGATCCTCCGAGCGCATCGGTGGCTTGAGCGGAGAGACCGCGTTGGCTAGTACCGCGTCAGGCAACCTTGGCCCTCTTGATGGTGGCGGCTCGTTTGATGACCTTGCGGAGTCGTGGGTCGGTGGCGTGGTTGTTGCGCCAGATGATGTAGCGGCGGATCATGCTGGCTTGCTCGCGGTGGCTGGG
>NZ_JARKOT010000067.1 GCF_029977985.1 Propioniciclava sp. | reverse complement strand
GGGGCGAAACCGGGACGACTCGGGGACGCCACGCGCTGTCGGGCGGAAACCCCGTGGAATCCTTGGACCCGTGGATCTGATGGCCCTCTCCCCCGCCGACGAGCTCCGACGCACCCGCCTGCGCCGGATGAAGGGCGTCGCTCTGGGGCTGCTCGGCGTGGCCGCCCTCGTCTACGTCCTCACCCTGCCGCTCGACCACGCGGGCGTGTGGGGTTACGTGAACACGATGGCCGAGGCGGGCATGGTGGGCGGCCTGGCGGACTGGTTCGCCGTCACCGCCCTCTTCCGGCATCCGCTGGGCGTGCCGATCCCGCACACCGCGCTCATCCCCCGCAAGAAGGACGAACTCGCCGGCAGCCTCCAGTCCTTCTTCGCCGACAACTTCCTCACCGAGGAGATCGTGCGCGAACGCATCATGGACGCCCACCTCGCGGCCAAGGCCGGGGCGTGGGCCGAACAGGAACCCAACGCGCGCCGTTTGGTGACCGAGGGCGTCCGCATCTCCCGGGCGTTGCTCGACCGTGTGGACGACGACACCGTCCGCAGCCTCGCGACCGACGTCATCCTCCCCCGGCTCGCTCGTGAGCCGATCGCGCCGATCGCCGGGGCGCTGCTCGACGGGGTCCTCGACGACAAGTCTCACAAAGGGCTCGTCGATCTCGTCGCCCGCGAGATCCACGCCTGGCTCGTGGCGCACCCGACCGAGTTCACCGCCATCCTCCACGACCGCGCGCCGGCGTGGGCGCCCAAGTTCGTCAACCAGCGCGTCGTGAGCGTCCTCTACTGGCAGGCGGTCGACTGGGCGGCGTCCGTACGGGACAACCCGGTGCACCCGACCCGCAAGGGCCTCGACAACCTCCTGCGGCAGGTGGCAGGCGACCTGCAGCACGAGCCGCGCGTGCAGGCCAAAGCCGAGTCACTCAAGGAACGACTCCTCACCCACCCGCAAGTGGCGGAGACGGTGGTCGCCTTGTGGCAGAGCCTCAAGAACACCCTCGTCACCGCGCTCGAGGACGAACAGTCGGGCCTGTACGCCCGCGGCGTCCGCCTCGTCCAGCGGTTCGCCGACGCCCTCCAGAACGATGAGTCGCTTTCGGCCCGCGTCGACGGCGCCCTCGCGGACGCCGCCGGCTTCGGTGTCCGCACGTACGGCCGCGAGCTCAGTTCTGTCATCAGCCACACGATCCAGCGCTGGGACGGCGAGCAGGCCTCCCGCCGCATCGAGCTCTACGTGGGCCGCGACCTGCAGTTCATCCGCATCAACGGGACGGTGGTGGGCGCGCTGGCGGGGCTCGTGATCCACGCGGCCAGCCAGCTCATCACCTGAGGATCACCGCGTTGAGGGAAGGGCTTGACGCAGCCTCACCGTCCGTGCCAAGCTACGGTTATACGCATAACGCGGAAGGACCTTTCGATGGCGAAGCGCCCCACGATGGACGATGTGGCCCGGGAAGCAGAAGTCTCCCAGGCGACGGTCTCCATGGTGCTGAACGACGCGCAGGCCGGCCGGGTCTCCGACGAGACCGCCCAGCGCGTCAGGGACGCCGCCGCGCGCCTCGGCTACCGCACCAACATGCACGCGAAGGTCCTCCGCGAGGGCAAGGCCCAGATAATCGGCCTGATCGGTGACGAGGTCGCCACCTCCCCCTTCGCCGGCGCCATGATCCTCGGCGCCCAACAGCAGGCCTGGAAGCGCGGGTACGTCCTCCTCACGGTCGACACGGCCGGCTCGGCCAACCTTGAGGGCGCCGCCATCGAGATGCTCCAGTCCTACCGCGTCGCCGGCGTGCTCTACGCGGCCATGTACCACCGCATCCTCGAGGTGCCCCGGTCGCTGCGCACGGTACGCACCGTCTGCCTCAACGCCCAGGACGCCGACGGTCGCGTCCCCAGCGTGTTCCCCGACGAGGAGCGGGGCGGCCGCGAGGCCACCGAACACCTCCTCGCCGCGGGCCACCGCCGGATCGGCATCATCAACATCCAGGCCGGCGACGAGTCGCTCCCGGCAGCCACCGGCCGCCTCGTCGGCTACCGCGCGGCCCTCGAGGCCGCCGGCCTGCCGGTCGACCCCGACCTGATCCGGCACGGCCACGGCACCTACGAGGACGGCCTCAACCAGCTCCCCGGGCTCATGGAGCTCGACGACCCGCCGACCGCCATCTTCTGCGCCAACGACCGCACCGCGCTCGGCGCCTACCACGCCCTGGCTGCCCGGGGCCTCTCCGTCCCGGGTGACGTCAGCATCGTCGGCTTCGACGACCAGACGATTCTCGAGCAGATGTTCTCCCCGCGTCTGACCACCTTCCAACTGCCGCTCGCGCAGTTGGGCCGCCTCGCCGTGGACACGCTCCTCGACGGCACCAAGGGCAGTGACCGCCTCCCGGTCACCTGCTCCCTCGTCCCCCGCCAATCCGTCAGCCCAGCAAAGGTGCTCCTGTGACCGACACATCACGAGTCCCCTCGCCGCCCAACCCGGTCGCGCCACCTTCTGACGCCCCGGCCGCGGCGATCCCCACCCGCCGGAGGGTCAGCCACGCAACCCGCGTCCTTCAGTCGTGGCAGTTATACGTATTACTCGCTCCTGGCCTCATCTACCTGCTCGTCTTCAAGTACTGGCCGATGTACGGCGCGCAGATCGCGTTCCGGAACTACAACCCGTCGGCCGGGTTCCTCGGCAGCCCGTGGGTGGGCCTGGCCCACTTCGAGCGCTTCATCCAGTCGTTCCAGTTCGAGCGCCTGCTGGTGAACACCCTCACCATCAACACGATCGGCCTCCTGGCCGCCTTCCCCGTCCCGATCATCCTCGCGCTGATCGTGAACCAGCTGGCCTCGGAGAAGTTCAAGAAGTTCGTGCAGACCGTGCTGTACGCGCCCTCGTTCATCTCGGTCGTGGTCGTCGTCGGCATGATCTTCCTGCTCTTCAGCCCGGGCACCGGCCTGGTAAACAACGCGATCACCCTCATGGGCGGCCAGTCGATCTTCTTCCTCGGCGAGCCCGGCTGGTTCCGGCCGCTGTTCATCGGCTCCGACATCTGGCAGAACGCCGGCTTCTCGATGATCATCTACCTCGCTGCGCTCACCGCCATCGACCCGGCGCTCCACGAGGCGGCGAAGGTGGATGGCGCCAACAAGTTCCAGCGCATGTGGCACATCGACATCCCGAGCATCATGCCGGTCGTCTCGATCCTCTTCGTGCTCGCCATCGGCAACATCTTCAACCTGGGCTTCGAGAAGGTCTACCTGATGCAGACGCCGCTCAACCTCGAGACATCGGAAATCATCAACACCTACGTCTACAAGGCCGGCCTCCAACAGGCGCAGTTCAGCTACTCGGCTGCCATCGGCCTGTTCAACTCGGTCCTCAACCTCATCCTCCTGGTCACCTTCAACTGGGTCGCCCGGAAGTCCAACCAATCGAGCCTGTGGTGACGAACATGAACAAGACCAGCACGGCACCGGCCACCCGCGGCGCCAACGGCACCTACGACGTCCGCCGCAAGGAGTCCTTCCTCGACCGCATCGCCGACCCGGCGTTCAACGTGATCACCATCGGCATTCTGCTGCTGGCCGTCGTCGCGATCATCTACCCGCTCTACTTCATCGTCATCGCGTCGTTCTCCGACCCGAACCTCATCCAGCAGGGCCGCGTCTGGCTCCTGCCCCAAGGGTTCACGATGGAGGGCTACCAGGCCCTGCTGTCCGACCCGTCGCTGCTGCGCGGCTTCGGCAACTCGGTGCTGTACACGGGCGTCGGCACGCTGGTCAGCGTGGCCATCATCCTGATGACCGGTTATGCACTCTCTAGGCAGGACATGCCCGGCCGCAAGTTCTTCATGATCCTCTTCATCATCACGATGTTCTTCGACGGCGGCATGATCGCCCGCTACCTCGTGGTGCGCGATCTGGGCCTGCTGAACACGATGTGGGCGGTCATCCTGCCCGGCGCGGTGGGCGTCTGGAATCTCATCATCGCCCGCACCTTCTTCGAGCAGAACGTGCCCGGGGAACTGCGTGAGGCCGCCCAGCTCGACGGCGCGAACGACTTCCAGTTCTTCTTCCGCATGGCCCTGCCGCTCACCAAACCGCTGATCGCGCTCATGGCCATGACGCACATCGTCGCGTACTGGAACTCCTACTTCGACGCGATGATCTACCTGAACGACGAGACCCTCTACCCGCTGCAGCTCGTGCTCCGCAACGTGCTCATCCAGTCGCAGGCGGCCGCCGGCATGGACACCGGGTCCATCGACTCCTACGCCGCCGCCCAGCGCCTGGGCGAACTCATCAAGTACGGCATGATCGTGATCACCACGGTGCCGCTCCTCATCATCTTCCCCTTCCTCCAGAAGTACTTCGTGAAGGGCGCCACGCTCGGCGCCCTCAAGTGAAACCAACCCAGAAAGGCACCACTCACCATGATCAATCGACGAGGATTCCTCTATGGCCTGGCCGGCATCGCCCTGGGCGCCACCGTGGCCGGCTGCTCGACCGGCTCGGGCGGATCCGTCCCGACCGCTGAAGACAGCTCGGACGCCTTCGGCTTCAAGCGCGACGGCCTCCCGATCACGACCCAGCCACTGCCCCTGACCTTCTCGGGCACCAAGTCGGCGCTCGCCCCCGACTACGCCTCCATGCAGCTCGTGCAGCAATGGAAGACCGACACGAACATCGACATCACGTGGGAGAACCTTCCCGAGACGGTGTACGCCGAGCGCAAGAACCTCATGCTCGCCTCCGGTGACCTGCCTGACGCGCTGTTCAACACGGGTCTCTCCGACGCCGAGGTCGTCACCAACGGTGCCAACGGCACGCTGATCCCGCTCGAGGGTCTCATCGACGAGTACGCGCCGATCCTCAAGGGCATCCTCGACAAGCGCCCCGACATCCGGTCCGCCATCACCACGTCCGAGGGCCACATCTACACGCTGCCCGCGGTCGAGGAGCTCGGCATCCTGCCCTACCCGAACTTCCTCTACATCAACAAGACGTGGCTGGACGAGGCGGGCCTCGCGGTGCCGACGACCATCGACGAGTACAAGGCAGCCCTGGTGGCCTTCAAGGGCCGCGGCGACAACGTCATCCCGCTGTCGTTCCGCGTCGACTCCTTCTGCGCGAACGTCGCCGACCTCATCGCCGCCATCGGCGGCCTGCCCGACAACAACGACCACCGCATCGTGCAGGACGGCGAGGTCATCTTCACCGCGACGCGCGACGAGTGGAAGGCTGCCGTCAAGGAGCTCGGCGAGTGGTACGCCGAGGGCCTCATCGACGCGGAGAGCTTCTCCCAGGACGATGCCGCCTACCTCGCGAAGGGCAAGGCCGACCCGGTGCGTCTCGGCTCCTTCCTGTGGTGGGAGCTCAAGGAGGCCGTCGGCGCGGACCGTGAGGCCGACTACGCCCACGTCGGCATCCTGGAGGGCCGCAACGGCCAGAAGCTCGCGTCGGTCTCGAACTACGCCGAGATCAACCGCGGCGCCTTCGCGATCACCCGGTCGAACAAGTACCCGAACGCCACCATGCGCTGGGTGGACCGGCTCTACGACCCGGTCATGTCGGCTCAGACCGCGTGGGGCCCGATCGGCGTCACGTTGGAGGAGGATGCCAACGGCGTCCTCGTCCAGATCCCCGCGGCCGCGGGCGAGTCCGAGGGCGAGCGTCGTCAGAAGGTCGCCCCCGGTGGCCCGCGCATCACGACCGCCGAGGACTTCGAGAAGGTGGTGGCCCCCGAGCCGCGCGCCAAGGAGCGCCAGGACATCGTGAAGGAGTTCTACGCCCCTTACAAGGCCAACGACGCCTTCCCGCCGGTCATGCTCAGCAACGAGGAACTGGACCAGACCGCGCAGCCGCTGGCCGACATCAAGACCCTGGTGCAGGAGAAGTTCGCGACGTGGATCGTGCGCGGCACGATCGATGCCGAGTGGGACGCGTACCTGGCCCAGCTGAACACCCTCGGGCTCGAGCAGGTGAACAAGGTCTACCAGGACGCCTACGACCGCTACGCCGCGAACGCCTGACGCCCGCGGCGTCCGAGCAAGCCGAAGGAGGAGGCATGGCCCACCCGACCCCGCAGTACCGTCCCGAGGTGCATTTCACCCCGCGGGACACCTGGATGAACGACCCCAACGGTCTCATCCGGCACGACGGGATCTACCACCTGTACTTCCAGAACAACCCGGAGGGGGACGACTGGGGGAACATCGGGTGGGGCCACGCCACCTCCATCGACCTCATCGACTGGTGCGAACTGCCGGTCGCCATCCCCGCCACCGACCAGGAGATGGCGTTCTCCGGGTCGGCGGTGTGGGACCGCGCCAACACCTCGGGTCTCGGGGAGGGCCCCGAAGGGCCGCTCGTCGCCCTCTACACCAGTCATTCCACACCAGACCACCCCGAACACCCCCACCGCCAGGCCCAGGCGCTCGCCTGGAGCAACGACGACGGCCTCACCTGGACGCGCTACCCCGGCAACCCGGTGCTCGACCGCGGCTCGAAGGAGTTCCGCGACCCCAAGGTTTTCTGGCACGAGGAGACGGGCCGCTGGGTCATGGTGGCCGTGGAGGCCGACCGCGGCGAACTTCTCGTCCACAGCTCAGCCGACCTCATCGCGTGGCGGTTCGAGTCGTCGTTCCGGCCGAACGACGTGCCCGGCTGCCTGTGGGAGTGCCCCGACCTCGTCCGGGTGCCCGTCGAGGGCACGGACGCCGCCCGCTGGGTCCTCCTGCTGAGCACCAACCCTGCGGGGTTCGCGGGCGGCTCGGGCATGCGCTACTGGGTGGGCGACTTCGACGGCCACACCTTCACGCCCGACGAGCACCACGATCGCTGGTTCGACTTCGGCCCCGACATGTACGCCGCCGTCAGCTTCCAGGGCACGGACGAACCCACCGTCATCGGCTGGATGAGCAACTGGGCGTACGCCCGGCACGCCCCCACCCGCCCGTGGCGCTCGGCGATGACCCTCGCCCGCACCCTGTCGCTCGTCGAGACCTCCGCCGGTCCGAGGCTCCGGCAGCGCCCGGTCCTGCCCGAACCGCGCCCCGGGGTGGTCCAGTTCGGCTTCACGTTCGACGGCCCGGGCGAAGTCCGCCTCGAGTGGAGCGGACCGGAGGGCCCTACGTCCGCCGCCCTGCGCCGCCTGTCGTGCGGCTCCATGGTCTTCGACCGCTCGGACGCCGACCCTCACGGCGTCCACGCCGGTTCCGGCGACACGCCACCGATCCCCGTTCCCGAGGGCGCCGTCAGCGGCTTCCTCGTCGAGGACCACGGTCTCGTCGAGGTGTTCCTCGACGACGGCCTCGTCAGCGTGACCGCGGCAACCTTCCCCGGCACCGGCCCCGCCCGCGTGACCCTCGCCGGCGCCGTCCGCCCCGCCTGACCCGGTCCTCCCGCCCGTTCCGGTTGTGTGAGGATGGGCCTATGTCGGGCCCCGAGCGCACGCGCACCCTGGTGTCGCTGACCATCACCGGCCTGCTCGCGGTCGCGGTAGCGGCGGCGCTCGTGGGCACGGCCAACCCTGGGCAAAGGTGGGCGATTCTCGCCGGCGGCCTCCTGTTCGTAGCCGTCCTCGTGGGATGGCATGCCCGCCGCGGCAGGCACACGCCGTGGGCCCAGGCCCAGCAGCGGATCGCCCCCGGCCACGCCGTGGTGCTGTGGAAACCGGGCTGCACGTTCTGCGAGGTGCTGCTGCAGGCGCTGCGGCGCGACCCGCGGGTCACCTGGGTCAACGTGTGGGCCGACCCCGAGGCGAACACGGTTGTGCGCGCCCACAACGACGGAAACGAGGTCACGCCCACGGTCTTCGTCGGCGACCAGGTGCTCACCAACCCATCGGCCGCGCAGCTCAGGGACCTGCTGGACGCCCCCCGCTGAGTTCGGCTGCGAGCGCGTAGGTCACCAGCCAGTGGGTGGCCATGAAGTCCCCGCCGCTCACGTGGCCCGCAACCGCCGTCACCTGGGCATCGGCCGCGGCGCGCATCCGGGCGGACCGAGCGGCGTCCACCGACCCCGCCAGTTCCCGCAGGCGCCACGCCCGCGACAAAGCCAGTCCGAGCAGGTGCACGGCCTTGCCGTCGCTCGGGTCACGCACCTGAGGGACGCCGAGCAGCGGGTCGGCGTCCGTGCCGAGGGTGGGATGGAAGGCGTCCAGCCAGGCGCCGAACTCCCCCGCCGGCAGGAGGCGCCGCATCAGGGTCGCCTCGCTCAGGGCGGCCGAGAGGAAGTCGTGGCCGCCGGGCTCCCAGGCCACCGGGTAGGCGGCATCGCCCAGATAGGCGGCGCGGGCGAAGGCGTCCACGGCGGCAACCACGTCGGGGCGGCCGAGCGCACCGGCGGCGTCCCGAAGGAGCCCCAGCGAGAAGGCCGTGTTGTCGTGGGTGCCCGTGCGGATCGGGGCGTCGAGCCGAGCGAGCCAGCCGGGCAGGTGGCCGAGGACGGCCTCCGCGACGGGGGCGACGGCGCCGCCCCACCGCGTGCCGCCCGTGACCGCGGCGAGCCGCAGCGCCCACGCCCAGCCATAGGGCCGTTCGAACCCCGGACGCCGCCGGATCAGGGCCGCCTCCACGGCCGTGTTCCCGGGGAGCAGCCGCGCGTCGAGGAGCGCCTCCAGGTCGGTGCGGGTGGCCGGGGCGAGGGCGTCGGGTGCGAGTGTGAGCAGGGAGACCCCCGAGGCGAGCATGTGGACGCAGCTGTGCCAGTCGAAGCTGCCGTGGAACGCCGGGTGCAGGCGGGCCGGCGTCACGTCGACGTCGTCCGGCCCCGTCACGACGTGCTGGTCGGCCCACGGGTACACCGTGGTGACAGCTGCCACGACCGTGCTGGCCCACGCGTCCGCGGACGCCGGAGCGACGGCGTCCGGTTCACTCCTCGGTCGTGCCGGATGACTCCACCGGGGCCTCGGCCTTGTCGGCGGACGGCCGCCGGCTGCGGCTGGTGCGCCGGGTGCCGCCGCCGCTGGCGTTGCTGGCACTGCGCGACTCGCGGTCGCCGCCGTCGGCCGGCGCCTGGGTCGCGACCGGGGCGTCGTGGACGTGATAGCCGCGGCCGCCGCAGGTCTCGCACGGCACGGTGAACGCTTCGTGCAGGCCGGTGCCGATCTTCTTGCGGGTCATCTGGACAAGCCCGAGCGAGGTGACCTCGGCGACTTGGTGGCGGGTCCGGTCGCGCCCCAGGCACTCGACGAGGCGGCGCAGCAACAACTCCCGGTTGGCGGGAAGCACCATGTCGATGAAGTCGATCACGATGATGCCGCCGATGTCGCGCAGCCGCAGCTGGCGCACGATCTCCTCGGCCGCCTCGAGGTTGTTGGAGGTGACCGTGGCCTCGAGGTTGCCCTGGGTGCCGGTGAACTTGCCCGTGTTGACGTCGATGACCGTCATCGCCTCGGTGCGGTCGATGATGAGCGAGCCGCCCGAAGGCAGGTGCACCTTGCGCTCCAGCGCCTTGCTGACCTGCTCGTCGAGGCGGAACACCTCGAACAGATCGCCCTCGGTCTCGCGGTTCCAGTGCCGGAGCCGGTCCGCCAGATGCGGAGCCACGTGCGTGACGTAGGCCTCGATCATCTCCCACGCGTCCTCGCCCTGACCGTTGCCGTCGACGACGAGCGACGTGAAGTCCTCGGTGAACAGGTCTCGCACGATGCGGACCGTGAGGTCGGGCTCGGCGTAGAGCAGTTGTGGCGCACTGCCCGACTTCTTCTTCTCGATGACCTCCCACTGTGCCTTGAGCCGGTTCACGTCGCGGACGAGTTCCTCCTCCGACGCGCCCTCAGCAGCCGTGCGGACGATGACGCTCGCCTCGCTGCCGACCGCCTCGTCGAGGATGGCCTTCAGGCGCTGCCGCTCCGGATCGGGTAGCTTGCGCGAGATGCCGGACAGCTGGCCGCCCGGGCAATAGACCACATAGCGGCCGGGGATCGAGATGTGCGCGGTGAGGCGGGCACCCTTCGCGCCGACCGGATCCTTCGTCACCTGGACGAGCACCGACTGACCGCTCTTGAGCACCTTCTCGACCTTGCGGTCGTCGCCCGTGACACCGAAGCTGTCCCAATCGACCTCGCCGGCATACAGCACGGCGTTGCGGCCGCGGCCGATGTCGATGAATGCGGCCTCCATCGAGGGCAGCACGTTCTGGACGCGGCCCACGTAGATGTTGCCGATGAGCGACGCCGAACTGTCGCGATCCACGTAGTGCTCGGCGAGAACGCCGTCCTCCAACACGCCGATCTGCGTGTAGTCGTCGGCCTGCCGGATCAACATCTGGCGCTCCACCGACTCCCGCCGGGCCAAGAACTCGGCCTCGGAGAGGATCGGCGCCCGCCGGCGACCTGCGGCGCGCCCCTCGCGACGCCGCTGACGCTTGGCCTCCATGCGGGTGGATCCCTCGATGCCCGTGATCTCGTCGGACGCCGACGGCTTCGTCCGCCGCGGTTCGCGCACCTTCACCACGACGTCCACGCCGTCCTCGTCGTCGGCGGAGGTGTCCTCCCCGCGACGGCGACGCCGGCGGCGGCGGCGTCCGGACGAGCTCGAACCGCCAGTATCGTCGGCTTCTCCCTCGGACGCCTCGGCCTCGGCGTTCTCGTCGCTGTCGTCGGTCTCGTCGCCCTCGGACTCGTCATCGCCGTCGTCCTCGGGTTCGTCGCCGGTCTCCCCGTCGGCACTGCGGCGCCGGCGGCGTCCCCCGCGCCGACGGCGGCGGCGGCGCGGCGCGGAGTCACCCTCGTCGGTGGCCTCCTGATCGGCCTCGGCGTCCTCGGGCTGGTCGTCGCTGTCGGCGTCGGCGTCATCGGCTGGGGTCCCGAGGGACGCGGCCAGGTTGTCGAGCGCTGCCGCGACGTCGTCGGCGGACGCCTCGGCCTTCGGAGCCGCCTTGCGCGCCGAACGCCGGCGGCGAGTCCGCGGGGCGGCCTCCTCCGGCTGCAGCTCGGCGTCGATCTCGGCGTCGGTCTCCCGGTCCAGATCGGCCTCCAAGGCCTCCAGCGCTTCACCGACCTCGTCCGCAGCCTGCTCCTCGTCGGCCTGCGGCTCGGCGGCGTCACCCAGTCGGCCGGCCTCCTCGTCCGCCCGGACGTCTTCGGTCTCGGTCTCCTCGGACTCCTCGGACTCCTCAGTCTCCTCGGACTCGGGGGTCACAGCCTCGACGACCGGTGGGGCTGCTTCGACGGTGACCGTTTCGGCGGCCACTTCGGTCCACTCGATCTCCACGGTCTCTGGTTCAGCCTCGGGCGGCGCGATCGCGGCGGGCGCGGTCACGGGCTCGATGGCCCTGGGAGGCCCCGCCGGCCGGCTGGCGGCGCGGCGGCGCCGCCGTGGGGTCGGTTGCGTCTGGTTCTCGTCGTTGGCACCCTCGGTCGTACCGGTAGGGGCATCCGAATCGAGCATGTGCTCTCCTCACACGGCGGCAGCCCGCCGTCGAACGGTCGCCGGATCTGGGATCGCGGGCGACAAAGCCTGTTCCTGGGGTGCTGCCGCGGTCGAGTGTCCTCGTCGCGGCCTGCGCCCGGGCGGGCCGCGGGATCGCGTCCTGCCGTGGGCTCCATAGTGCCACACGGTGGGGCGATATCCCCACTCAGGTGTCGTGGTGTGCCTCGAACGGTCCCACGATGCGGTCTCCGTCCCACCTGCCCTGCGCGGTCCGGGTGAGCAGCGGGGGCTGGCCGGGGGCGAAGTCCGGTGCCACTTTCCGGAGCGCGGCGACGACGTCGTCCGGCCGCACCAGCGGAGTTCCTTGGGCCGAGACGAGGTCGAGTCCGCCCGCGGACTGCCTCAGCCGGAGTACGGCCGCCCGAGCGTCGAACGTGCGCAGCCCGTTCTTGGTCATGCGCTCGACCTCGATCGCGTCGGCGGCGAGGAACGCCGTGACAGCACGGCCGAGAACAGCGGGCGGCACGTCGGGCAAGGCGATGTGCCAGGAGGAGGTCTGGAGGGCGTCGGCCAGCCCTCCGGGGACGGCGTCCACGACATCGAGGATGAGTAGCCCGTCGGGCATGGCGGCGGCGAGGTCGGCGCGGACGGCGTCTGGGTCTCGTCGCTCGCGCAGGCCGATCTCAAGGTACTCGGCCTCCGTGGCGGCTCCGGTGGGCGCCGCGTTGGCGAAGCTGATGCGCGGGTGAGGGTTGAACCCCGAGCTGTACGCCATCGGGATGCCCGCGCGGCGGAGGGCGCGCTCGAAGGCGCGGCTGAAGTCGCGGTGGCTCGTGAACCGCGCGCGGCCGCGCTTGGCGTAGCGGACGTTCAGCTTCTGCACCGGCGGGGCCTGTTGTTCAGGTTGTTGACGCGGCGTCACGGTGGGCACCCTACCGGCTGAGTCTCGGCCTTCAGGTGCGGCCAGCTTCACACTCAGGCAGGTGCGGTCACGACGCACGAGGCAGCATGGCGTCGCAAGGCTGCGTTGAGTGTGAACGTGGCCTCACGTCGACGGTCCTCCTGCCGTTACCCCCTAGGCTGGGCGCCCGTGAACGACATCACGTATCGCCGTTTCGAGGTGCCGAACGGCCCGACCGAGGACCTTCGCGGCTGGTTCGACGCGGCCGGCATCGGCTTCCTGCAGGACCAGGCCTCCGACGAATCGCTGACCCGCTGGCGCGACGAGGTGTCCCGTGACGGCTGGCTGCTCGCCGGCGCCTACGCGCCGGCGTCGGAGTTCAGCCTGGGAGCCCACACGCCGGTGGGTACCTTCGCCACCACCACGCAGACGATCAACACCGGCGGTGGGCGCCTCACGCCTGCGTGCTTCATCACCGACGTCACCGTGCGCCCCACGCACCGGCGGCGCGGCATCCTCACGGCCATGATGAGCACCGCGCTCGAGCGGGCCAAGGCCGACGGGATCGCCCTCGCCGCGCTGACGGTGTCCGAGGGCGGCATCTACGGCCGGTTCGGCTTCGGCGTGGCGACCTCGTACACGAAGGCTGAACTTGACTCGGGGCCGCGGTTCGCCCTCACCCGGCCCGTGACCGGCCGCGTCGAACTCATCGCCCCGGAGACGTCCGTGGCGGTGCGGCGGCAGGTTTTCGACGCCTTCCACGCCACCCACCGTGGGTCGCACCAGCGGCTCGCGTTCTACGACGCCTACTTGAGCGGCCGGTGGGACTACGACAAAGGCGGCCCGGACAAGGGCATGCGCGCTGCGGTGCACCTGGATGCCGCCGGTGCGCCCGACGGCGTGGTCGCCTATTCCGTGGACGGCGAGAACGGCGTGGTGCGCGTCCGGGATCTGCTGGCGCTCACCGGGGCGGCCGAGTTGGGGTTGTGGCGGTTCCTGGCGTCGATCGACCTCACCGAGAAGGTGGAGATCCGCCGGTTGGCACCCGATTCGGCGCTGCCGTGGGCGCTGCCCAACCCGCGCCTGCTGAAGATCACCGGGGCGGGCGACTTCACTTGGCTGCGTGTCCTCGACGTCGCCGCGGCCCTCGCCGCCCGCGGCTTCGACGCCGACGGTGACGCCGCGTTCAGCGTCGACGACCGCCTCGGGCACGCAGCGGGGAGCTACGCTGTGCACGTGCGGGACGGCGTCGCGGAGGTGACACCATCCGCCGCCCACCCCACCATCGAGCTGGACGTGCGCGCCCTCGCAAGCCTCTACTTCGGACTCGTCGACGCCCGCACGCTCAGGGCGGCGGGGCAGATCAACGGTCCCAAGGACGCCGTCGCCGCCCTGGGCCATCTCTTCCGCACCGACGCCCCGGCGCACAACACGGCCGGCTTCTGAGGCCGGGAGCCCGGTGGCTGGCGGGTGGATCAGGAGAGTTCGGCGCGCGTCGGCGCGTACGCGCCGTTGTGCATCACCGTGACCCCCGACGTGCCCAGTGCCCGTTCGAGTGCGGGCTCGACCTCTGCGTACGTGGCCTCACGAAGCTTCGCACGCGCCGCGGCGGATCCGAGCAGCCCGGCGTCCAGCAGCCCGGAGATGAGGCCCGCCATGAAGGAGTCCCCCGCGCCCACGGTATCCCCCGTCGCCGTGGCCGTCTGCGGCACCGTGTGTGCCTCGTCGTCGCCGCGCAGGACGGCGGTGGCGCCCACGGGGCCACGCGTCGCGACCGCCAGGACCGGCCCCGACGCCACCCAGCGACGCAGCACATCCTCGAGCGGCTCGTCGGGGTACAACCAGGCGATGTCGTCGTCGCTGGCCTTCACGACGTCGGACAAGGCGATCAACTGCTCCACCCGCCCCAGCACGGCCTCGGGCGACTCCATGAGGGCCGGCCGGATGTTGGGGTCGTAGGACACGGTCGCGCGGTCGCGCACCGAGGACGCCACGGCGACGACCTGGGTGCCCCCCGGCTCGAGGGTGGCGGCGATGCTCCCCGTGTGCAGGTGGCCGTACCGGTCGAGATCCGGGATGTCGGGGACAGCCCACGTGAGGTCGAACGCGTAGGTGGCCTTACCCTCGTCGTCGAGGCGGGCATAGGCGACGGCCGTCTTCTCGGCGGAATCGGTGCCGGGCACGACGGTGACGCTGGCATCACCGGCCCAGGCGGCGAGGCGGTCGCCGCGCTCATCCTTGCCCCACCAAGCGCAGATGCTCGCCGGGTGCTCCAGGTTGGCCACGCCGGCCGCAACGTTGAGGAGACTGCCGCCCACGTGCTCGTTCGTTCGGTCGCCGGTCGCGACCACATCGATCAGGGCTTCACCCAGGCAGAGCACCTCTGGCGCGGACATGTCGTCTCCTCTCGCAGTGTTGCGGAGACCAGACTATCGGGCCGGCTGGCCCCTCTGGCGTCGTCCGCCGAGGGTGGGGCAATCCTCGGGCGGCGCGGCTGGCCGGCGGCAGCCGCACCGCCCGAGGTGGTTTCAGCGCAGGAACCTGTTGTGGTTGGTGATGCGCGCCCAGGTTTTCCCGACGCCCCACGTGTCACCGGACAACGTGTACGCGCAGATCAGCAGGATCAGCGCCTCGAGCCAGTGGTCGTCGAGGAACGGGTTCGTGGCGCCGCGCACCAGCTGCCCGTCGACCATCGCCGTCTGGGCGAACGGAAGTTCGGAGAGCCACATCAGCAGGACGAGGAGAGTGCCGCCCCACGCGGCGATCTTGAGGCCCGCACCGAAGATCATCGCGATGCCGATGCCGAACAGGCCGAACATGAACAGGAAGTCGCCGAACGGGTTGCCGAAGATCGGTTGCAGGATCGTTCCGAGCGGGTTCTCGATCCGCCCGATGAAGCCCTGCGCCGGCGGCGTCCCGGCGATCCATCCCTGACCGACGGGCGTCGCATACCCGAGACCGAACAGCTTGTCGAGGAACGGCCACAAGAAGAAGAAGCCGAGGACGATCCTCGCCACGGCGAGGAGCTTGCGGACGCCAGGAGACGTGACGATGTCCTCCTGGTACAGGAAGTCCGAACGGACGCGTTCGTCGCTCGACTCCCTACTGGACATGGGACCAGCCCCTTTCTGTGCGGCGGGCCTGCGGAGCGACCCGCTCCCCTCCGCAGTGTAGTGTGCTGATACGTATACCCGGTATGAGGAGGCGCGCATTTTGCGCGCTTCACTAGCGGATTCAGTTTCACTACCCTCGTCCCCCTGGGCGGGACGCCATCGGGTCAGCGGAGCACGGGGGTGATCGGCAGGAGGTGCTTGCCCGTCGGGCCGATCTGGATGGCTGTGTCGAGCTGGGGGCACACGCCGCAGTCGTAGCACGGCGTCCAGCGACAGTCCTCGACCGGCTGTTCGTCGAGCGCGTCCTGCCAGTCCTCCCACAGCCAGTCACGGTCCAGGCCGGAGTCGAGGTGATCCCACGGCAGGACCTCTGCGTAGTCGCGCTCGCGGGTGGTGTACCAATCGAGGTCGACGCCCGTCCCCGCCAGCCCCACCTCGCACGCGGCCACCCAGCGGTCATAGCTGAAGTGCTCGCTCCACCCGTCGAAGCGCCCGCCAGACCGCCAGCACGCTTCGATGACGGCCCCGACACGGCGATCGCCCCGCGACAGCAGGCCTTCGATCACCCCCGGACGCCCATCGTGGTAGCGCATGCCGATGGCACGCCCGTAGCGCTTGTCGGCGCGGATCGCGTCGCGCAGCGTCATGAGCCGGTGGTCGATCGTCTCCGCCGACGCCTGGGCGGCCCACTGGAAGGGCGTGTGCGGCTTGGGCACGAAGCCGCCGATGCTCACCGTGCACCGGATGTCGCGCGAGCCGGCCGCCTGCCGGCCGGTCTCGATCACCCGGGCGGCCATGTCGGCGATCGCCAACACGTCCTCGTCGGTCTCGGTGGGCAGGCCGCACATGAAGTACAGCTTCACCTGGCGCCACCCGTTGCCGAACGCGGTCGCGACGGTGTGGATGAGGTCGTCCTCGGTGACCATCTTGTTGATGACCTTCCGCATCCGCTCCGAGCCACCCTCGGGCGCGAACGTGAGGCCTGAACGGCGTCCGTTACGGGAGAGCTCGTTGGCGAGGTCGATGTTGAAGGCGTCCACCCGCGTGCTCGGCAGCGACAGGGATACGTTCGTACCCTCATAACGGTCGGCGAGCTCTCGGGTCACCTCGGCGATCTCGGAGTGGTCGGCCGAGCTGAGCGACAGCAATCCGACCTCCTCCAGGCCGGTCGCCGCCAGCCCGCCGGCCACCATCGTGCCGATGGTCTCGATGTTCCGTTCGCGCACCGGTCGCGTGATCATGCCCGCCTGACAGAACCGGCAGCCGCGGGTGCAGCCGCGGAAGATCTCCACCGAGTACCGCTCGTGCACCGTCTCGGCGATTGGCACGATCGGAGCCTTCGGGTAGGGCCACGCGTCGAGGTCCATGAGCGTGTGTTTGGCCACGCTGAACGGCACCCCCACACGGTTCGGCGCCACCCGCTGAATACGACCGTCTTCGGTATAGGTCACGTCGTAGAACCGCGGCACGTACGCGACGCCCTCGGCAGCCAGCCGCAGCAGGACGCCGTCGCGCCCGTCCGGTCGCCCCTCCGCCTTCCAGCCGCGGATGATCTCGCTCACCCGCAGCGACGCCTCTTCGCCGTCTCCGATGACGGCGGCGTCGATGAAGTCGGCGATGGGTTCGGGGTTGAACGCCGCGTGCCCACCGGCGACGACGAGCGGGTCGTCGACGCCCCGGTCGGCGGCATGCAGCGGGATCCGCGCCAGGTCGAGTGCCTCGAGCAGGTTCGTGTAGCCGAGTTCGGTCGAGAAGCTCACCCCGAGGACGTCGAAGGCGCCGACCGGCCGATGGTTGTCGAGGGTGAACTGCGGCAGGTCGTGTTCGCGCAGCAGCGCCGCCAGGTCGGGCCACACGGAGTACGTCCGCTCGGCGAGGACGCCCTCGGCCTCGTTGAGCACCTCGTAGAGGATCGCGACCCCCTGGTTCGGCTGACCCACCTCGTAGGCGTCGGGGTACATGAGGCACCAGCGCACGTCGCACTCATCCCACGGCTTGGTGACGGAGTTCACCTCGCCACCCACGTACTGGATCGGCTTGGCCACCCGCCCGAGCAACGGCTCGAGGAGCGGGAACAGGCTGTCGGCGCCGGCCGGGGCGCGTCGGGATGTCGCGGTCATAGGGGGCCCATGGTAAGCGAGCCGGTCGCGTCCGTCAGCCTCCGGGCACGTGGCCCGTGTCGTCGAGGCGATGGGTGAAGCCGGCTTCGGCGAGGTCGTCCGCGAGTTCGTCGACCTCGGCGTGCTCCTCGTCCCACTGGCCGGTGCGGTAGGCGGTCCGGCCGACCATGTGGCCGGCAGAAGGCGCCGTCGCCACCTGGAACGCCATGACGAGCAGGCACAGCGCCGTCGCGTGCCAGGTCCGGAGCGACACCATGACGCCCAGCAGGGCGAGCAGCAGGCCGAACACCTGCGGTTTGGTCGCGGCATGCATGCGGGTGAGCACGTCGGGGAAGCGCAGGATGCCGACGGCCGCGGCCAGCGTGAAGAACGCCCCCGCGCACAGCAACAGAGCGCCCACGATGTCGAGGATCTCGCCCATCACAGCCCCCTCCCGTCCAGGTCTTCCTTGAGTCGCTCGCGCTCCACCCGGGCGCGTTCGCGCTCGTCGGACTCGTAGGCCGCCCGCGCCTCGGCCTCGCGAAAGCGCTTCTCCTGCGCGGTGGTGCCCGTGATGAGCCGGGCAAGGCCGACCGCGGCGGTGAAGCCGAGCATCGAGAGCACGAGGCTGATGACCAGGACGATCGGCGTCCGCGACCACACCGCGTAGCCGGCGGTCGCGATCGCGACGATGACGAGCAGCACGTCGGACGCCACACCGCGGTCGAGGCTGGTGGGGCCCTTGGCGAGCCGCACGAGGGCGAAACCCGCCGCGACGGTCAGCATGCCGGCGGCCTCGACGAGCAGGACGGTCTGGATCACGATTCCTCCTCGCCCGCCTGGGCGCTCACCGACCGGGCGGGGCCGGCGGCGTCCTCCTGCGACCCGGTCTCGCGGACCACCTCCTGCTCGGCCCGCGAGCCGAGCGCGCCCACGACGCGTCGCTCGATCCCGAGGGCATCCTCGGCGGCGCTCTCGATGTGGTGGCCCTCAGGGGTGTCGAACACGTGCAGGTACAACATTCGGTTGCTGCGGCGCGCGTCGAGCACGATCGTGCCGGGCACGATCGACACGAGCATCGACACGAGCACCTGGTAGAGGTCGGAGTCGCTGCGCAGCCTCACCCGGACGATGCCCGTGCGCGGCATCCGGCGGCCGAACGCGAATCGGGCGAGCGTGGCGGAGGCCACGGCCAGGTCGACCAGCACGGCCAGGGTCAGCTTCGCGAACCCCCACGGGTGGAGCCGGCCCGCGTAGCTGACCGGCGGCAGCGGGAAGACCACCGTGACGAGCCAGGCGAGCAGCAACCCGCCGAGCACGCTGACCAGGTTCACCTGCCCGACGAGGACGACCCAGACGATCGCCAGCACGAGGCTCTGGCGCCACTGGAAGCGGAAACGCGACGGCTTGCGCCGCGGGTCGGTCATCGGTGGTTCGAGGCTCATGGGTGCGTCCCCTCCCCCAGCACGGCGACGAGGTAGGCGCCGTCGCGCAGATTCTGCGCGGCCTGGGAGGTGTAGTCGTAGAGCGGTCCGGCGGCGAAGGTGAGGGCGAGGCTGAACGCGATGAGGGCCATCGTGGCGCCCATCTGCACCCAGGGCAGCGGACGCCCCTCGTGGACGTCCTCCTCGTCGTCGTCCTCGGACGCCAGCGCCGGCAGGATGACCTGGCCCCAGAAGGCTCGGTTCCAGACCTTCGCGACGGCGTACAGCGTCAGCAGGCTGGTGACGACAGCCCCGACGACGAGGGCCCACGCCAGCGGCGTCCCGGCGCTGACACCCGCGTTGAGCAGGCCGAGCTTGCCGATGAAGCCGGAGAAGGGCGGGATGCCGGCGAGATTGAGGGCGGGCACCAGGAACAGCACCGCGAGCAGCGGCGAGACGGTGGCGAGCCCGCTGAGGCGGTCGAGGGAGTAGCTGCCGCCGACCCGCTGGACGAGACCGGCGACGAGGAAGAGGGTCGCCTGAATGGTGATGTGGTGCGCGGTGTAGTAGATGGCGCCCGCGAGGCCGGTCTGGGTGGCCAGCGCGATCCCCATCACCATGTAGCCGATGTGGCTGACGAGGGTGAACGACAGCATGCGCTTGAGTTCCGACTGGGCGATGGCGCCGAGGATGCCCACGATCATCGTGGCGAGCGCGACCCACAACAGCACGTCGGTGAGCGGGCGGTGCGGGAACAGCAGCGTCTGGGTGCGCAGCATCGCATAGACGCCCACCTTGGTGAGCAGACCCGCGAACACGGCGGTCACCGGCGCCGGAGCGGTCGGGTAGGAGTCCGGCAGCCACGCCGAGAGGGGGAACACCGCTGCTTTCAACCCGAACACGACGAGCAGCATGGCCTGGACGATGCCCTGGACGCCGGGGTCGATCTCGGGCAGCCGGACGGCGAGTTGGGCGAGGTTCACGGTGCCGGTGGCGGCGTACACGGTCGCGATGGCGGTCAGGAACAGGCTGGCGCTGAGGAGGTTCACCACGACGTACGTCGATCCCGCCCGCATGCGCGCACCCGTGCCACCCATGGTCAGCAACACGTAGGAGGCGAACAGCAGCACTTCGAAGCCCACGAACAGGTTGAACAGGTCGCCCGCCAGGAACGCCCCGGAGACACCCGCACACATGACGAGGAAGGTCGGGTGGAAGATCGACACCGGTGTTTCGTGGCGAAGCTCCTCCTGGTCCTGACCGGTCGAGTAGACGAGGACGGCGAGCGTCACCACGCTGGCCACGGTGAGCATGATGGACGCCAACCGGTCGCCCACCAGAGCGATGCCGTAGCCCTCGGGCCAGGCGCCCACCCAGAGGGTCTGGACGCCGTGGAGGTGCGCCTGCACGGCGAGCACACCGGCGGCCGCGACGACGACCACCAGCACCAGGATCGACACCGCGCGCTGGGCGCGCGGGCGGCGTCCGAGCATGAGCGTGAGCGCGGCCCCCAGCATGGGCGCGAGCACCGGGATGGTGAGGAGGTTGTTCATTCGCTCACCACGTCCTCACCCGTGTCGGCGAAGCGGGCGTCCTCGTAGGAGTCGGACACGTCGTCGCGTTGCGCGAGCTCGCGGATACGGGCGTCCTCGATGTCGTCCGAGACCTCGTCGTTCCCGTTCAGCTGGAAGCTGCGGTAGGCCATGGTGATCACGAACGCCGAGACGGCCATCGTGATGACGATCGCCGTCAGCACCATCGCCTGGGGCAACGGGTCGGTCATCGACTCGGGTGGGAACAGCCCGATGAATGCCGGATCCCCGGCGGGCCCCATCGACACGAGGAACAACAGGTTGACGCCGTTGCTGAGCACGAGCACGCCCATGAGGATGCGGGTGAGGCTGCGCTCGGTGAGCAGGTAGACCCCCGCTGCAACGAGGACGCCGGCGGTGATCGCGAGGGTGAGGCTGGCCGTCATCGCGCCCCCGTCCGGGCCGACGCCGGCACGGCCGTCGTGGACTCGGGCCGCGGCAGGGGCGTCCGCTGCTCGGCGGCCTGCTGATCTATGCCCGCGCCGAGACTGCGGACCACATCGAGGACCATGCCGATGACGATCAGGTAGACGCCGATGTCGAAGGCGGTCGACGAGACGAGGTGCAGGTCGCCGAAGAGGTTGATCGTGCCCCACGGGGTCCCGATGTCGGTCAGGGCACCGATGTTGGCGTGGACGTCGTAGCTCTGGAAGATGCGTCCTCCGAAGAACGCGGGCGCGAGGGCGGTGCCGACGGCGATGAACAGACCGGCGCCCAGCAGGCGGCCGGCATCGATGGGGGCCGCCTCCTCGAGTTCGGCGGCGCCGGCGGCGAGGTAGCGGACGACGAGAGCCAGGCCGGCCACGAGGCCGCCCGCGAAGCCGCCGCCCGGCAGGTTGTGCCCCGCGATGAGCAGGTAGATCGAGACGATCATCATGAGTCCGAAGAGGAGGCGGGTGGTCACCTCGAAGATCAGCGAGCGGGCACCGGGATTGAGGCCGCCGGTGCCGCGGAGCCACGTGCCGCCCGCCGTGGGCTCGACGCGCCGCCGGACGGCGTGGCGGCGTCCGGTCACGCGGGACCGCAGGAAGATGAGCGACGCCACGCCCGTGGCGGCGACGACGAGGACGGTCAGCTCGCCGATGGTGTCCCAGGCGCGGGTGTCGACGAGGATCACGTTGACCACGTTGCGGCCGAAGCCGAACTCGTACGCCATCGTCTCGAGGCCGGCCGAGGCGGGCTCGTGCCTCCGGCCGTTGGCGGCCACCACGATGGCAGCGCTCACCGTGGCGGCGACCGAGAGGGCCAACAGCAGCCGCGACCAGCGCGACGACTGCAGCGGCCGGTCGGTGAAGAACTTGGGCAAGCTGCGCAGGACGAGCAGGAACAGCAGCACCGACGTCGTCTCGACGAGCACTTGCGTGAGGGCCAGATCGGGCGCACCGTGTAGGAGGAACAGCAGCGCGGTGCCGTAGCCGGTCGCGCCCGCGGTGAGGACCGCCCGGACGCGACCGCGGACCCACATGAGGTTGATCGCGGCGATGCACGTGACGGCGGCCACCGCGAGCTGGCCGAGAGAGTCCCACGGCCGGATCTGCTCCGGCCAGGCGGGCAGGAACAAGAGCGTCCCGGCGACGCCGACCACGAAGACCGCGAGGATGACCGACAGGATCGCCGACAGTGAACCGCGCTGCGTGCGGGCCGTGACCTCGACCGCGAGGTTGTCGGTGAACCGCATGATGCGGCGGTAGGTCTCGTCGGCAGCCGTGACCGACGGGAAGGTGCCCTGGATGCGGGCGACGTCGGCCCGGAACCGGAACAGCAGGGCACCCAGAGCGAGGGCGGCCAGCGAGAGCAGCAGGGGCGCGTTGACTCCGTGCCACAAACTGAGGCCGTAGGCGTCCGCGCCCGTGGGAACCGTCGCCACGTAGCGGGCGAGCACGTCGCTGACCGGGCCGCCCAGGAAGCCGAGCGCGAGGCTGAGCGTGCCGAGCAGCACCGGGGCGAGCAGGAAGCCCGCCTCGGGAGCGTGGTTGACCTCGGTGGGCCGGCGGCGCGGTTTGGCAGCGAAGGCACCCCACCAGAAGCGCAACGAGTAGGCCATGGTGAGCGCCGATCCGGCCACGATCGCGGCGATGAGCAGGACGGCCTGCGCCGGCAGCATGCCCGTGCCGTCCCCGCCCACGAGCCGGACGAGCGCGACGAGCGCCCCCTCCTTCGCCACGAACCCGAACAGGGGCGGGACGCCCGCCATGGACGCCGCCGCCAGCCCCGCGACCACAGCCAGCAGCGGCATGCGGGAGCGTAGCCCCGAGAGCTTCGTGAGGTCGCGCGTGCCGGTGGCGTGATCGATGACGCCGACCGTGAGGAACAGGGTCGCCTTGAACAGTGCGTGGGCGAGGAGCATGGCCAGGCCCGCCTGTGCTGCCGCCTTGGTGCCGAGCCCGACGAGGAGGGTGATGAAGCCCAGCTGGCTCACGGTGCCGTAGGCGAGGAGGAGCTTGAGATCGTTCTGCCGCAGGGCGCGCCACCCCCCGAGGATCAGCGTGATCGCGCCGAGGACGGTGACCGCCTCGCGCCAGCCGGCGACGGTGGCGAACGCGGGCGCGAGCACGGCGACGAGATAGACGCCGGCCTTCACCATCGTGGCGGCGTGCAGGTAGGCGGAAACCGGCGTCGGGGCGGCCATGGCGCCGGGGAGCCAGAAGTGGAAGGGAGCCATCGCCGACTTGGTGAGTGCACCGACCAGCATGAGCAGGGCGGCGGCGGTGACGGCCGCTCCAGTCGGGGCGGCGGCCAAGATGGCCTGCAGCCGGAACGTGCCGGTCGTGAGGCCCAGGGTGACGATGCCGACGAGCATGGCGAGGCCGCCCGCGGTGGTGACGATGAGGGCCGTCATCGCGGCGGCCCGGTTGGCGCGGCGGGACGAGTCGTGGCCGATGAGCAGGTAGCTGAAGACCGTGGTCATCTCCCAGAAGGCATACAGCATGACAAGGTCGTCGGCGGTCACGAGGCCGAGCATGGCGCCGGCGAACGCGACGAGGAGGCCGAGGGTCCGGACGGGCACCTGGGTGAAGTACCAGCGGCAGTACAGCAGGATGAGCGTCCCGATCCCGGAGACGACGAGCGTCATCAGCCAACCGACGATGCCCACATGGAACGCCAGCGCAACCTTGAGGGTGGGAATCCAGTTGATCACCTCGACGTAGCTGCCACCCGCGAGCATGCCCGGCGCCAGGGCGAGGGCCCAAGCGAACGTCACGGCCGGCACGATGGCGACGAGTACGAACGCATTGCGCCCAAGGAGGCGTCCCCAGACGCTCCCCAACGCGGCCACGACGAAGTGGGCGATGACGAGGGAGAGCAGCACGCAGGACCCTTCCGGACAAGGGGGCGGACGGACCGTTCGAGCCTATCAAGGCCGAACAACCGGGGGCTCTCGGCGGTCAGGCCGCGAAGAAGCCCCGCGTGAGCAGAGAACGAGCACGCTCGAGTTCCAGGCGGCCGGGAGCGGTCCGGTTCTCGAGTGCTGCACGCCGGGCCAGCAGGTCGAACAGGAGCGCCGCCCCCACGAGAACGGCGGCGTTCACGAGGAGGAACGGGCTGCCGGCGCCGGCAGTGCGGTCGAAGGCCGAGGCGAGGTCGCCGAACGGCAACGGCACCATCGCCACCATGTTGTTCACGATGTGGATGGCCACGGACGCCTCGAGACCGCCCGTCCGCCAGACCAGCCACGCGGAGACGGCTCCGAAGATGAAGTAGTAGACGTTCAGCCACGGATCGCCCGCGCCGTGCAGGAGCATGAAGACGGTCGCCCCCACGAGCGCCGCCACGCCGAGGGCCAGACGCTCGTCGGCGAACCACGACCCCACGCTGCGCGCCAACAGGCCGCGCACGAGGTACTCCTCGCCTGCCGCCTGCAGCGGCGTCGTCAAGACGATGGCCGCGATCATGAACGCGGTCGTGTCGCGCCAGCCGAGCTCAGAGGGCGACAAGGCGAACGACACGCCGATGAGCACCGCCCAGATCGGCAACGCGATCACCAGGACGCGAGCGAACCAGCCCCACCGGAACCGGCCGGCGACCGACGCGAGCCAGCCGGGTCGCTGGCCGAACACGGCCAGCGCGAACAGCCAGGCGATCGGGATGCAGGCGGCCAGCGACAGATTGTTCATCAGGAACGTCCAGGGCCGCATGACGAACGAGCCGGGCTCGGGATAGACGTTTTCGAACCCGTCCAGGAAGATCCCGGCGAACGTCAGGACCATGGTGACCGCCAACCACAGCACCGCCGCGCCCACGACGGCCAGGAGCGGCTTCCACCACGCGAAGCGCGGCGAGCGGAAGAAGCGCAGGTAGTCGGTCGGCACGATGGGCAGGGTGGGTCGGGTCGCCGGGGGCATGGACGCCACGAGCTGCTCGTCGCCGGGGAGCGGTGGCCCCCACTGCCCGGGGTGCCCCCACGGCCCCGGCCCCTCGAGCTCGGCGCTTCCTGGCGGAGGTGGGGCGCCGGGGGGCAGGGTCACAGGTTCGGGAACCAGAGGGCGACCTCGCGGGCCGCAGACTCGACGGAGTCGGAGGCATGCACGAGGTTGCGCTGGTTGGAGTCGGAGAAGTCACCCCGGATCGTGCCCGGCGCCGCAGCGATGCCGTCGGTGGCGCCGTTGAGCGAGCGGACGGCGTCCACCGCACGGTCGCCGGCCAGCACGAGGGCCACCAGAGGCCCGGAGGTGATGAATTCGCGCAGGCTCGGGTACCAGCCCTTCTCGACGTGCTCGGCGTAGTGCTGGTCGGCGAACGCGGCGTCGACGGTGCGCAGGTCCATGGCGGCGATCCGGAGGCCCTTGGCCTCGTAGCGGGAGAGGATCGTTCCGGCCAGGCCGCGAGCGACAGCGTCCGGCTTGAGCAGGACGAGGGTCTGTTCAGTCATGCGTCCAGCCTATCGGGAGCCGGACGGCGTGCCCGCCGCGTCGATGCGCCGGCCCAGCACATAGGCCAGCACGTGCAGACCGGCGAACAACCCGCCGACGGCGAACATCCACGGCGTGAGCAGTCCGAGGGCCACGGCGACGACCTGGGTCAGCCAGCCGAGCCACCAACCCCAGCCACGCCGCTGGGTTCCGGCCGCGACGAGCGCCATGACCAACGCCGCTCCCCCGGCGGCGAAGGCCGGGCCCACGCCGGCGGCGTCCGTGAAGATGATCGCCGGAACGGCGAGGCCGAACACCACCACCTCGCACCCCAGATTGGCCGCCAGGACCTTGAGCATCGGGTTGCCGGGCGCGAGCGGCCTCATGCGTCGTCATCCTCGTGAGGGGTGATCGTGGCGTCCGGCCGGACGAGCAGCGCCCTCGTCTCGCCCGCCAGGATCACCGAGCCGAGCACGAGGACCCCGGCGCCTGCCCCGGCGTCGTCGGCCAGCCCGACGGCCAACTCGAGGGCTTCGGGCAGTCCGGCGCGGACGTGCACCCGGTCGGCCCCGAACACCTCGGACGCCGTCTCCGCCAGTTCGGCGGCTGGCAGGCCCCGAGTGGTGGACGCCACCTGCGTGCACACGACCGACTGCGCGAACTCCTCCACGAGTTCGAGGACGCCGCGCACGTCTTTGTCGGCCATCATTCCGACCACGGCGATGAGGGGCGCGAAGCCGAAGGCCTCCTCCGCGCCGGCGAGCGTCGCCGCGACCCCGTGCGGGTTGTGGGCGGTGTCGAGCACGACTGCCGGGCTGCGCCGCACCACCTCGAGCCGGGCCGGAGCCTCCACGTGGGCGAATCCTTCGGCCAGCACGTCGGCCGCGAGCGCACGTCCGCCGAGGAAAGCCTCCACGGCAGCCACGGCCAGCGCCGCGTTGGCGGCCATGTGCGCCCCGAAGACGGGGAGGAACAGGTCCCCGACCGGGCCGTCCGCGGTGTCGAGGCGCAGCACCTGGCCGCCCACGGCCGCGCTGCGCTCGATGAGGGAGAAGTCGCGGCCCTCGACGAGCAGCCGGACGCCCGCCGCGGCGCACCGCTCGGCCAGCACCGCCAGCACGTCCGGCCGCTGCTCGGCGCTCACGGCGATGCCGCCGGGCTTGATGATGCCGGCCTTCTCCCGCGCGATCTGCTCGGGTGTCGTGCCGAGCAGGTGGGTGTGATCGAGGTCGATCGGGCAGAGGACGGCCACGTCGGCGTCCGCCACATTGGTGGCGTCGGTGACGCCGCCGAGACCGACCTCGACGATTGCCACGTCCACCGGCGCCTGCGCGAACGCCTCGTAGGCCAGCCCGGTCATGACTTCGAAGAACGTCATCGGGATGCCGTCGATCGCATGGGCGTCGACCATCTCGACCAGCGGCAGGACGTCTGCGTACAGGGCATCGAAGGCCTCGGCCGACAACGGCTCGCCGTCGATCGCGATGCGCTCGGTCAGGTCGACGAGATGCGGCGAACTGAACCGGCCCACCCGCAGGCCAGCGGCGCGGAGCAGCGCCTCGATCATCAGCGCCGTGCTGCCCTTGCCGTTGGTGCCGGCGATCTGGATGACCGGGTAGCCGCGCTGCGGCTCGCCGAGCAGTTCGACGAGCGCGGCGACGCGCGCCAGGCCGGGCCCGATGCGCTGCTCGGGCCAGCGGGCGGTCAGGGTGGAGACGATCTCGGCGTGCGTGGTCACGGTGGTCCAGCGTACGCACCCGGCGAGGGGTGTCCGGCGGGCCCGTTATGATTGAACGCGTGACGACTTCCTCCGCGCCGCGCCCCCGCGCACGCCGGCACGCCCTCCGCGGCTGGGTGGGAGTGGCCGCGCGCCTCGTGCTGGGCGTGGTCCTGCTCGTGGCGGGTCTCCTCAAGGTCGGCGCCCTCGGCGAGTCCGTCAACGCCGTCATGGCCTACCGGATCCTGCCGTACGAGCTGGTTGCCCCGGTGGGCATCACGCTGCCGTTCATCGAGATCGTCGTCGGCCTGCTGCTCATCGCCGGCCTCTACACGCGCCTCGCCGGTCTGGCCGGGGCATTGCTCATGGTGGCCTTCATCATCGGGATCGCGAGTGCGTGGGCGCGCGGCCTCGCCCTCGATTGCGGCTGCTTCGGCGGTGGCGGCGAGATCCCCCTCGAACAGGCAGTGGCCGCCTACCCCTGGGAGATCGCCCGCGACGTCGGCCTCCTCCTCCTCGGCGCCTGGCTGGTGGTCTTCCCGCGCACCCCCGTGGCGGTCGACAACCTCCGCCTGCCCGACCCCGATTTCGACGCGGACGCCGATGCCGCGGCCGAGCCCGCGGCGTCCACCCACGCCTGAACCCGAACGACCAAGGAGACGACCCGATGGCCAGCAGCACCGCATCCAACCGCCGTGAGCAACTCCGGCGCCAGCAGGAGGCCCAAGCCAGGCAGAAGCGGTTCAACCGCATCGTCGGCATCGTCGCCGGAGCCGTGGCACTCGTGCTGGTCGGCGTGTTCGGCTGGGTGTTCGTGCAGACCATGCGGACGAACGCGCCCTCGGGTGACGGGAGTTCCGCTGCCGCCCTGGTGCCGCCCAACGTGAACGCCGACTCCTCGGCCCTCGTCGTGAACACGACGCCGGCGCCCGAGGGTGCCCCCGTCGTGACCGTTTACCTCGACTACCAGTGCCCCAACTGCAAGGTGTTCGAGGAGGACTACGGCGCCATGCTGGAGGAGGAGGCCAACGCCGGCACCTGGACGCTGCAGAACTCGACGCTCACGTTCATGAACAACAACCTGCAGAACACGGCGTCGACCCGCTCGGCGTACGCCGCGGCCTGCTCGGCGTTCTCAGGTCCGGCGACCTACTCGGCGTACGGAAAGGCCGTCTACGCCAATCAGGCCGTCCAGGAGATCCGCGGTTCCGAGGGGTACTCCGACGAACTCCTGCGCGAGACCATCCCGGCACAGGTCGGCATCACCGGCGACGCGCTGACCCAGTTCCAGTCCTGCTACGACAACCAGTCCACGAAGGGTTTCGTCGAGACCGTCGAGAAGGCCGCTTACGCCGACCAGGTCACGGGCACCCCGACCATCGCGATCAACGGCAAGATCATCGACCGCAGCAAGGCCGCCGACGGCTCCCCCGAGGCGCTGAAGGCTCTCCTGCTCGCCAACGCTTGACCGGCGCACGCGCGGAGGCGTCCACGCTGGCACACGATGTGACTGCCCAGACGGACGCACCGTAAAATCGCGCGCATGACTGCTCAGCCCGAGACGAACCTGCCCGCGTCGACCAGCGCCGGCCGGGCCGTACCCGAGCGTCCCGCGCTCGAAGGGCTGGAGACGAAATGGGCCGCCCGCTGGAAGGCCGAGGGCACGTACGCGTTCACCCGCCCGGAGAGCCGCGACCAGGTGTTCAGCATTGACACCCCGCCGCCGACTGTGTCCGGTTCGCTGCACGTGGGTCACGTGTTCAGCTACACGCACACCGACCTCATCGCGCGCTACCAGCGCATGACCGGTAAGCATGTCTTCTACCCGATGGGGTGGGACGACAACGGCCTGCCGACCGAGCGTCGCGTGCAGAACTATTACGGCGTCCGCTGCGACCCGTCGATTCCCTACGACCCCGACTTCGCTCCCCCGGTGAAGCCGGATCCGAAGCGCCAGGTGCCGATCAGTCGCCGGAACTTCATCGAGCTGTGCCACGCGTTGACGGCCGTCGACGAGCAGGCTTTCGAGGACTTGTGGCGCCACTTGGGCCTGTCCGTGGACTGGGACACCCTGTACGCCACGATCTCCGACGAGAGTCAGACCGTGGCCCAGCGTGCTTTCCTGCGGAACTTCGCTCGTGGGGAGGCCTACCTCGCCGAGGCGCCCACCATGTGGGATGTGACCTTCCAGACGGCCGTCGCCCAGGCGGAGCTGGAAGCACGTGAGTACCCCGGGCACTACTACCGGGTTGCTTTCCACGCCCCGGACGCCCCCGTCTTCATCGAGACGACGCGCCCCGAACTGATCCCCAGCGTGTGCGCCCTGATCGCTCACCCGGACGACGAGCGTTACCAGCACTTGTTCGGAACGACGGTCACCTCGCCCGTCTTCGGCGTCGAGATCCCCGTGCTGCCGCACGCGCTCGCCGAGAAGGACAAGGGGTCGGGCATCGTCATGTGCTGCACGTTCGGCGACCTGACCGACGTGGCGTGGTGGCGCGAGCTCGATCTGCCCACCCGCGTGGTCCTGCAGCGCGACGGACGCCTCATGCGCGAGACCCCGGCGTGGCTGACCAACGCCGAGCCGTACGCGCAGCTGGCCGGCAAGACCACGTTCGGCGCTCGGGAGGCGATGGTGGCGTTGCTCGCCGAGGCCGGCGACCTCGAGGGTGACCCCAAGCCGACGATGCGTATGACGAACTACTACGAGAAGGGCGACAAGCCGCTCGAGATCGTCTCGACGCGGCAGTGGTACCTCACCAACGGCGGTCGGGACGCCGACCTGCGGGCTCGCCTGCTGCAGCGGGGGGAGGAACTCCGCTGGGTGCCCGACTTCATGCGTCACCGCTACAGCAACTGGGTTAACGGCCTCAACGGGGACTGGCTCATCAGCCGCCAGCGGTTCTTCGGCGTGCCGTTCCCGGTCTGGTACCGCCTGGACGCCGACGGCGAGCCCGACACAGCTCATCCCATCGTGGCATCCGAGGACGCCTTGCCGGTCGACCCCGCGTCCCAGCCTGCGCCGGGCTTCGAGGAGAGCCAGCGCGGCGTCCCGGGTGGGTTCGTCGGCGACCCCGACGTGATGGACACCTGGGCCACCAGCTCGCTGAGCCCGCAGATCGTGTGCGGCTGGGAACGCGACGCGGAGCTCTGGAACCTCACGTTCCCGATGGACATGGCGCCCCAGGCCCACGAGATCATCCGCACCTGGTTGTTCAGCCGGATCGTGCGCGCCCACCTCGAGGACGACGCGCTGCCGTGGTCGACGGCAGCCATCTCGGGCTTCGTGGTCGACCCCGACCGCAAGAAGATGAGCAAGTCGAAGGGCAACGCGGTGGTGCCCACCGACATCCTCGAGCGCTTCGGAGCCGACGGCGTCCGCTGGCGGGCCGCCATGGCGCGCCCCGGGATGGACTCGCCCTTCGACGAGACCCAGATGAAGGTCGGACGCCGGCTGGCGATGAAGATCCTCAACGCCAGCAAGTTCGTCCTCGGCATCGCCCAGGCGGAGCCTGCCCATACGGGGGCCGAGTCGGTCGACACCCCCACCGTGCCGACGGTCGAGGCCGTCACCGAGCCCGTCGACCTCGCCATGCTCGCCGCGCTGGCCGAGGTGGTCGCTGAGGCGACACGGGCGTTCGACGCCTTCGACTACACGGCGGCCCTGGAGGCGAGCGAGCGCTTCTTCTGGACCTTCTGCGACGACTACCTCGAGCTCGTGAAGGAGCGTGCCTACGGTGCGCAGGGGCCGGACGCCGCCGCTTCGGCCCGCGCGGCACTCGCGCTCGCCCTCGGCGTCCAACTACGCCTGTTCGCGCCGTTCATGCCGTTCGTGACGGAGGAGGTGTGGTCGTGGTGGCAGGAGGGTTCCGTTCACCACGCTGCCTGGCCAACGGTCGCCGAGCTACCCGCGGGCGGTGACGCGGCGGTGCTGGCCGACGTGTCGGCCGCCCTCATCGGCCTGCGCGGTGCGAAGTCGAACGCGAAGGTCTCCATGAAGACGCCTCTGTCGGCGGCCACCGTCGTCGGGCCGGACGCCGCCCTCGCGCGCCTGCGGCTTGCCGAGGCTGACCTGCGCGCGGTGGGACGCGTCGAGTCGCCTCTGGCGTGGGGGCCGGCGGACACGATCGCGGTGACAGCCGACGTGGCCGCGCCGGCCTGAGGGCACCGCGCTGCGGGCCACGCACACCGGCGGGGCCTGACTCAGGTTCGGCGAGGCCCTAGGATGCCGCTGGGGAACCCGCCCCTGAGATGCACAAGGAAGTCGACATGAAGCGAATGCCTCTGGCCGCCGCCCTGCTGCTCCCCCTGACCCTCGTGGGTGGCTGCAGCGCGATCACCTCTGCCCTCGCGCCGAGTGTCCCCTCCATCGAGGTGGGTGAGTGCACGAACCTCGACACGCCCGAAGGGGGCACCGAGGTCACCGACATCCCGACGGTCGACTGCGCGTCGGACCACAAGTGGGAGGTGTACGCCGAGCACAAGGTCGACGACGGTGACTTCCCCGGTGAGTCCAGCCTGCAGACGCAGACCGAGGACTTCTGTGTCAGCGAGTTCGAGTCCTTCGTCGGACTGCCTTACGAGCAGTCGATCTACGAGGTGCAGTACTTCTACCCCACGGAGGAGACCTGGACGAAGGCCGATGACCGGCTCATCACCTGCCTCGTGGGCAGCAGCACCGGCGGGCTGAAGGGCAGCCTCAAGGGCGTCAACGAGTGAGGTCCAGCCGGTAGGCCTTCAGGTCGAGCCCTTCGGTCGGCGACCAGTCGCGCTCCGGGACCCGCTCGAACCCCATCCGCTCGTACAGGTGGTGCGCCGCGGTCATCCAGCAGGCCGTGGACAAGACGATGGCCGTCCTGCCCTCGGCTCGGGAACGGGCGATCGCGGCGTCCACCAGCGCCCGGCCGACGCCGCGGCCCTGTTCAGCGGGATCCACCGCCAGCATGCGGAACTCGGCCTCGTCGTCCCGCGAGATCTCACGCCACGGCGAGTGCGGCGGACACCACGTGAGAGAGCCGAGCACGCGCCCGTGTTCACTGGCGACCCACACCTCGGCCAGTTCGTCGCGCGCGGCGACGTCTTTCAACCGGGCGTAGTAGGCATGGTCGGACGGCAGGCGGCTCGGCAGGTACGCCTGCACGCACAGCGATGCAACTTCTGAGTACTGGTCGGGCACGACCCGACCGACGGTGATGCCCATGGTGCCGCCTTTCGTGCGGTGGCGTTCAGGCCGACCTGGACCGCCGCGTGCTGCGCGTTTGCCGGGTCACGAGCTCCGGCTCAGCCCCATTGTTCACCACGTCGGCCGTGATGTGCACCTGCACCACATCGTCGGCACTCGGCACATGGAACATCACGTTCAACAGGATTTCCTCGAGAATCGAGCGCAGCCCGCGCGCCCCGATGCCGCGGGCGAGTGCCAGTTCGGCGATGGCGGTCACGGCATCGTCGGTGAACTCGAGGTCGACACCGTCCAGCTCGAACAGCTTGCGGAACTGCTTGGTGAGGGCGTTCTTCGGTTCCACGAGGATGCGGATCATGGCGGCCAGGTCGAGCGGGTTCACCGTGGCGATCATCGGCAGGCGGCCGATAAACTCGGGGATGAGTCCGAAGCTGTGCAGATCCTCCGGCCGCACCTCCGCGAACGGATTCGGTTGTTCCTTGCGGCGCAGGGCGAGGTCGTTGTTGAATCCGACCGACCTCTTGCCCACCCGGGCGTTGATGATCTCCTCGAGCCCTGCGAAGGCCCCGCCCACGACGAACAGGATGTTCGTGGTGTCGATCTGAATGAACTCCTGGTGCGGGTGCTTGCGGCCGCCCTGGGGCGGTACCGACGCCGTGGTCCCTTCCAGGATCTTCAGCAGCGCCTGCTGGACGCCTTCCCCCGATACGTCGCGGGTGATCGAAGGGTTCTCGGACTTGCGGGCCACCTTGTCGATCTCGTCGATGTAGATGATGCCCGTTTCGGCCTTCTTGACGTCGAAGTCGGCCGCCTGCAGCAGCTTGAGAAGGATGTTCTCGACATCCTCCCCCACGTAACCCGCCTCGGTGAGCGCGGTGGCGTCCGCCATGGCGAAGGGCACGTTGAGCATGCGGGCGAGCGTCTGCGCCAGGTAGGTCTTGCCGCACCCGGTGGGGCCGATGAGCAAGATGTTCGACTTGCCCAGCTCGACCAGTTCGTCCTCCGCTGCGCGCCGCGGTGTCGTGGCCTGCGCCTGGACGCGCTTGTAGTGGTTGTAGACGGCGACGGCGAGCGCCTTCTTCGCGACCTCCTGACCGATCACGTAGCTGTCGAGGAACGCGACGATGTCACGCGGCTTGGGGAGTTCCTCGAGGAGCCCGACGTCGGACGCCTCGGAGAACTCCTCCTCGATGATCTCGTTGCAGAGTTCGATGCACTCGTCGCAGATGTACACGCCGGGACCGGCGATCAGCTTCCTGACCTGCTTCTGGCTCTTCCCGCAGAAGGAGCACTTGAGCAGGTCCGACGTCTCGCCGATCCGGGGCATGTCAGCTCACGTCCTTCAAGGAGGTGAAGATCTCGTCGATGATGCCGTACTCGAGGGCTTCCTGAGCCGTCAGGTACTTGTCCCGCTCGATGTCCTTGGCGATCTTCCCGACGCTCTGACCGGTGTCGTGGGCGAGCATCTCCTCCATGAGGGTCCGGATGCGCAGGATTTCGCGCGCCTGGATCTCGAGATCGGAGCTCTGGCCGTAGCCGCCCTCGGTGGCGGGCTGGTGGATCAGGATCCGGCTGTTCGGCAGTGCGAACCGCTTACCCTTCGAGCCGGCCGCCAGCAGGACGGCCGCCGCGGACGCGGCCTGGCCGAGGCAGACGGTCTGCACGTCGGGCTTGATATAGCGCATCGTGTCGTAGATCGCCGTCAGCGCGGTGAACGAGCCGCCCGGCGAATTGATGTACATGCTGATGGGCCGTTCTGGATCCATCGACTGCAGGCACAGCAGCTGCGCCATCACCGCGTTGGCGATGTCGTCGCTGATCGGCGTGCCGAGGAAGATGATGCGGTCCTCGAACAGCTTCGTGTACGGGTCGACCCGGCGGACGCCGTAACTGGTCCGCTCCTCCCACTGGGGGATGTAGTAGTCCATCGACGGGCCCTGCGGAGCCATTCCTCCCGGGAGCGTGGTGTTCATGCCTGCATTCCTCACTGGTTCGGGGCGTCGTGGGACGGGATCTGGGCGGCGCGCTCGTAGACGTGATCGATGAATCCGTATTCGAGCGCCTCGGCCGCCGTGAACCAGCGATCGCGATCGGAGTCCGCCTCGATCTGCTCGATCGACTTGCCCGTGTGCTGCGCGATGAGTTGCGCCATCTCGCGCTTGGTCTGGATGATCTGCTCGGCGAGGATCTTGATGTCGGAGGCCGTGCCGCCGATCCCGCCGGACGGCTGGTGCATCATGATCTTCGCGTGCGGCAGGGCGTACCGCTTGCCCGGGGTGCCCGCGCTGAGCAGGAACTGCCCCATGGACGCCGCCAACCCCATCGCCACGGTCGCGACGTCGTTACTGATCCACTGCATGGTGTCGAAGATCGCCATGCCGGCGGTCACCGACCCGCCTGGGGAGTTGATGTAGAGGTAGATGTCCTTCTCGGGATCCTCCGCATTGAGCAGGAGCAGCTGCGCGCAGATGGCGTTCGCGTTGTCGTCGCGCACCTCGGAGCCGAGGAAGATGATGCGGTTGGCGAGAAGCGCCTGGTACACCGAGTCGTTCATGCCGATGCCCGCGGGAGCCGCGGCCATGGCGATGCCTGGGAGTTGTTCAGTCACGGGACCGAAGCTACCGGTCGCCGCCGACAAAACCGAGGACCCCGGCGCCTTGTTCGCTGACGGCCAAAGCGCACCCGGAGCCAGCCACGCGGCCCGAGCGCGCCCACGAGGCCGTGCCACGGTCGACGGGTCGGGATCCGGGTAGCGGACGCCGCGTCTACCCGAGACCGCTCCTGCTACCATCGACACCGCACATGGTGATATTTCCCCCACCGTGATCACCACAGATCGCCCAACCCCTTGGAGCTTTTCATGTCCCCCCACACCCACTCCATCAGCCGGCGACACCTGGCAGCAGGCGCCGCTTGGACCGTACCCGCCATCGCCGTCGCCGCCATGGCGCCGAACGTGTCCGCATCCCTGCAACCCGGACTTCAGGGATGGGTCATCCTCACCAAGACGTGCAGGTCTGGAGATGCGGGACGGTCGATGACGATCGACGTCAACGGCTTCGGCAGCTACCCGTCTCGCGGGCTCTGGGTGTACAACACCACCTCGACCACAACGATCGCAGCCGCCAAGATCACCTTCTACTTCCCGTCGGCTCTTCAGCTGAGTTTCAGCACGGCGACCAATCACTCCCCATCGTGGTCGTCCTTGGCGGCCGACTCGTCTGCCCCGGCGATCCAAGGCATGACGGCCTACTCTGCAAGCTACACCGGCTCCTTCGCGTTCGTCCCCGCCGGGAACGGTCAGCCGGCTTACTCCTACGCGGTTGGCCAGCCCCATTACCAGGCGACCGCCTCGGTTCCATCCTCAAGCAACTACTGCGAATCCGATAAGTTGCCCGTCACGGCACGCCGCACGGTCACGGTCGATGGCCAAGTGATCACCTTCTCTCGTTCCGTGAATCTCTGATCGAAGGAGTCCACCGTGTCCGAAACCCCTGCCCCTGCGCTGACCCCCACACCGACGCCGGCGAGCGAGCCGACGCCCACAGCGTCCGTCACTCCCGATGCGAACCCTCCCGAACCGAAGCCCGCACCGGCCGAGCCCACCCCGGCGGCGTCCGAACCGGAGCCTACTTCCGCAACGACACCCTCCGAGAGCACGACCCCCGAGCCCGACACGACGGTCGTCACGTTCAGCGCACGCATCTGAACCCACCCGCGGAACCGGCGCCCGCGCCTGCCTTCTCAGGAGTGCTCGGCGGTCCCTGACAGCCCGTTCGAGACGAAGAGAACCCCGCACCCTCCTCGAGGGTGCGGGGTTCACGTCAGCAGCAGGGCCTCACTCGGACTCGGCGTCGACCTTCTTCGCTGGGGCCTTCTTGGTCGTCGGCTTCTTCGCGGCCGCCTTCTGCGGTTCCTCTTGGGACGCCGCCGCTTCGGCCTCGTCGTCGGCCGGCTCCGCCGAGGCGTCCACCTTCTCGGCCGCAGCCTTCTTGGCAGCCGGCTTCTTGGCGGGCGCCTCCTTCGGCGCGGGCGGCTCGACGGACTCATCGAGGGTGCCGTCGGCGTTGATCGCGGCGACGTTGACGACCTCGCCGTTCGTGTCGGTGACGTGGGCGCCCTTGACGATCTCGCTCAGCACCTTGTTGCGACGGATCTCGGCCATCCACTCGGAGGTGTGGTTGTGCTCCATCATGTGCTGCATCTCCTGCTCGGGGGAGGTGCCGCTGGCCTGGGCCCGACGGAACAGCATCTCGGTGAGGTCGTTCTGCTCGATGCTGACCTCGGAGGTCTCGGCGATCTTGTCGAGGATGACCTGCGCCTTCAGGGAGGTGCGGGCGTTGTCCTCGACCTGCGCCCAGAACTCCTCCGCCGTCTCGGCGGTCTCGTCCTCGGACTCCTCCAGGTAGCGCTCGAGCGTGTAGCCGGCGCGGGCGAGCTGCTCGGTGATCTGCTGCTTGCGGTTCTCGATCTCGGTGGTCACGAGGCCCTCGGGCAGCTCGAAGTCGGTCTTGTTCGCGAGATCAGTGATGACGGCGTCGCGGGCGGCGTTGAGCTGTTCCACGCGGGCGACGCGCAGGGCGGCGTCCGCAAGGTCGGCGCGCATCTCCTCGACGGTGTCGAACTCACTGACCATCTGGGCGAACTCGTCGTCGACCTCGGGCAGCTCTTCCGCCTGCACCTTGATGACCGTCACGGTCACCTCAGCCTGCTGGCCCTCGGCGGGACCGCCGACGAGCTCGGAGGTGAACTTCTTCGTGTCTCCCGCGGACGCCCCGGTGACCGCCTCGTCGAGACCCTCGAGCATGCCGCCCGAGCCCACCTTGTAGGTGACGCCCTCGGCGGTGCCGCCCTCGACGACCTCACCGTCGACCCGCGCCTCGAGGTCGAGCGTCACGACATCGCCCTCGGACGCCGCCCGCTCCACATCGCTGCGGGTCGCGAAGCGCTGACGCATCACCTCGATGCGTTCCTCGACGTCCTCGTCGGACGTGGCGACCGGCGCGACCTCCGCGTTCAGGTCGGCGTAGTCGGGCACCTCGAAGTCGGGGCGCACGTCGACCTCGGCGGTGAACTCGACGAGGTCGTTGTCCTCGAGCTTGGTCATCTCGATGTCGGGCTGGCCAAGCGGGGTCAACTCGTTGTCGGCGACGGCCTTGCCGTATGCCTCGGGAAGGGCGTCGTTGATGGCGTCATTGAGGACGGCGCCCCGCCCGAACCGACTGTCGATGACTGCCGGAGGCACCTTGCCCTTGCGGAAGCCCGGGATCTGGACCTGAGCGGCGATCTCCCGATACGCCTTGTCGAGGTGGGGCTTGAGGTCTGCGAAGGGGATCTCGATGGTGAGCTTGACCCGGGACGGGCCGAGCTTCTCGAAGGTGCTGGGCACTGGTTGGACTCCTGGTGTCGGTTACGGTCGGGCGAACCCGGAGCGGATGACGGGAATCGAACCCGCGTTGCCAGTTTGGAAGACTGGGGCTCTACCATTGAGCTACATCCGCAGTGCGCTCGCGCGCCGATCCAGCCTAGCGGATTCTCCCAGCCCGTCCCGCATCACGCCGATCGCGGCGGCTCACCTCGACCACCCACCGCTCCCCAACTTGCGGCGTCCCCAACAGCAGCCTGACGTGGATGCCCCGACGACGTACCGCCGGCGTCCACGATGATTCCCCTGGAATCGACCAACGGTGGTGACCGTCCCAGGCTGACGCCTCGGGCGTCCGACCGTGCTACCGGGGGCCGGCGGCAAGGAAGTCGCGCGACAACGGCTGCAGGTCGCGCTGCAGCGGATCACCGGGCCCCTGCCAGCCGGGGCGCTCGGCTGCCGTCACGCCCCAGCCGAGGTGGTGGAGGCGAGCCCAGCAGCCCCGCGACACTGGAATGGTGAGACGCGTGGTCGCGCCTGGGCGTCGCAGCATCGCCTGCAAGAACGCTGTCAACGGTGCCGAACTCCACATCACCGAAGACCCCGGTCATCCGGGCCTCGGAGTCTGCAGGCACGCTCGGCGGCGGCAGCCTGCGGCAACACATCGGCGCCGACGCTGAATTCCAGTCGCGGCCAGCCTGCGGCTGGACGACCGCAGCGTCATGCCTCCGGCAGCGATGAAGCAAGCACCACGGGCACGGGGCACGGGGCACGGGGCACGTGACCCACGCCTCCGGCCCCTCTCGTTTCCGACCTGACAAGTGGAAACGATGGTCGGGGCGACAGGACTCGAACCTGCGGCAAGCTGTCAGCGTAACCCCCGATCCACAAGGCCGGATGCAGGGCTGGCGGACTGGAAATCGGGCTGTTGGGGCTTAGCTGGGACTAGCCAAATGGCCGCCAACCTGTCGCCCCTGGACGCCGGAGCCGCGGCCGCGAGCCACTCCGGCCGGCGAGACGCCCTGCAGTGCGGCCTCGGCTCCAACGCAGCGGAAGTCAGGCGCAGCGGAATCGCATCGATCCTGGCACACGGGCATCCGAGACGGCTCTCCGGTCTGGAACGTCGTCGCGAGCCACGTCCTCGAGCGTCCTGCCCGCATCTCGGGGACGCCGTCGCCCGCGATCGGATGAAACCCCGACTCGGTGACCGGCTGGTGCCGATTCTGGTCATGCCCCTCCTCACTCATCAGCCGGACACCCAAACCGACGTCCTCCCCCACGTAACGGGGGCGGTTCAAGCCGCTTGGTGGACACCGTCGCCGACGGGCGGCCATGGAGCTGCGCAGGCCAGGTACTTAAACCCTGTTCCACCAGCCGACACGCCAAGGTGTACCCGCAGGGAACGGGATCAGCGCCCGCTCGCAAGCCTGCCTTCCCACCCGACCCTCCGAGACGGGAAGTGAGCCTCAGGAGGGAACCACCGCCGAGGCCGGGCGTCCAGGCCGCGGCTCGGTCAGCGGGCGTCGTCCGCCTCGGCGGCCGTCGCAGCCGCTTCCCAGGATCGCACGACTGTCTCGAACGCCTCGTCCGGACCGACTTTCGGGATGCACTGATGCCCCAGGGCCAGGACCCATTCGTCCAGACTCGGCGCCCGCGCTGGGAAGACTGCCCTGCGTGGGAGCCCTCCGGTCGGCCCGTAGCGCCGGTACACCCGGGCCGCGTCGGCCGTGAGGTACCCGGCCTGCGCCATCGCCCACAAGTCGTACAAGTCCCGGGGTGCGTTCCGGGTCGTGTCACACCAGGCCGTCGTCTTCGCTCCTGCGAATCCCTCCGCGCTGTACGTGGTCAACGCCACATCTGGAAGCCCCGCATAGCGTTGCGAGACCGTCGACGCCTGCGTTGGCCACGCGGGGTAGAGCCGGCCGTCGAGCAACTGGATCCTCACGTACACCCCGCCGATCCGGAACAGGCACCCAGCCGTGTCGGTGCGGGCCTCCGACAACCACGGCGTCGCGTTCACGGTTCCGAGGCCACGCTGCAACCCGGCCCGGATCGCCTCATCCAGCACCGGCGCCACCTCGGCACGCGGGCCCACCGAAAGCAGATCGATGTCCTCACTCAACCGCAACCCCTCAAGGATGGTCCTGCTCAACGCCGTTCCACCGTGGAACACGAACCGGTCGGCGTGCGGAGCCAACACGGCCAGCACGTGAGAGAGGACGAAGTCATGCTCGATCTGAGCGCGCGCCACCCCGAAGTGATCCTCCCGGACGGCCGCGTCCGCCTCGGACAATTCGAACACCGCATCCGGCAGCCGGTTACCCGGTCGAGCCACCCGTGCCCGACGTCGGGCACCGCCCCGAGCCTCCTCACGGTTGGTCACCATCAACCCTCCCGCCCATCCTCGTCACAGAACAGGTTTTCGACCTTCGCCTGCACGGTACGCGACCCTCGCGCGGCCAACGCCCGGACCCGCTCCCGGTCCACCAGGTCCGCCAGCACCCCCGCCGCCGCGGTAGCCTCGGCCGGCAAGCCGCCCAGCCGGGGCCGGTCGAGCAGGTCCACCACGGTCTGCTCCGGTGTCGTCACCAGGAAGCCGCCCAGGCTGCTCTGCTCGAAGCGGGCCTCCAGCCGGGACACATCGGTCGTGGTGAACAGCACCCGCCCCCCACCCGCCAGCACCACCGGACGATGCTGTTGCGGCACCGCGACCACCACGACCCCGATCGCCCGCGGAATCGCGTGGTGGAACCGGGCAGCGCCGATTCCGTACAGCACCGGGACCCGAGGCCCGTACTGGACGGTCGCATAGGCCATGGCAGCCTCTTCCACCCCGGGACGCCACGGCCGATCGGGTGGGACCGTGTCCGGCTTCGCCGTATACGTGCCCGGGGCGATTCGGGTCACCAGCCCCGCCCTCATGAACCGGACCAGTTCCTTCTCCGGGTTGGCGTACACGCCGCGAAGCATCAGCGGACGAACCGTCCGCAACGGCGCAGCCGTGACCTCCACCGGCAATCCACCACGACCCATCACCGCACCCCCGTTAAGCAGAACACTACCTTCTAGGTAGCCCCAAGCGTAACCCGCATGCGACTTTCGGAGCGCTCCCTCGCGCCGGCGCTGCCCCAACACGAGCATCGAAGCCGCGCAACGATGAGGTCACAGGGAGTCCAAGAGATCGCTGGGGGCCAACCGTCCGGCAGCGCGAGCACGTCCGCAGCGCGCTTGCCTTCCCGAGGATCTCCCAGTTGTTGGGAACTCTGGTCTCTACCGCGCAGCTCAGGGGCTGCCGGAGGCTGGGGTCAACAGGAACAGGGAGGTCGGTCATGGCGGCCACGGGCACGGAGTTGGGGACGTCGCGGCTGGCAGGACGCTCACGGCTGGCGTCTCAGATCGGGCTGGTCCTGGCGGGGGTGATGGGGGCGGCGAACCTGTCGAACGGCGCGATGTCGCTGGTGGATCCGCGGGCCGGGCAGCTGGACCCGACGGTGGCACCCCAGCCCGTCTGGATCAGCGTGACCCTGCTGGTGCTGGGTCTGGCGACGTTGGTCGCGTTGGTCCCAGCCTGGCGGGGGCACCGGCCCTCCTTGTGGACCGTGGTCGTGACGCGGCTGGTGGAAGCGTGGAGTGCGCTGATGTTGCCGTTCCTGCCGGGAGCACCGTCGGGGATGTGGCCCTTCGTGATCGGCCTGATCGTCGTAGGGACGCTCGTGGCTGGTCTGGTCGGGATGGCATTGCGCCGGTAGCGTCGGCCCATGAACCCCGGGTTGGGTCTGGCAGGAGCCGTGGTCGCCGCGCTGGCGTCCACGGCCCTGGCGTTACGGGCTGGGGCTCGGCTCCCCCGTCCACCGTGGGCCGAGGTCCCGCTGGTCGCGGTACTCGGCGTGCTGGCGGCCCAGTGGGTGGCACCCGTTCCGGAGGAGCAGCCCGTACTGGTGGCGCTCTCGATGGTGGCCTGGCTCGGGTTCTTGATGGTCTATCCGACCGGTCGCGCCGAGCCGCCGTGGCTGGCCGGGATCGTGGTGGTCGCCTGCTGCCTCATGGTGGTGCCGCTGGTGTGGCCGGCGTGGGCGCAGTGGTCCGCGGCGTGTTTCATCGTGGCGTTCGGCGCGGGGGCGGCCGGTCAGGTCTGGCGGTACCAGCGACGGTCGTCGGTGCGGGAACGGCAGGCAACGAAGTGGCTGCTGCTCGGCCTCATTCCGGCAGTCGGGGTGTTTCTCGGTGTCGGGCTGATCTCGTTCCTCCCTGCGACCGGGGAGGGGGTGCTGACTCACCCCTGGTACTTGGCGGCGGCGACGGCCGGCATGTGGGCCGTCCCGCTGGCAGCGACAGCCGGGTTGGTGCTCGGCGAGCGTGGCCCGGTCGACCGCCTCGTGGTCGCCGTCGTCACCATCACCGGCGCGACGCTCCTCGTGGCCGTGGCGTACGTCGGTGTGTTGAGCGTGGGCGCCGAGCCGGGCTGGGCCACCACGGCCGCCTGTCTTGCGGTGTTGCCGGCCGCCTGGATGTCCCACGCGGCGGGGAGCCGGCTCGCCTACGCGCGCGGCCCGGAGCGTCCGCTCGGCCGCCTGGCCGCCGCCCTGGCACACGCGGCCACACCGGAGGGCGTGTCCCAGGTCGTGGTCACGACAACTCGAGACGCCCTGAACGTCACGTCGGTGATCATCGGCGTGGATGGCCGACCGGTCGCCTCCATCGGGAACCCCGCAGCGTGCACCGAGGAAGAACTCGTCTCCTTCCAAGGCGAGCAGGTGGCCGTCCTCGCGGTCGAGCCGCGTCCCGGTGAGTCACGCCTATCGCCGCGTGACCGGACCATCCTCCGCTCGATCGCCCAGACGGTCGCTCCCGCGTTGTACGGGGCGCGCTCGGCGCAGCGGGCCACAGAAGCCGCCGAGCAGTTGTCGGCCGCCCGGGAGGACGAACGCCGCCGCCTCCACGCCGACCTCCACGACGACCTCGGCCCGACACTGGCCGGTCTGGGACACATTGCGGCCGCAGCCGCCAGCGCCGTGGACGCCGACCCGATCGGCGCGCGCTCCCTGTTGGGGCGCATCGAGTCCGAGGCGCACGCCACCGCCGGCCGCGTCCGCCAACTCGCCTACGACCTACGCCCTCCCGAACTGGACCGGCTCGGCCTGGAAGGCCTCCTCGCCGAACGACTATCGACGCACGGGCCGGGGCTGCGTGTCGCCCTCCACTCCACCCTCGGCCACACGCCGCTCGACGAGGCCGTTCAAGTCGCCACCCTGCGGATCGTCCAAGAAGCCGTCACCAACGTGCGTCGCCACGCCCTCGCGGGGACCTGCACCGTCGACCTCCAGCTCGGCGAGGACGAGTTGGTGATCACGGTCGCCGACGACGGAGTGGGTCCCCGCCACCGTGGACGCGACGGTATCGGGCTGGCGTCCATCGCCCAACGAGCCACTGAACTCGGCGGGCGCAGCCACTTCGGACCCGGGCCGATCGGCTCGATCCTGAGGGTCACCCTCCCCACCACGGGCGGGTCCGGTGCTTAGCGTCGGGCTGGTCGAAGACCACCCCCTGTTCCGCGACGGCCTCCGACACCTCCTGACCGCCGCCGGGATGGACGTCGTCGCGGAAGGAGCTTCCCTCGCCGAGGCCACTGCGGTTCTCGCCGCTCAACCCGACATCCTGATCGTCGACCTGGGCCTGCCCGACGGGCACGGCCACCAGATCATCAGCGCCGCCACACAGCACACACCCCGCACCCGGGTGATCGTGATCAGCATGGCCGCCGACACCGCGTCGGTCTCCCGCGCGCTCGCGGCAGGGGCACACGGCTACCTCGCCAAAGACGCCGCCGCGGACGAAGTCGTCACCGCGATCCGGGCCGTCGCCGCCGGCACCCTGGTCATCGGGGCCAGCATCGCACCCCGCCTCCAAGGCGCCGACCCCCTCACCGCATTCACCCCCGCCGAGGCCGACTTCCCCGCCCTCACCACACGCGAACGGCAAATCCTCGGACTCATCGCCGACGGCCTCACCAACGCCGACATCGCCGCCCACCTCTCCCTCAGCGCCAAGACCGTCGCCAACTACGTGTCCAACCTCCTCAGCACCCTCCACGCAGCCGACCGCGCCCACCTCACCCGCCTCGTCCGATCTCCCGACCCTGCAAAGGGCGTCGCCGCCACACATGACGACGTCGACTTGAGAGAGCGTCGCCCC
>NZ_JARKOT010000057.1 GCF_029977985.1 Propioniciclava sp. | reverse complement strand
GGCCCCCCCCCGACGTGATGGTTCGCGGTCAGCGGCGGCGGGGGCGGCGGTCGACGTCGACGAAGTCGACGCGGACCTGCTCCCGGCCGGCCAGCGCACCGATGACGGTGCGCAGCGCCTGCGCCGTGCGGCCCTGACGGCCGATGACCTTGCCGATGTCCTCGGGGTTGACGAGGACCTCGAGCGTCCGGACGCGACGCCGGTCGAGGTCGTTGACCACCACTTCGTCCGGATGGGTGACGAGCCCCCTCACCAGGTGCTCCAGCGCGTCGGTGAGCACGCTCACGCCTCGTCGGCGGTCTCGGCGGGCTCGTTGGCGGCGGCGTCCTCGACCTCGGCGGGAGCCTCGGCCTCGGCGTCCTCGGCCTTCTTGCGCCGGCTCGTGATCGCGCCAGCAGCCGGCTCGTCGTCGGACTCGGCGAGAGCGGCATTGAACAAGGCCAGCTTGTCGGCCTTCTCCGGCTGCGGCTTGATGCCGGAGGGCGCCTTCTCGCCCGAGAACTTCTGCCAGTCACCGGAGAGCTTGAGGATCTCCTTGACGGTGTCGGACGGCTGCGCGCCGACGCCCAGCCAGTACTGCGCGCGCTCGGAGTTGACCGTGATGACCGAGGGATCGTTCTTCGGCTGGTAAATGCCGATCTCCTCGATCGCACGGCCGTCGCGCTTGGTGCGGGAGTCCATGACGACGATGCGGTACTGCGGGGTGCGGATCTTGCCCATCCGCTTGAGGCGAATCTTGACAGCCACGGGTGTGGTTTCTCCTACAGAACTAGTCCCCGCACGCGCGGGGACGGAATCGGGTGAGACGCTCCTCCGGTGTGGGCCGCCGGCGCGAAGCGCTTCGTGGACGTGACCGGCCGCGGTGAGAGGGCGCGAACGGGCACAACGCACCGGCCATTGTGCCAGAGGTTGGGCCCGCCCGGCCAACTGGACGCCGCGGGGTACATTCGCCTCACTCCGCCCCGACCGGCCCACCTGCGAGGAGGACGATGCGTCAGCCACGGCGCCCGCGAGGCTCACTGCTCGCCCTGCTCGGGCCCGCGTTCGTCGCCGCACTCGCCTACGTGGACCCGGGCAACGTGGGCGCCAACCTGAGCGCCGGCCAGGCCTACGGGCATGCGCTGGTGTGGGTGCTCGTCGCAGCCAGCGCGATGGCGGCGCTGCTGCAATACCAGTCGGCGAAACTCGGCCTGGTGACGGGACGGTCGCTGACAGCCTTGGTCACCGAGGAGTTGTCCGGACGCCGCGGAACCACGATCGCGCGCTGGGCCTACGGCGGGCAGGCGTTCGTCATGGCGCTCGCCACCGACCTCGCGGAGGTCGTCGGCGGCGCGCTGGGCCTCTCCCTGCTGTTCGGCACGCCGCTGTGGCTCGGAGGCCTGATCACGGGCGTGGTGACGATCGGGCTGCTCGGGTCGCTGCGGAGGCGGGGCGAGCGGGCATTCGAGGCCGTCGTGGTCGCGCTGCTGGTGGTCGTGGTGCTCGGGTTCTACGCCGCTTTGGCCGCCGCGCGGCCGGACTGGGCCGGGACGGCGTCAGGGCTGGTGCCGGTTGTGCCTGGCGCCGCAGCGTGGCCGTTGATAGCGGCCATGCTGGGGGCGACCGTGATGCCGCACGCGATCTACCTGCACGCACAGCTGGCCATCGACCGGCACCGGCCGCGCGGCTACCTCGAGGCGCCGCTGGAGCGCCTGCTGGGAGCCCAGAAACTCGACGTGGGGTTGGCCCTGCTGCTGGCGGGCAGCTTGAACGTGGCCATGCTGCTGCTCGGGGCGGCGCTTCTGGGCGGTTCGGTCGGGGATCCCGTCGAGGCCACGCACCTGGCCTTGGGCGAACGGTGGGGTGGGGCGGCGGCGTCCGTCTTCGGGATCGGCCTGCTCGCTTCGGGCATCGGCTCGGCCGTCGTGGGCACCCACGCCGGGGCGCGGGTCCTGAACGAGCTGGTGCCACTGCGCCTCTCGCCGATGGTGCGCCGGGCTCTCACCGTGGGGCCGGCCGTGGCGCTGCTGCTCACCGGTATCTCCCCCACCGAGGTGCTCGTGGTGAGCCAGGCGGTCTTGAGCTTCGGCATTGCGTTGGCGCTCGTCCCGCTCGCTCTGCTCACCGGCAGCAGTGCCGTCATGGGTCGCTACGTCGACCGGCCGGCTATGCGGGTCGCCCTCTGGACGCTCGCCGCGGTCATCGTGGCGCTGAACCTGGTCACCCTGGCCACCCTCTGATCGCTGTCCCCCACCGGTGTCGGTCAGAGCACTGCCGCCTCGTGCGGTCTACGAGCGGTCTACGTGAGGTCTACGAGCGGTCTACATGCGGTCTACGAGCGGTCGGCGCGGCCAGCCCACGACGCGGGCTGCCGCCTGAGTTCCCACCGAGCGCGCGCCGCCCCTGCCGGCCCGTTGGCGGTGAACGTGGCCGCAACCGCGCCCCCTCCACCTCGACAGACACGATGGGGAAACCTACGGTGGGCGCCATGCTCTATGAGATCGACGGACAACGGCCCAACGTGGACGACGGGGCCTTCGTGGCACCCACCGCCAGCATCATCGGCGACGTGAGCATTGCCGCGGGCGCCAGCGTGTGGTTCGGGGCGGTCGCCCGGGGCGACGGCGGCGCCATCAGCCTGGGCGCAGGCAGCAACCTTCAGGACAACGCGGTCATCCATGCCGACCCAGGGTTCCCCGCCTCGATCGGCGCCGACGTCTCCATCGGCCACGGCGCGGTCGTGCACGGCTGCACCATCGGAGACCGGGTCCTGGTCGGTATGGGGGCCACCATCATGAATGGCGCGACCGTCGGCTCGGACACCCTCATCGCCGCCGGCGCCCTCGTCTCCCCCGGTGTGGAGATTCCGCCCCGGTCACTGGTGGTCGGTGTTCCCGGGAAGGTGCGCCGCACACTGACCGAGGACGAGGTGGACGCAGTGGCGTCCAATGCGCACCGCTACGTCGAGCGGGCCGAACAGTACCGGGCGTCCGGTAAGGCGCTGGAGACCTGACCCATGGGGCGGCGATCAGCCCCGGTTCTGCTGGTTGAACATCTTCTGAAGTTCGGGCGGCAACTGGAAGTCGGCCATCGCCTTGGCCATGTCGGCCTCCGACTGGGGTGCCCCGAACGCTGAGCCCGCCGGCACCGACGCCGCGGCCTGCTCGACGCCGGTCCGCTTAGCAGGGTTTCCGGACACGCCCTTCACGCCCTTCTTCTTCGCCTTCGGCTGCTGCTTGGCCGGACGCCGCGCCCCCGGCATGCCCGGCATCCCCGGCATGCCGGGCAGACCGCCACCCTGGCCCAGCTGCTTCATCATCTTCCGCGTCTCCATGAAGCGGTTGACGAGGCCGTTCACGTCGGTGACGGACGTGCCCGATCCCTTCGCGATGCGGGCGCGGCGAGACCCGTTCAGGATCTCGGGGTTGGCGCGCTCGGCGGGCGTCATCGAGTAGATGATGGCCTCGATGCGGTCGATCTCACGCTCGTCGATATCAGCGATGGCGTCCTTCATCTGACCCATCCCGGGCATCATGCCCAGGATCTTGCTCATCGGCCCCATCTTGCGGACGGCCTGCATCTGCTGCAGGAAGTCGTCGAGGCCGAACTGGCCGCCCGCCATCAGCTTGTCCGCGGCCTTGCGGGACTGCTCGACGTCGAAGGTGCGCTCGGCCTGCTCGATGAGGGTGAGCAGGTCGCCCATGTCGAGGATGCGGCTGGCCATCCGGTCGGGATGGAAGAGGTCGAAGTCGGCCAGCGCCTCGCCGTTGGAGGCGAACATGATGGGCTTGCCGGTGACCTTCGCGATCGAGAGCGCCGCACCGCCGCGGGCGTCGCCGTCGAGCTTGGACAGAACCACGCCGTCGAAGCCCACGCCCTCGGCGAATGCGTTCGCCGTGTTGACGGCGTCCTGCCCGATCATCGCGTCGACGACGAACAAGATCTCGTCCGGGTTCGTCGCGTCCCGGATGTCGGCGGCCTGCTGCATCAGTTCGGCGTCGACGCCGAGGCGACCGGCGGTGTCGATGATGACGGTGTCGTACAGCTTGCGGCGGGCCTCGGCGATGGATGCCCGCGCCACCTCGACCGGATTGCCCACACCGTTGCCCGGCTCGGGCGCGAACACGGGGACGCCGGCGCGCTGGCCGACGATCTGCAGCTGGTTGACGGCGTTGGGGCGTTGGAGGTCGGCAGCGACGAGCATCGGCGTGTGACCCTGCTGACGCAACCATAGACCGAGCTTGCCGGCGAGCGTCGTCTTGCCGGAGCCCTGGAGACCGGCCAGCATGATGACGGTCGGAGGGGTCTTCGCGAAGCGCAGCGGGCGTGCCTGGCCGCCGAGAATCTCGACGAGCTCGCCGTTGACGATCTTGATGATCTGCTGGGCCGGGTTGAGCGCCTGGCTGAGCTCGGCTTCGCGAGCCTGCTCGCGGACGGCGGTCGTGAACTCCTTGACGACATCCAGGTTGACGTCGGCCTCGAGCAGCGCGAGACGGATCTCGCGGACGGTCGCGTCGATGTCGGCCTCGCTCAGGCGCCCCTTGCCGCGGAGATTGCGGAAGGTCGCCTGGAGCCGGTCTTGCAGGGTGTCGAACATGCGTGCCTTCTCGTTCGGCGCGGGAAACGTACTGGCCCAGCCTACCGGGTGGAGGGACGCCCTCCGTCCCCGCCCTCGGCGGTGGCGACGGCGGATGGCGGATGCCTCGGTGCGTCAGGGAGTGTCGGCGTCGTCCAGGAGCAGTTCGACGAACACCAGATCGAGCCAGCGGCCGAACTTCATGCCCACCTGAGGCAGTCGGCCGACGGTCGTGAAGCCGAAGGCCTCGTGCAACCGCAGGGACACCTCGTTGTCGTCGCTCAGCCCGCCGACAAGCGCATGGACGCCGGCGGCGCGGGCCGCCTCGATGATCGAGCCCAACAGCATGGCGCCGATGCCGAGCCGGCGGGCGGAGGCGTCCACGTAGATCGAATGTTCCATGGTGCGGGCGTACCCGGTCTTCTCGCGGAACGGGCCGTAGGAGGCGTAGCCCAGGATGTCCCCGCCCCTGTCTGCGACGAGCACCGCATGCCCGGCGGCTTGGCGGGCGGCGAACCAGGCCTCGCGCCTGGCGAGCGGCTCGGGCTCGGTGTCCCAACTGGCGGTGCTGGCGCCCACCTCGTGGTTGTAGATGCGGCTGATTTCGGCCACGTCGGCGGCGCGCGCCGGCCGGACGACCACGTCGCTCACGTCACTCCCCCAGCAGCCCGTCGACGAAGCCCTCGGCGGTGAACGGGGCCAGGTCGTCGGCGCCCTCGCCGAGCCCGATGAACTTCACCGGCACGCCCAGCTCACGTTGCACCTGCACGACGATGCCCCCCTTCGCCGAACCGTCCAGCTTGCTCAACACGATGCCCGTGATGTCGGTCACCTCGTTGAAAACGCGTGCCTGCACGAGCCCGTTCTGACCGGTCGTCGCGTCGAGCAGCAGCAGCGATTCCGTGATCGGCGCCCGGCGCTCGATGACGCGCCGGATCTTGCCCAGCTCGTCCATCAGGTTGGCCTTGTTGTGCAGCCGGCCAGCGGTGTCGACGAGCACGACATCGACCCCGCGCTCCACCCCCGCGTTGACCGCCTCGAACGCCACCGACGCCGGGTCGGCCCCCTCGGTGCCCCTGATCGTGTCGACCCCGACCCGGTCACCCCACGTCTGCAGCTGGTCGGCCGCGGCCGCACGGAACGTGTCAGCGGCACCCAACAGCACCGTCTTCCCCTCCGCGACGAGGAGGCGCGCCAGCTTGCCCACCGTGGTCGTCTTCCCCGTGCCGTTCACGCCCACCACCAGCACCACCGCAGGCAGCCCCCCGGATCCCGTGACCTTGAACGTGCGGTCGAGCGACGGATCGGCCAGTTTCACCAGTTCCCGGTGCAGGACGCCGCGGGCGCGCGCCGGATCGGTCACCCCGTCGATGGCCAGGTCCTTGCGCAGGTTCTCGACCAGTTCGGTCGTGGGGCCGACGCCCAGATCGGAGCCGATGAGGGTCGCCTCGAAGTCGTCCCAGACGTCGGCGTCCAACCGGTCCGAACTGAGCAGCTCACCGAGCGCCCGCGCCAGCGCATTGTTCGAGTTCGCGAGCCGGCGACGCAGTCGTGCGAGCCGCGTCCCGGACGCCTCCGGCGCCTCGAGCGCCGGCTCCTCGACGAGGACGCCCCCTGGCCCCTCCTCCACGAGCTCGCCCTCGGCGACCTCATCCTCGGCCGCGGGCGCGGTGGGCGTGAGTTCAGGCTCGCGGCGCCGCTCGAGCTCGCGCTGGCGGCGGGCGCGCAGGGTCAGGCCGACGCCGAGGCCGACGAGCGCGACGAGCAGGACGCCGAGGAGGATCCAGATGGTGGGGTCGAGTGCGGGCACGGCCTCATCGTAGGCGATGGGGCAGACACGTCCCGGCGGCTGTCAGCCGACGCGCCTCACTGCTTGCGGGACAGATTCACGTGTACGACTTCGTCGTCCTCGGCGTCGACCACGCCGTAGGGGTCGTCGAAGGCGTCCGCCGGGTCGGACTCGAGGGCTCGGGCCATGTCGTCGGCCGTCTCGGCGTCTCGGCCGTCCACCGACGGCATCTCAGCGGGCAGCCACGTGTCGTCGCCCCCGTCCTCGTCTGCGTCGGAATCCAGCCAGGCCCGCACCCGGTCCTGCGGAACGGTCCGGTCGTCCACCTCGTCGCCCTCGTCCGACCAGTCGTGCGCTTCCGCCGCCGCGTGGGTGCGATCATCGCGTGCCTCGACCGCGGCAGCGTCCTCGTCCACCACGTCCGCGGTGAGGGCAGTGTCGTCCTCGGGCACGTCGGCCGACGCCGCAGAGGCGGCCGATCTGGCCGACCGGGCGCTCGCGAGGGACTCCTTGATCCGCCCGGAAACCTTACGTGGGTCGAGGTCGACGGCGCTCACCTCGTTCACCTCGTCGAAGAGCATCATCAGCCCCCGAGGTGGCTGGCCCTCACCGTTCAGGTGCCGGGCGGTGCGCGCCATCGCGTCGGCGATCTCGGGGTGCTTGGTGCGACCGGTGCCCTCCATACCCATGACGACCACGGCGATCACCGCGGCGGCGAGGCCGAGGATGACCAGCATCGTGAAAACAACGGCGGGCAAGGGACACCACCTCTCCTGGGACCAGCCCAGTATGCCGCAACGCGACGCCGCACTCGACAGGCGCGACCGGGGGTTGCCAAACGACCCGTCAGCCGGCGATCAGACCGCCTCCCGGAGGCGCTGGCTGATGACGGAGCTGACGCCGTCCTCGCGCATCGTGACCCCGTAGAGGGCGTCGGCGATCTCCATGGTGCGTTTGTGGTGGGTGATGACGAGTAGTTGGCTGTCGTCGCGCAGTTCGGCGTAGATGTCGAGCAGCCGGCCCAGGTTGACATCGTCGAGCGCGGCCTCGACCTCGTCGAGGATGTAGAAGGGACTCGGCCTCGCCTTGAACAGGGCCACGTGGAAGGCCACGGCCACCAGCGATCGTTCCCCGCCGGACAGCAGCGAGAGCCGCTTCACCTTCTTGCCCGCCGGCCGCGCCTCCACGTCGACGCCCGTCGTCAGCCACTCCCCCGGGTCCGTGAGGACGAGGCGTCCCTCGCCCCCGGGGAACAGCCGGGCGAACGACTGCTCGAAGGCCGCCTCCACATCGGCGTAGGCCTCGGCGAACACCTGCTCCACGCGGGCGTCCAGGTCGGCGATGATGCCGAGCAGGTCGTGCCGCGTGCGCTTCAGGTCGTCGAGCTGCTCGGCGAGGAAGGAGTGCCGCTCGCTCATCGCCTCGAACTCCTCCAGCGCGAGCGGGTTGATGCGGCCGAGCACGTCGAGGTTCCGCTGCGCGGTGCGCAGGCGCTTCTCCTGTTCCTCGCGCACGAACGGGCGCGCGGCCGGGCGCTCCTCGTCGTCGCCGATGGCCCGGCCGTCGGCATGGGTCAGCACGGGCACCATCTGGTCGGGGCCGTACTCCTCGGCCAGCACCTGGGCTTCCAGCCCCAGCTCGGTGAGCGCCTTTTCGGCGAGCGCCTCCACGCGCATGCGCTGCTCGGCGCGGGCCAGTTCGTCGCGGTGCGCGGTGTCGACCAGCGACTCGAACTCGCGCGCCAGGTCGCGGCTGCGCTGGCGGGCGTCCACGACGCGGCGGTCCGCCTCGATGCGCCGCTCGTCGGCCTCGCGGCGGGCTCGTCCGGCCGACTCGGCCGACGCCGCGATCAGCCCCTGGAGGTACTCGACGGCCACGGACGCCGCCCGTGCCACCTCGGCTTCCTTCCGCAACTGCTCGCGGCGTGCGGCTGCCTTCGCGCGGGCCTGCCTCTCGGCCTGCGCCGCCCGCAGCAGCGCGTCGGCCCGGCCGTTGAGGGACCGAGCGCGCTCCTCGTCGGTCCGCAACGCGAGCCGGGCTTCCATCTCGACCTGACGCGCCTTCGCCGCCGCCAAAGCGGACGCGTCGCGCTCGGTCGGGTCGGCCTCGGCCACCTCGGTGGTCGCGCGGGCGCGTTCGAGGCGGTCGGTCAGTTCGGCGAGTGCGGCTGCGTTCCTCTCCCGCGACTCCTCTGCCCGCGCCAGGGCCGCGTCGTGCCGCTCGGCCTCAGCCAGCGCCGCCCGGGCGGTCTGGTTGAGCCGGCCCAGCTCTTCGGCCAGGGCCGAGTACTGCGCGTCCGATTCGTGCAGGCGCGCCAGCGCCGACTCGCTCGCCGCCTGTGCGTCGGCCAAGCGCGCCGATGCCGCCGACCGTGCGAACACCACCCGCTCCACGTCCGCCGTCAATCCCGAGAGACGCTCACTCGCCTCGTCGATCGCGGCTTGCACCTCGATGAGGCTCGGTTTCGCCGATGAGCCGCCGGAGGCGAACCAGGCGCTGAGCAGGTCGCCGTCCCGCGTGACGGCGCTGACATCGGGCTGGGCGGCCACCAGCGTGCGCGCCTCCACGAGGTCGGTCACCACGGCCACCTTGCGCAGCAGGGCGGTCAGGGCACCGTCCAACGCGGGTTCGGCCGTCACGGTGTCGATCGCATAACGGACGCCGTTCGGCAGGTCGGGCCACGTCATCGGCTCTTCAGCGGGGGCGCCACCCAGGATCAGTCCTGCCCGCCCCAGATCGTCGGTCTTGAGGTGGGTGACCGCTGCCACGGCGGCGTTCAGGTCCTGCACCGCGACCGCCTCGGCGGCCTGCCCCAGCGCCGCCGCGACAGCCGCCTCGTACCCCGATTCCACCTGCACGAGCGCCGCCACCGAGCCGAGCACACCCGTCAGTGTCTCCCCGGCCGCGAGGAGCGCACCCGAGGCGTCCGCCCGGTCGAGACCGACCTTGAGGCCGTCGACGCGGGCCGCGAGCGCGCCCCGCTCGGCGGTGAGCCGCTGCTCGTCGGCGCGCAGGCGCTCGAGCTCGGACGCCGCCGCCTCGCGCGCTGCCTCGGCGGCGGCATGGGCGGCGTCGAGGTCTTCCTCGCCCTCGGTGACGCCGCCCAACTCGGTCTCGAGGTGGGTGAAGCGCTTGCGAGCCTCGTCGGCGCGGCGGCGGGCCTCCTCGGCGGCCGCGCGGAGGCGTCCGGCCTCGGCCTCACCGGATTCGGCGCGCGACGACAACGTGTTGACCTCGCCGGCCAGCCGGGCCAGTCCCTCGCGGCGGTCGGCGATCGCGCGCAGTTGGGCGGCGTAGTTCTTCTCGGCGGCGGCGTGCTCGGCCTCGCGCGCCTCACGTTCGCCGGTGGCCTCGCGCAGCGTCGCGGCGCGTTGCGCCACCACCGCGTTCAGCTCGTCCTCGGACTCCTTGATGCGCGCCGCCTCGGCCTCGGTCGCCTCCGGGTCGCGGCCGCGACGCTCCTCGAAGCCGATGTTCGCAGCGTTGCGGACGCGTTCGGCGGCGATCGACCCGGTGGACGCCGCCCGCTCGCGCAGGGCGGCCAGGGCGTACCAGGTCTCCTGGGCACGGTTCAGGTCGGGCACCGCGGCACGGACGGCCGCCTCGGCGTCCGTCTCGGCCGCCCGGGCCTGTTCAAGGGCTCCCTCGACGACGAGGCGGCGCTCCTTGATCTCCGCCTCGGCGGCCAGGTCGGACTCCAACGACAACGTGGCGAGCACGTAGTCGTCGGCGAGGAGCCGGGCGCGGGCGTCGCGCAACTCGGCCTGGATGACGGCCGCCCGGCGAGCCACGTCGGCCTGCCGGCCGAGGGGCTTCAGCTGGCGGCGGATCTCGCCGATCAGGTCTGCCAGGCGATCGAGGTTGGCCTGGGTGGCGTCGAGCTTGCGGAGCGCCTTCTCCTTGCGTTTGCGGTGTTTCAGGACGCCGGCGGCCTCCTCGATGAAGCCGCGGCGGATTTCGGGGGTGGCCTGGAGGATCGTGTCCAGCTGGCCCTGCCCGACGATCACGTGCATCTCGCGGCCGATGCCGGAGTCGCTGAGGAGGTCCTGCACGTCGAGGAGGCGGGCGCTGTGGCCGTTGATGGCGTACTCGGAGCCGCCGGAGCGGAACATGGTGCGACTGATCGTCACCTCGGTGTACTCGATGGGCAGTGCGCCGTCGGTGTTGTCGATGGTGAGGCTCACTTCGGCGCGACCGAGCGGAGCGCGTCCCGCCGTCCCGGCAAAGATGACGTCTTCCATCTTGCCGCCGCGGAGCGTCTTCGCGCCCTGCTCACCCATGACCCAGCTGAGGGCATCGACCACGTTGGACTTGCCGGAGCCGTTCGGGCCGACCACGCAGGTGATGCCCGGCTCGAAGTTCAATGTCGTCGCCGACGCGAACGACTTGAAGCCGCGGAGCGTCAGGGACTTCAGGTGCACACAATCACCTTACGAACTGAGCTTCGCCTCGTGCCGCCGCCGCACCGCGCGGAAGGTCCAGAGCTTGTTCACAACGAAGTTGATCGGCATGACGAGGATGACCTGGATCAGCTGCGCCCAGTAGAGGCGCTTCGTCCAGATCGGCCCGCTCTCGGTGAACAACGGGTCGGGCAAGTAGAGCGGCGACGTCGGATTGCGCAGGAGCGTGAGAATGATGAGGCCCACGCCTTGGGCCACCAGGCCGACCGTCATGAACGGCAGGAACTCCTTGAAGAACGGCGCCCGCTCGCCCTTGAACGTCCAATAGCGGTTCAGGACGAAGTTGTAGGTGTTGGCCACGAAGAATGCGAAGATCGCGTACAGGTGGTACATCCGCACGCTCCACCGCGTGCCCGGGATGTTCCAGACAGCGAAGTCGTCGGCGAGCTGGAACCCGTGGAAGAACACGTTGTGAGCCAGACCGATCGCGAGCAGGTTGACGACGACGCCCGAGCCGCCGATCAGGCCGAACTTGATGAACTCGCGCAGGCTGTTGCCATGTCGGTCGTACAGCCGTCGCAGGGTGCTCACAAAGACCGAATCCTAGCGGGATCGCGCCCCGTTGGGGTGGACCACTCGCCTGCGCGCAGGCGCGGGCGTCGGCCGCTCCCCTCGGGCCGCGAGTATTTCTGATCTCAGCGGGGTCGATCGAGATGAAGCGTGTCAGTTTTGCGTATCACCCCCATCGACCCCGCCGAAATCAGGATGCCTCGGGCAGCCAGGCGAGGCGCGCCTGCCCATACCCGCCCACGGGCCGCTCGATGGTGGCGCCGTCCACGGTCAGGGGTGGGGGCGGCACCATGAGCGATCCGTGGGGGAAGGCCGGGCGACGGTGTGCGGGTCCAGCGACGCCGGGACCTCAGCGGGCGCCGGCGGCGCCCGCGATCAAACGCGGCTGACGCCCACCGACCCGGGCATGCCCCGTGACGCCGCGACGGCCTGGGCGGCGTCCCGCGCAGCCCGGACTGAGGACCACGCCAGCTGCTCGACATCGAGCGGGCCCGCCCACCACCGTCGCGGCTCGAACTCCATGACCGACGCCACTGGAGTCCGTCCACTCTCGCGCACGAGCCCGTCCACTCACGTGCGCGGCAGCCCCGTTGCCCGCGAGATGAGGGCGTCGAACTTCTTGTCGGAGAGCAGCCCGCGGGCAGCGATGAGCGGCCTCGCGCCGAAGCCCACGGCATACCGGGTCTTAGGCCGGCGCGCAGTCACGGCCTGGGCGATCGCCTCGGAGATGACCGAGGGCGGCGAGTTGCGACTCGCGTTCGCCTCCGAGCGCAGTGATGCGGCGACGGCGTCGGCCTGCGCCTTGTAGGGACCGTGTCCCGACGTCTTCTCGAGGTTGGCCGCAGCGATGCCGCCCCACTCGGTGGCGATCCCGCCCGGCGCGATGACGACCACGTTGATGCCGAACGGCGCCACTTCGAGCCGCAGGCAGTCACTGAGCGCCTCGAGCGCGAACTTCGTGCCGTGATACCAGCCGCCGAGCGGGGTGTAGATCTTGCCGCCCATCGAGGTGATGTTGACGATCGTGCCCGACTTCTGCGCCCGCATGTGGGGCAGCACCAGCTGGGCGAGGTTCATGGCCCCGAACACGTTGACCTCGAACTGACGTCGACCCTCGTCGATCGGGACGTCCTCGATGGCGCCGTACGAGCCGTACCCGGCGTTGTTGACGAGGACGTCGATGCGGCCCGCCTCGGCCATGATCCGCGCCACGCCGGCCTTCATCGACTCCTCGTCGGTCACGTCCATGCCCAGCGGAAGGATGCCCTCGGCCGCGAGCCCTTGCAAACGATCGGTGCGGCGCGCCGCTCCGTAGACGGTGTAGCCGATGCTCGCCAGCTTGGCGGCAGTAGCTTCGCCGATGCCCGAGGAGGCTCCGGTGACGAGGGCAACTCTGGTGGTCATGCGTGGTCTCCAAAGATAAAGTGAGTGTGCGTTCACCATTATCATGAACTATGGTTCACGTAAGATGCAAGACGACCACCGCTTCGCCAGGGGGCACCGATGAGCCACAACCGGCCGAGCCGCGCCGACGCCGTCCGTAACCGGCGCAGGATCCTGGAGGCGGCCAGGGAACAGATGGGCTCCCACGGTTCAGCCGCCGGCATGGACGACATCGCCCAGGCCGCCGGAGTTGCCGTCGGCACCCTCTATCGACACTTCCCGACCAAGGCCGACCTCGTGTCCGCGGTGATCGCGGAACATGTCGGCGAGGTTGCCGAAGACGCTGAAGCGTCCCTTGCCCGCGCGCGCGGCGGAGCCCCCGCGATCGACGAGTTGGCGGGATTTCTGGATCGGACGACCGAGGCCATCGCCCACAACCAAGCGGTGAAGGTGGCCGCGCGGAGCCTCGGGGTCGAGGGTCCCGCTGAACAGCCGGACGAAGCGCGAGCCTCGGCCGCCGTGGGCGAACTGATCCGCAGGGGTCAGGACGCCGGCACGATCAGGGGCAGCGTGTCTGTCGCCGACATCTACCTGCTCATGGCAACTGCGCCCACGGACCAACCGGCCGCGGTTCGGCAGCGGTGGCTCCAGTTGGTGCTGCCCGGCATCAGGACGGGTCAGTGAACCGGTCACGACCAGGACGCGGAGCGGCGGTTCGTGAACTGACGCCCACCACGGGCGTCCGCTCCGGGGCGACTTGCGCCCCTGAGGTCTTACAACTCGTACCGTAATCTGCGCCGCAGGAACTGCTCGCCGAGGACCCGCGCCACTACGTGGACGCCGGCGACGTCGTCGACGCCGACCACCCTGAGGTGGTGGCCCTCGGGGCGACCTTGCGGGCGACGAACCCGGAGGTCTCCGACTTCGCGCGGGCCGCGTTCGAATGGGTCCGCGACCGTATCGGCCACTCCTTCGACGTTCAGGACCCTCGGGTGACCGTCTCGGCCAGCCAAACGCTGCACGAAGGCGTCGGCCTGTGCTACGCCAAGGCCCACCTACTGGCTGCCGTCCTCCGATCACAAGGCGTGCCAGCCGGCCTCTGCTACCAGCGGCTCGCCGACGCAGTCGCCGGCCACGTCGTCCGCGGCCTGATGGCCGTCCATCTCGGCGGCGCGTGGCACCGCCTGGATCCCCGAGGCAACAAGCCCGGCGTGAACGCTCAGTTCTCCCTTGGGCACGAGCAGCTTGCCTTCACTGTCGACCCTTCGGCCGGCGAAGTCGACTACGCACGCCTCGCGGTGGACCCAGCCCCAGCTGTCCTTGTCGCCCTGCGCGGCGCTGACAACGTCCTGAGTCTCCAGTTGGGCGGCCTGCCCTCAGAGTTGGTCGGGTTCTGAACCCTGCGGGTGGACTGCCGCTTGTCGACGTCGGCCGGCTGGGGGCTTGGCACCCTGCGGCTCTCTCTGGCCGTACGCGTCCACACCCCTATCGAAGTCCCCGGACTTCTTTCAGAATCCTGCGTCGTCGAGTCCCCCGCGTCGGGGTGTGTCACACCCAACCGTTCCCCGGCCGGACGCCGCGCGTCCCCTGCCCGGCGGAGCGTGCGTCAGCGGCGCGACCCCACTCCGGCGTGCCAATAGTTTGCGTCGGCACTCCCCGTCCGGAGGATGGCATCCAACCCCGGGGGCGCTGGCCACAACTCGATCAAGTACCAGTCACAGGGTGCGTCGGCGAACTCACCGTCCCGGCCGGCGTCGCGCCCCCGCGCATTGACGCGCACCCGGTACGTGCCGGGCGGGATGGCGAGGGGGCCGCTCTCTTCCCCGGTGTTGTGCCCAGCAGAGTGGTTTACGACCCGGTGATCTGAACCGTGTCGTACACCACTCTGCTGGACTCGACTCATGACAGGCGTCCCCGTCGCTTGGATCGCGGCAGCCACCCGCCTGGCTTCCCGGTGCGACTGGGTTCGGTGCACGCCGCGGCCTGCCGTGCTGAACGCCGCCTTCACCCACAATCGCTGCGGTGCTGTCGCGGGAAGGTGGGCAGGTGTCCACCACGACGGCTGCGGCAGCCCGAGCCGATCGAGGAGTTGCGCGAAGGCGACCTTGCTCTGCACCCGGTCGAACGCCGCGACGTCAGCGACGGCGACCGGAAACTGTTCTGGTAGCAGATGGCGGCCCGTCGCGATCAACCATGCCTGCTCGTGGGTGGGCAGCACGACGTCATAGCGATCACCGAGCCGTCCGAGACCACGCAGGTAGCCGGCGGGGTCGACCGAAGGTGCCGGAAGTTGGACACCGTGCGCGCGCCAACGGCTGAAGTGGCCAATGGTCCACGGCCCCGAGCTCACCACAGCGGCCCGAATGCCAGCGCGACCGAGGACCGTCAGCGTCTCGCGACATGTGAGGCTCGCGCTCTCGGTCAACAGCACCCGCACGCATTCAACGCTACGCCCATCGACATGACTGGATGGGTCGCGGAATGCTGGTCCTGGCTACGAGGTCGCCCGGGGTCGGCGCTGGCAACGCGGGCAGAAGAACGACGAGCGGTTCATGAACTGCTCACGGATGATCGGCGTCCCACATCGCTTGCAGGGAAGGCCTTCCCGGCCGTAGGCATCCAAGGACCGGTCGAAGTAACCCGACTCCCCGTTGACGTTCACGTACAGCGCGTCGAAGGAGCTGCCGCCCTGCGCGAGAGCGCTGGTCATGACGGCGTGCGCCGCCAGCAGGACGCCGCGCGTCACGTCGCTGCCCAGTTCGTCGGCGGGCGTCTCGGCGTGGACCTGCGCCCGCCAGAGCGCCTCGTCGGCGTAGATGTTGCCGATGCCCGACACGATCGACTGGTGGAGCAGCACGCGCTTGATGCCCGAGCGTGACCGCCCCACCCGGGCGACCAGGGCGTCCAAATCAAGCTCCGGGGCGAACAGATCGCGGGCGATGTGGGCGATCTCGGGGGGCAGTTCCGCACCGCCCACCGACAGCGACAGCCCGCCGAACATTCGCTGGTCCACGAACCGCACCTGCGTCGCACCGTCGAGGTCGACCAGGACGCGCGCATGCTTCTGCAGCGGGTCGGCGGGGGCGTTGATGCGGAACTGGCCGCTCATGCCCAGGTGCGCCAGCACGGCGTCCCCGTCGTCGAGGGGCAGCCAGAGGTACTTGCCGCGCCGCCGCGGGACGCCGAACGTGCGGCCCGCGAGAGCGGCGGCGAAGGCGTCCGGACCCGCCTCGTGCCGACGGACCGGCCGCGGGTGCAGGACGGTGACGCCGTCGATGCGGCGTCCGGTGATGATCGGTTCCAGGCCGGACCGAACTGTCTCGACCTCGGGGAGCTCGGGCACGGCTCAGCTCGCGGGGGCGGCGTCCGTCACGGCGAACGCGGCGAGCAGCGCGGCGTGCGCCTGCTCGGCCGCACCCTGCTCGGCCAGCTTCTTCGAGCGTGCGGACGCCGGCGGGAACGTGGTCTCGCCGACGACGGCGGTGGCCTCGAAGCGCTTGTCGTGGTCGGGTCCGGAGGCCACGTGGGCGTACCGCGGGGTGGGCAGGTCGCGCTCGGAGCAGAGCTCCTGCAGGGCGGTCTTCCAGTCCATGGTGACGCCGGCGGCGGTGGCGCGGGCGACCAGCGGATCCATCAGCGCGTGGACGAAACGCTCGGCGGCGTCGCGCCCGGCCGACAGGAACACGGCGGCGATGACGGCCTCGGTGGCGTCGGCGAGGATGGAGTCCTTGTCGGCTCCGCCGGTGGTCGTTTCCCCGCGCCCGAGCCGGAGGTCGGCGCCGAGGTTGAGCTCACGGGCGACATCGGCGAGGGCGTAGGTGTTGACGACGGCGGCGCGCTTCTTGGCGAGCAGGCCCTCAGCGTCGTCGGGGTAGAGGTTGAAGAGGTGCTCGGTCACCACGACCCCGAGCACGGCATCCCCGAGGAACTCGAGGCGCTCGTTGTGTGGCGCACCACCGTGCTCGTAGGCCCACGACCGATGGGTGAGGGCAAGCTGGAGGAGCTGGGGATCGATGGGGATCCCCAGCTCGCGGATCAGGTCAGCGACGCGGCGAGGCGTCGCGGAGCTCACGGCTCGACGACCTGCCGGCGGGCGCTGCGCGGCCCGTACTGACCGCAGCTCGGGCACGCGGTGTGGGGCAGGTGCTTCGCGCGGCACGCGGCGTTGGCGCAGGTCACCAGCGTGGGCGCCGACGTCTTCCACTGCGCACGGCGGGCGCGCGTGTTGCTGCGGGACATCCTCCGCTTCGGAACAGCCACGTCTTACTCCTCAGGTCTCGATCGGCCCCGGCCGGGGTCGGTCACTGGTCGGCGCCGGTCGTCCAGTTCACCAGCTCGGCCCACCGGGGATCGGTGGCCTCACCGTGGCTGTGGTCGGGATCGTCGTTCAGGTTCACCCCGCAGACGGAGCACAACCCGGCGCAATCCTCCCGGCACAGCGGGATGAACGGCAGGTCGAGTACCACGGCGTCCCGCAGCAGCGGTTCGAGGTCGATCATCTCGCTCTCGACGCGGCTGGCCTCGGCATCGTCGGCGTCCACGCCCGGGAAGAGGAACAGTTCCTGCAGGTCGACCTCGGCCGAAGCCTCGATCTCGGTCAGGCACCGAGCGCACTCCCCGCGCAGCTGGACGCCGGCGGTTCCGGTGGCCAGGACCCCGTCCCCCACACCCTCGAGCGTCAGATCGAGCGCGATGGGAGAGTCGGTCGGTACTCCGATCACGTCGCTGCCGATCCCCTCGGGGGCGGGAACCTCCGTCACGATCTCCTTGACCGAGCCTGCGCGGTGGCCGAATTCGCGAATGTCGAAGACGAGCACGGAGCGAGGGTCGATGGAGCGAGTCATGATCAGAACTCCTTCACCGGGGGCACGACAGCGTCATAACCGAGGAACAACCCTACCCGTCGGACGCCGTGGCGTCCAAACGGCGTCCGCTCGCAGTGAGTGGGCGCTCACTGGAAGCTTCGGGTCGGCAGACCAGCCCGGGTCTTCCAGTGAGCCCGAATCACCTCACTTGGAGAAGCGCTCGTCCAGGTGCGACCGCTCGCTGAGCCGGGCGCGCATGATCTGGATCTGGCTCATCGTCTTGGACAGGCCGGCCTCCAACTCAGCGATGCGGGCATCGACGTACGCGTCGGCCTCGCGCTTGATCTCCTCGGCTTCGGACTCGGTCTCGGACGTCAACCGTTCGGCTCGCTCGGCGGCTTCGACGTGCACGGCCTCCTCGGCGACGAGCCCCTCCGCGCGGGCGCGGGCGTCGGCCAGGATCTGCTCGGCCTCCTGGCGC
>NZ_JARKOT010000042.1 GCF_029977985.1 Propioniciclava sp. | reverse complement strand
CGGTGGCGTCCTGGCGGCGCCCGATGCCCCATCGCGGATCCCTCACCGCAGGGTGCGAGCGAGCCCTCCTGCGGCAGCAGCCGGATCAGCCCAGCCACGGCTGTGGGTCGACCTGACGGCCGTCGGCCTTGACGCTGAAGTGCAGATGACAGCCCGTCGACCAGCCGGTGCTGCCGACCGTCCCCACCTGTTCGCCGCGGCGCACCCGGTCGCCCGCCCGGACGCGGTACCCCTGCGCGTGCAGGTAGACCGTCTGCAGGTCGACGCCGTTCACGATCCCGTGCGACACGACCAGGCGCCACCCGCCCGACGCGTCGTAGCCCATGTGGGTCACCACGCCGTCGGCGGCGGCACGGATGGGGGACCCGCACCCCGTCGACAGGTCGATGCCGTTGTGCATCCGCCACTCGTGGAAGATGGGGTGGAACCGCATGCCGAAGACCGACGTCACCGCCCCGGCCGACGGCCTCGACAACGCCCCCGATCCCGCCACCACGACCGTGGCAGTGTCGCCGGATGATTGGGCTGCGCGCTCCCGTTCGGCCGCGCGCTCCCGGACACCGGCAGCCGCATCGTCCGGCAACAGCCGCACCTCGCTGCCGGTCACGAAGGCGAGCGGGTCCAGATAGTCCTCGCCACGTTTGAGTCCCCAATGGAGGCAGGCCGGCGCGGAGCACGCGTGCCCCGCCACGAGCACCCCGACCGGGTCGCCGGCGGACACCCGCGTGCCGACGGGCACGCTCGCCTCCACGGGCTCGAGGGTCGAGCGCAGCTCGCCATGGCTGACCACGACCACCGGACGCCCCGCCACGACTCCCGCGAATATCACGACCCCGCCAGCGGGGGCGACGACCGTGTCCCCGGGTGAGCCGGAAAGGTCCACACCGCGGTGGCCCGCCCCCCACGCCACGTCGGGTGGGTCGAAGCCGGTCACCACCGTTCCGGCCAGCGGGAGTTGCCCGGTGCCCTCGGCGGTGGCGGGGGTGGCACCGGTGAACAGGATCAGCCCGACGAGGGCGATGCTCACGATGATCTTCACGACCGCACATTAGGCACCGTCCGTCACGCCTTGTCAGCGCGATTCGCACGTCGTGGGTGCGCTGCCCGGCCCCTGGATGGCACGCGACTCTTCGGTGATTCTTCGCGTCCCATCAGCCATGCTCCAGCACTTTGCCGGACCATGGGTGCATGGCGTCCACGCGCGGGCTCCTCGGCGTCCTCGTGGCCGGCGCGGCACTGCTCGCCGGCTGCGCCCTCACCCCGCCCATCGCCACCCCCGGCGCCCCCCTGCCGGAGCCTCCGCCCGTGTCCGTCACCACGACCCCCGCAACCACCGCTTCTGCCAGCGCAGTTCCGCCAAGCACAGTTCCGGCACCGCCCACGCCCACCGCCACCCGGACGCCGACGGCGTCCGGCCCCACCTCCACCCGCCCGGCCAGGCCCACGCAGCCCGCCACGACAGCCCCGGTGGAGACCGCCGCGTGCACGATCCCGACCGGGCTGCTCGGCCGGGATCTGACCACCATGCCCGGCAGCGGCAAGGTGATCGCGCTCACGTTCGACGCCGGCGGCGACGACACGGGCACGGCGGCGATCCTGTCCGTCCTGGCCGACAAGGACGCCCCCGCCACGTTCTTCCTCACCGGCCGCTATGCGCGGAGCTTCCCGGCCTCCGCCCGCGCCATCGCCCGTGACCATCCCATCGGCAACCACACGTCCACCCACCCCGACCTGACCACCCTCGACGACGCCGCTGTCCGCGCCGAACTGGCCGCGGGCGCTGCCGACATCAAGGACACGACCGGCCAGGACCCCCACCCGTACTTCCGGTTCCCCTTCGGTGCGGTCGACGCACATCGCATCGCCGTCGTCAACGGCGCCTGCTACGTCCCGTTCCGGTGGACCACGGACACGCTCGGGTGGAAGGGCACTTCCGGCGGCCAGTCGGTGACGACGGTCACCGACCGCGTCCTGGGTGGAGCCACGCCGGGAGGAATCGTCCTCATGCACGTCGGCGCGAACCCGAACGACGGCTCGACCCTGGACGCCGACGCTCTCCCCGGCGTGATCGACGGCCTGCGCGGTCGCGGCTACACCCTGGTGACGCTGGAACGCGCCCTGCCAGCCACCCCGTGAAGCCGATCGAGCTCTTTTGCTGCTCAATCGGCGCCCCGTTATGCTGTTCCCAGCGACTCGGCAGATCCGGGTCGACTTCGCATGCGGTCTTCCTGAACTTGAGGTTCGGGTCGCTCCTCGGGTGCCCACGGGCTGGGGAGTGACGAGCGCATCAGGAGGGCCGAACGGTTCGGTCCGAGACAACCCGGGCGGGCCGCCTCGTGCGCCCGCGAGAAAGGAACGGCCATGGCCGTCGTCACCACCCGCCAGCTGCTCCAGAGCGGCGTCCACTTCGGTCACCAGACCCGTCGGTGGAACCCCAAGATGAAGCGCTTCATCTTCGGCGAGCGCAACGGCATCTACATCATCGACCTCCAGCAGTCGCTGACCTATATCGACAAGGCGTACAGCTTCGTCCGTGAGACGGTCGCGCGCGGGGGGCAGATCCTCTTCGTCGGCACGAAGAAGCAGGCACAGGAGGCCATCTCCGAGCAGGCGACCCGCGTCGGCATGCCGTACGTGAATCAGCGTTGGCTGGGCGGCATGCTCACCAACTACGCCACGATCTCCAAGCGCACCCAGAAGATGAAGGAGCTCCAGGCGATCGACTTCACCGACGTGGCGGCGTCCGGGCTCACCAAGAAGGAACTCCTACAGCAGGAGCGCAAGAAGGAGAAGCTGGAGAAGTCGCTCGGCGGTATCCGTGACATGCATAAGCTGCCGCAGGCCGTCTGGGTCGTCGACACCAAGAAGGAGCACCTCGCGATCGACGAGGCGCGCAAGCTCCGCATCCCGATCGTCGGCATCCTCGACACCAACTGCGATCCCGACGAGGTCGACTACGCCATTCCGGGCAACGACGACGCGATCCGCTCCGTCGCGCTGCTGACCCGCATCATCGCTGACGCCGTCGCCGAGGGCTTGCTGGCCCGCAGCTCCGCCGGCGCCGGCACGGGGACCACCGAGGCCGAGCCGATGGCGGAGTGGGAGCGCGAGCTCCTCGGTGCCGCCGAGGTGGCTCCGACCACGTCCGAGGCCGAGGCCGCCGAGGCCTCGCGCGACGACCAGGCGGACGCCCCGGCTCCGGCCGTGCCGGTGTCGGCCACGTCGCCGGCGTCCCCGGAGTCCCCCGAGTCGGCGGACTCGCCCGATTCGCCGGCCTCCGCCGACGAGGTCGAGACCGAGTCCAAGTAATCCAGCCACCACGAAAGGGTGCACAACAGTCATGGCAATCACTGCTGCTGACGTCAAGAAGCTCCGCGACGCCACGGGCGCCGGGATGATGGACGCCAAGAAGGCCCTCACCGAGGCGGACGGCGACTTCGAGGCCGCCACCGAGATCCTGCGCGTGAAGGGAGCCG
>NZ_JARKOT010000041.1 GCF_029977985.1 Propioniciclava sp. | reverse complement strand
GCGACGAACAGGATGCCGCGCTCCTGCAGGTTGAACAGCGCGTACGACGTGACCGATCCTGTCCGGTCGGCGACGAGGGACCCCGTCATGCGCGTCTTGATCTCGCCCGCCCACGGCTCGTAGCCCTCGAACACGTGGTGCATGATGCCGGTGCCGCGGGTCTCGGTGAGGAACTCGGTGCGGAAGCCGATGAGCCCGCGCGCGGGCACGATGAACTCCAGCCGCACCCAGCCGGTGCCGTGGTTGATCATCTGCTCCATGCGGCCCTTGCGGGTGCCCATGAGCTGCGTGACGGTGCCGAGGTGCTCCTCCGGCACGTCGACCGTCAGCCGTTCGACGGGTTCGGTGAGGACGCCGTCGGTCACCCGGGTCAGCACCTCGGGTTTGCCGACGGTGAGCTCGAAGCCCTCGCGGCGCATCATCTCGACCAGGACGGCCAGCTGGAGCTCTCCGCGCCCCTGCACCTCCCAGGTGTCGGGCCGGTCGGTGGGCAGCACCTTGATCGAGACATTGCCGATGAGCTCGGCGTCCAGGCGCGCCTTCACGAGGCGCGCGGTGAGCTTCTTGCCCGACCGGCCCGCGAGCGGTGAGGTGTTGATGCCGATCGTCATGGAGATCGACGGCTCGTCCACGTGGATCAGCGGCAGCGGACGGGGGTCGGTGGGGTCGGACAGCGTCTCGCCGATCGTGATGTCGGGGATGCCCGCAATGGCCACGATGTCGCCCGGCCCGGCGGACTCGGCGGGCACACGCTCGAGGGCGTTCGTCATGAGCAGTTCGGAGAGCTTGACGTTCGCCGTCGTCCCGTCGCGCCGGATCCACGCCACCTGCTGGCCGCGCTTCAGCTCGCCCTCCACGATGCGGCACAGAGCGAGCCGGCCGAGGTAGGGGGAGCTGTCGAGGTTGGTCACGTGCGCCTGCAGCGGCGCGCCCTCGGTGTAGGTGGGGGCCGGGATGTGCTCGAGGAGCGTCTGGAACAGCGGCTCGAGGTTGTCGGCGTCCGGCATACCGCCGTCGGCGGGCTGGGCGAGCGATGCCCGGCCGGCCTTCGCCGCGCAGTACACGATCGGGAAGTCGAGCTTGTCGGCCTCGTCGTCCTCCACGAGGTCCATGAACAGGGCGTACACCTCGTCGACGACCTCGCTGATCCGGGCGTCGGCGCGGTCGACCTTGTTGATCACCACGATGATGGGGAGGTGCTTGGCGAGTGCCTTGCGCAGCACGAACCGCGTCTGCGGCAGCGGGCCCTCCGAGGCGTCCACCAGGAGCAGGACGCCGTCGACCATCTCGAGCCCGCGCTCGACCTCGCCGCCGAAGTCGGCGTGGCCGGGGGTGTCGATGATGTTGATCGTCACGGTGTCGCCCGAGGCCGTCTCGTGCTCGACGGCGGTGTTCTTCGCGAGGATCGTGATGCCCTTCTCGCGCTCGAGGTCCATCGAGTCCATGACGCGCTTCTCGACGTCCTGGTTCTCGCGGAAGGCGCCGGACTGCCACAGCATGGCGTCCACCAGCGTGGTCTTGCCGTGGTCGACGTGGGCGATGATCGCGACGTTGCGCAGGTCAGCGCGAGTGGGCATGGAGGATCCGATCAGGCTGGGGACAGCGAACGCCCCATGCTACGCCGGGACGCCGACGGTGCCGTAGCCGGTGCCGCCCGTTGCCGCGGCATCCGGCACTCGGCATCAGTGGTTCTCGCGCAGGGCCTGCTCGAGGTCCGGGGAGAGTGCGATGCCAGTCTGGAGGCGGGAGTGGTGGCGGGACCAGGCGAAGTAGATGATCAGCCCGATTGCCAGCCAGGCGAGGAAGCGCACCCACGTCTCGAGCGACAGGTTGAGCATCAGGTAGCCGCAGACGAGCGCCGACAGGATGGGCACAACGGGGGAGAAGGGCACCGTGAAGGCGCGTTTCAGGTCGGGTCGCTTCCGGCGCAGCACGGGCACGCCGAGGGACACGAGCACGAACGCGCTGAGCGTCCCGATATTGACCATGCTCTCCAGCACGCCGATCGGCGTGAAGCCGGCGGTAACGGCGCAGATGAAGGTCACGATGGCGGTGATGAGCCACGGCGTCCGGAACCGGGGGTGCACCTTGGCGAGGCCCATCGGCAGCAAGTTGTCGCGGCACATGGCGAAGATGACGCGCGTGGCGCCGACCATGAGCGTGAGGACGACCGTCGTCAGCCCCGCGACCGCACCGGCCGAGATGAGGGTGGCCATCCAGCCCTGGCCGTGGTTGACGAACGCGTTGGCCAGGGCGGCGCTCGGGTCGAGCTGGTCGTAGCGGACCATCCCCGTCACCACGAGCGCGACCGCGCAGTACAAGACGGTGCAGATGACGAGCGACGCGATGATCCCGATGGGCAGGTCACGCTGGGGCTTCTTCGTCTCCTCGGCGGCGGTCGCCACGACGTCGAACCCGATGTAGGCGAAGAACACGAGGGCGGCGCCGGCGAAGATGCCGGGGACGCCGAAGGCTGCGGGCGCTGCCCCGGTCATCCACTGGAGGAGCGGCTGCGTCCACCCCGTCGATGCCTCGGTGGCCACCGGCGTGGGGATGAACGGCGCGTAGTTGGCCGGGTTGACGAACTGGATGCCCGCGATGATCACGAACAACACGATGAACAGCTTCAGGCCGACCAGAACCATGTTGACCCGCATCGACTCCTTGATGCCGATGGACACGAGCAGGCCGAGCACGATCACGAGGAGCACTGCGGGCAGGTCGACGACGCCTCCGTAGCTGATGGCTTCGGGCAGCACGATGCCCACCTTGCCCAGGAAGACGCCGAGGTAGGCGCTCCACCCCTGGGCCACCACCGACGCACCGAGGAACATCTCGAGAATCAGATCCCACCCGATGATCCACGCCAGCAACTCCCCGAGCGACGCGTAGCTGAACGTGTAGGCCGAGCCGGAGACGGGAACGGTCGAGGCGAACTCGGCGTAGCACATCGCCGCCAGGGCGCAGGCGAGGGCCGCGAGCACGAAGCTGATGACGATGGCGGGGCCGGTCATGGCGTGGGCGACGCGGCCGGTCAGCGTGAAGATCCCGGCGCCGATGACGACACCGACGCCGAACACGGTCAGGTCGAGGGCCGTCAGCGACTTCTTGAGCTGGTATTCCGGCTCGTCGGTGTCGGCGATCGACTGCTCGATGCTCTTGGTGCGGAACAGGTCCATCCGGGTCTCCTCGGTCGCAGGGGGGCCGCGGGACACCGTAGCGGCGCCATGACTTCACGGAGGCCGATTCCACGCAACAGACACACCCCGCGGGGGGCCGGTCAGGGACAGCCCCGTCCCGCACGAACCGCAGCCTGAATAGGCTGGACGCCGTGACGCAGTTCTTCACGGAGTCGTTCCGTTCCGAGTTCGACAAGCAGTCGGGACTCATGGGTCGCTTCAACCTCGGCGTTTTCGGCAAGACCGGGGTGGGCAAGTCGACGCTGATCAATGCCGTGTTCGGGGAGGAGGTCGCCGCGACCGGCGTGGGTGCGCCGATCACCAAGGACTCGCACCTCTACGTCGGCGTCCACGGCAGCCTGGGCCTCATCGACACCCGCGGCATCGAGATCGGCCGCGACGACAAGGCGTTGGTCAAGGAGATCAAGCAGTTCGTCTCCAACCAGCGCAAGTTGCCCGTGGCCGATCAGATGCACGCCGCGTGGTACTGCGTCCGCGCTCTCGACCGGCGCTTCGAGGAGGCCGAGGCGGAACTCATCCGCACGCTCGCCGACCTGGACGTGCCTGTCATCCTCGTCTTCACGCAGGTGCCGGTGCGCGACGGGCAGTTCCATCCGGACGCCCTCGCTCTCGCCGCGCACGTCGAGAGCCTCAACCTGCCGATCGTGGCCGGGCGTCCGTTCATGACCTACGCGATGAGGGACCAGTTCACCGGTCAGCCGGCCTACGGCTTGATGGAGCTCGTGAACGCCACCTTTCTGGTTGTCCCAGATGCGGTCCACGCAGCGCTCGCGACGGCGCAGAGGGTGGACCTCGACGCCAAAGCGCGGCAGGCGAACAAGCACATAGCGGCGTCGGTCGCCGGGGCGGCCACCGCAGCCGCCGTCCCGATCCCGTTCAGCTCGGCGGCGATCCTCGTGCCCTTGCAGCTCGGCATGATGGCGCGCATCGCACAGCTTTACAACGTGCCCTTCGACCGGGCGGCCATCCTCGCCGTCGCGTCGACGTCACTGGCCACTGCGACCGGACGCCAGGCCGCCACGAGCCTGCTGGAGCTCATCCCCGGAGCCGGGCAGATCGCCGGAGGCGTCATCAACGCATCGGTCGCCTCTGGATTCACCCTCGCTATGGGGCAGGCGTGGTTGGCCGTCTGCCAGCGCGCCGCCGCGGGGAAGCTCGACGGGATCAACGGCGTCCTCGACTCCGCGGCCGTGAAGCGGCTGTTCGACGAGGAGCTCCGCAAGCGGGCGCCGCGGGTCCGTCGGGACGAGACCCAGACACCGTAGGCCGTCTGGCGCCGCCGGCGGGACGTCCAGCCGTCGGGGTCGTGTTCGTCTAGATTGGGCCGGTGGGCGAGGGTGGGGTGCGCTGGCGGCGTTGGGGCCATGCCGTGTGCGTGGTGGTTCTGGTGCTCGCCGGCTTGCTGCTGCGCTTGTCGGATCTCGAGGATCCTCCATTGGACTTCCATGCGACCCGTCAGTTGCATTCAGCAGAGATCGCGCGTGGCATGTACTACGCCGACCTGGAGAGTGCGCCTGCGTGGCAGCGGGCACTGGCCCAAGAGGGATGGGATCTCAAGTCGGTCAACGAGCCGCCGATCCTCGAAACGCTGGCCGTCGCGGGCTACCGGATCGTGGGGGACGAGGCATTGTGGATCCCGCGGGTGTTGTCGATCGGTTTCTGGGCGCTCGGGTCGCTGGCGGTGTACGCCGCGGCCCGCAGATTGGTGGGGCCGGTCGGTGCCCTTGCCGCGCTCGCCTACGTCACGTTCTTCGGTTTCGGGGTGGTGGCCAGTCGGGCATTCATGCCTGACCCCCTGATGGTTGCGCTCATGGCCGGTTCCCTCTGGCTCGCCGTGGGGTGGGCCACCGAGTCCGTCCGGGGGCGACAGTGGGCCTGGGCTGTCACCGCGGGACTGGTGACCGGTCTGGCGGTGCTGGTCAAGCCGCTGTCCGGCTTCATGCTCGCGCCGTTCTGGGTCGGGTTGTCGCTGGGCACGAGAGGCTGGCGAGCAGTCACGTCAGGGCAGCTGTACGTGGCGGCGGCGCTGGCAGCTCTGCCGCCCCTGCTGTTGTACGGGGTGGCGCAGCCGGGAACGACGAGCGGCCAGTTCGCGGGCCGCTTCTACCCGGAGCTCTGGGGGAGCGCGGACTTCTATGCCGGCTGGGGGGCGATGGTCGATGGGGTCTTCGGGACCCCCTGGCTGTTGGTGGCGGCGGTCGGGGTCTGCCTCGTGGCGCATCGGGGTGCGTTGGCGTCCTTGTGGGGCTGGGTGGTGGGGTATGTGGTGCTGGGGTTCACCGTCTCGCATCACATGTCGACCCACGACTATTACTCATTGCCGTTGGCGCCCGTGGTGGCTGTCGGTGTCGGCGCCGTGTTGGCCGCGGTCGCATCGTTGGTGCGACGGCGTTCGGCAACGCTGCGGGTGGGCGTGGCGCTGCTGCTTGCCCTCGGGGTGGCGTGGTCCGCCACGGCGTCGTACCGGCAGCTCATGGGGGACGACTTCCGCGGGGAGGCTGCTCGCTGGCGCGCCTTGGGCCAGATCTTCGACCCCTCGGACAAGGTGACCGGCCTCCTGCCCGAGTACGGCCATCCGTTCCGGTACTTCGGGTGGCGCTCCTTCGCGGCGTGGCCCTCCGTGTTCGACCGCGACCTCATGGACGACGAGGCGCCGGGCTGGTTCGAGTCGGAGTGGACCAAGCGGACCCGGGGGAGCAACTACTTCCTCATCACTGAGGATGAGCGCTGGCAGCTTTCCGAACAGACGGACCTCCGCGATCATCTGTCGGAGCACTGTGCACTCGTCAACGATGCGGGAACCTACCTGCTGTACGACCTGCGCTCGTCCTCGTGCCGCCGACCCGGGAACTGAGGCGTCCGGCAATACGATGCCTGCTGTGACGGCGTCCCGAGCACCACAGGCGGCTCGCCTGGCCGTGTATGTCGCGGTGTTCGCGCTGGTCTGGCAGCTGAACCGCATGACGGACTTCACCGCCGACGACTTCATCTACCACTTCGTCTTCCAGGTAGGTCCGCCCGACGCATCGACTCGACTGCTGGCAAGCCCGCTCGACCTTTTCGGATCGATCTGGACTCACTACAACACACAGAACGGCAGGAACCTCGCGCACGCCGCGTTGCAGTTCTTCTGCCTGTTCCCCAAGGCGGTCTTCGATGTCGTGAACACGCTCGTGTTCCTCGCCGTTGGCCGGTTGGTAGTGTGGCATGTCGCACCCGGCCGCCGCCCCTCACCCGCCGCGGAGCTCGCGGTGTTCGGGGGCCTGTGGCTGTTCGTCCCGTACTTCGGGCAGGCCGTGCTGTGGATGTCGGGGGCAGTCAACTACCTGTGGATGTCGCTCGTCACGCTGGTGACGCTCGTGCCCTACCGGCTCCTGGCGTCCGCCCCCGTCGCCCAGCGCGTGCCGTCAGGGACGGCGGTCACGGGTGGCGTGGTGGCGCTCGGGCTGATCGGGGGCAGCACCAACGAGAACAGCGCGGGGGCGTGGATCCTGCTCGCCTTTCTCCTCATGCTCGGACGCAGCGCTCGCGGCGGCCGCATTCCCGCCTGGGCGTGGCTGGGGGTGGTGGGGGCAGGCGTGGGGCTCATGGTGCAGCTGATCTCGCCGGGCAATCGGTTGCGTGCGGAGAAGCTGGCCGGGACGCAAGAGCTCACCGTGATCGAGCGGATCCCCTACATCCTCCAGGTCGCCGGCGAGACCTCCGGCGTCCTGCTGGGGGTTTTCGTGGTGGTTTTCCTGGTCGCGCGGGCGCGCGGACCGCTCGGACGCCCCGGCTGGACGGCGGCGGCCTATGTGATCGCGGGCGTGGTGTCCGGGCTGGCGATGGTGGTGACTCCCACCATGCCGCACCGTTCGTGGATCTGGACCGTGCTGTTCCTCCTCATCGCGATCGGGATCGCGGGGCGCGAATGGAGCCGGACGGCGCCCGGGTGGGCGGCGGCGGCTCTGGGCGCGGCGATCCTGGTGCTGCTGGGCTGGGGGTCTTTCGAGTACGTCTGCGCCTCCACGTCCATCAGCCAGACGCATGCCGAGGTGGCGCAGGAGCTGCGGGTCATCGAGGAGAGCAAGGCTGCTGGGAACCTGGATGTGGTGGTCACCAAGTTCCGCCAGCCCACGAACCGCTACAACGCCCTGGCGTACACCGGTAATCTCCGCGCCGACCCGAATGCGTCGTTCAACCGCTGGTTCGCGCGCTACTACGGCTTGGACTCCATCACCGTCGACAACCCTGAAGAAGTCTTCCGCTGAGGGTGCGTGGCACCCCGGATCACGCGGAGATCACACGCGCCAAGACGTGGCGGGACTCCAACCATGGAGGGACCCGAACGCACCCGTACGGGAGGTACGGAGGCGGGTAAAGCAGGCGCTTTCGCGGCCGGCAGCCTTGTCAGATCAGTGGGGCGGATCCAACCGGACGCGCCCAGCCAGGGCCGTCAACGCGACGACGACGCCGACGACCGGGCCGACAGCGAGGCTGATGATGACGTTGCTCTGGACGTCCAACGGCAGGAACAACATCGCGATGCTCGCGGCGGTCGCCAGGATCCAGGCCGCGAGGAACAGCCCGTGCCGTCCCCGCGCCAACGCGACGGATGTGGCCACGACCAGAGAGCCGATGGAGCCGGCCCCGACCGCGAGCAGGCCCATGAAGATCCCGGTCAGCG
>NZ_JARKOT010000035.1 GCF_029977985.1 Propioniciclava sp. | reverse complement strand
GGCCTTGATCTCGGCGGGGGTGCCCGTGTGGGTGATGCGGCCGTCGGCCATGAAGGCGACGTGGGTGCAGCGCTCGGCCTCGTCCATGTAGGGGGTGGCGACGAGGACGGTCGTGCCGGCCGCCTGCAGGCCGGCGAGGATCGTCCAGAACTCGCGGCGGGAGACCGGGTCGACGCCCGTGGTGGGCTCGTCGAGCAGGAGCAGATCGGGCGCGTGCATGAGCGTGGTGGTGAGCATCAACTTCTGCTTCATGCCGCCCGACAGGCGGCCGGCGGCGCGGCGCGTGAACTCGGCCATGCCCATGGACGCCAGCAGTTCGGCCGAGCGCGTGCGGCGCGTAGGGGCGTCCACCCCGCGGAGCGTGGCGAAGAAGTCGATGTTCTCGGCGACGGTCAGGTCTGCGTAGAGGCAGAACTGCTGACTCATGTAGCCGATGCGGGGCGTGACGGCGTCGGGAGCGTGGCGAACGGAGGCGCCGAAGACCTCCGCGTCGCCGGCGTCTGCGAGCAGGACGGTGGCCAGCATGCGGAACAGAGTCGACTTGCCGGCGCCGTCCGGTCCGAGGAGCCCGAACACGGCGCCCTGCGGCACGTCGAGCGAGACGGCGTCCACTGCCTGCACCTGGCCGAACCGGTGGGAGAGGCCTCGGATGGAGACGGCGCTCATCACGGGAGCTCCACGTCGACGGGCTGGCCGGGCTTGAGCTGTCCGTCGGTTCCGTCGACGGCGACCCGGATCTGGTAGACGAGCTTGGTGCGCTGATCGGCCGTTTCGACGCTGTTGGGCGTGAACTCGGCCTGGGTGGCGACCCAGGTGATCGTGCCGGGTCGGGGGTCGACGCCGTCGCCCAGGACCTGCACGACCGTGCCCACGGTGACCGCCCCGAGCCGAGGCTCGGGCACGTAGGCGCGGACCCAGAGGTCGCTCGTGTCGACGAGCGTGAGCAGGGTGCGCGCCGGGGCTGCGTTCTGGCCGGCGTTCGTGGTGACCGTGACGACCGTGCCGTCGTGCGGGGCGGACACCGTGGCGTAGCCGAGCTGAACCTCGGCGATCCTCACGGCGGCCTCGGCCTGCGCCTGGCGCGCCTTCGCCTCGGCGACCTCGGCGTCCGTGCCGTCGTCCTCCTTCTGGCTGACGAGGGCCTTCGCGGCTTCGACGCCCGCGTTCGCCTGGTCGACGGTGAGTTGGAGGGCGGTGGCATCCAGCCGGACGACGGGATCGCCGGCGTGCACCACGTCGCCCTCGGCGACGAGCACCTCGGTGACGCGGCCGCCGATCGCCGGGGCGACGGTGTACGCGGTCGCTTCGACCGAGCCCGACAGCCGGTTGGGATCGACGGCCTGGGCCTGGGTGGTCGACCACCACCACCAGCCGAGGCCGCCGGCCAACAGCAGGAGGGCGACGACGATGACGGGGAGGGGAGGGCGGCGGCGTTCGGCCATGATCAGTCCTTCTCGCAGGGGGTCCAGGTGAGGTCGACGGGGGCGCCGGGCGGGGGAGTCGCGGCGGCATCGAGGGTGAAAGTGACGGGAACGGCGCGGGTGAGGTGCACGTCGTCGGTGGCCTGGGTGGTCGGCGGGTAGTCGGTGGTGACGCCGAGGCGGTCGACGGTCGCGCTGAAGGCGGCGGCCCAGTCGGCCGTGACGGTGACCGGCTGTCCCGGGCACAGTCCGGCGGCGGCGTCCGCGGGGAGCCAGGCGGTGACGGACGCCGCGGCGTCCGGTCGGATCGTGACGACCGGGGCGCCGGGGGCCAGCACCGTTCCTGTCGGCGTGGTGGCGACGACGATGCCATCGGTCGGGGCGACGAGGGTCGCCGAGGAGGCCTGCTGCTCGGCGCGGGCCACGCCGTGGCCGGCGGCGGTGACCGCGATGACGGCGAGAGTGTGGGCGTCGTCGACGGCGCGGGCGGCGTCCGCGAGTTCGGCGAGGGCGTCGTCGAGGCGGGCGAGCCCGTCACGGGCGGTGGCGAGGTTCGTGTCGAGGGTGGCGAGCCCCGAGACGACCTGGTTGATGCCCGCCTGCAGGTGGGCGAGGCCCTGGCGGGCCCGGGTGAGCCCGGCGTCCAGCTGACCGAGGCCGGTGTCGGCCTGGGCGAGCGCGGCCTCCAGGGGGGCCGTCGCGGCCTGGCGCTGCGGGGAGTCGGGCAGTTGGGCGGCTGCATCGCGCCGGGCGGCGAGCTGGCTGCGCGCCGCCCGGGCCTCGGCCTGCCGAGCCGTGAGGGAGGCGATCGTGGCGCGCACCTCGGTGCGCCGGGCGACGAGGTCGTCGCGGGTGGTCACCAGTTCGGGGCGCTTGGCGTTGAGAGCGTCGATGGCGT
>NZ_JARKOT010000010.1 GCF_029977985.1 Propioniciclava sp. | reverse complement strand
ATCGAAAGGGCCCACCCGGGATCATCAACGAACAAGCGAAGGAGCACCCTCTGATGAGTGGCATGGTCGGAATGGATATCGCTGGCGTTCGCCAGCTCAGCAAGCTCATGCTCACCAAGGCCGACGAGATCGACAATGCGGCCAAGCAGATCACCAAGCAGCTGAACAGTGTGAAGTGGGTCGGTAACGATGCGCAGCGGTTCCGCAACGACTGGAACGGCCGGCACGCGGCGGCGCTGCGGAACGTGTGTGACGAACTCCGCACGGCGGGTAAGCAGGCCGCCAAGGACGCCGATGAGCAGGAGAAGGCCTCCGCCTAACCCCCACACCCCCCACCCTGCTGGAGCGTCTCGGTCACCACCCCGACCGGGGCGCTCCCCTGTGTGCGGGTGGGGTTGCTTCACGGCCTCCCCTCGGACTCCCCCGGGAGTATCCACGCCGGATAGGTGCAGATACGCCGCGCAGACGCGGCGTTTGTGAACCTAAGCGGCGTCCGGGCGGCCCGAACCGGCGTTTCTGCACCCAACCGGCGTCTGAGGCGTCCCGAGCCGGCGTTTCTGCACCGAACCGGCGTGGGTGTCGGACCGAGCCGGCGTCTCTGCGCCGAGCCGGCGTGTTCGCGTCGAAGGAGCTACAGTGCCTCGTTACCACCGCCACGGTTCACACCTCACGGGCGAGGCTCACGCCGGCGAGGCCCACAGCGGTCAGCGGGACAGGTGGCGGAGAAACCGCTCCGGTGCCGCGAGGAACGTCTTCAGGGTGACCACCATCTCCAGGTCGGCCCAGTCGACCGGGTGGACGCCGGCGGCGTCCAGTTCCCAAATGGTGGCGCCCGGAAGGGCGGCGAGGACGGGTGAGTGGGTCGCCATGAGAACTTGGGTGCCGGGGGCGTCCAAGACGTCGAGCAGGAACGTCACCGCCTTGAGGCTCGAGCTGAACGACAGGGCCGACTCCGGCTCGTCGAGCACGTACAAACCTGGATACGGGCGGCCGCGTGCGTCGAAGAACTTGTCGCCCATGAGAGCTAGGAAGGACTCGCCGTGGCTCTGCTCGTGGAACGACGCCATCCCCGACTCCTCGAGGTAGGTGAAGAACCCATGCATCGTCTCGGCCCGCAGGAAGTAGCCGCCACGCCCGCCGCCGATGCCGCGCACGATCAGCAGGTCGTCGGCCAGTGGCGATTCGCTGCGCCGGCTGGAGTGCATCGCACCCGTCGAGCCGCCCTCGGGGTTCAGTCCGTACGCCTCGGCGATCGCTTCAACCAGCGTAGACTTGCCCGTCCCGTTCTCGCCGACGAGCACCGTCGCCCGTCCGAAGTCGAACCCGTCGCGCAGCAGGGTCGCGACGGCGGGCACGTCATACGGCCAGCCGCGGCGTCCGGTCGGGACGCCGTCGCGCGCCTCCACGCGCCGTACGGGAAGCCCCAGACCCGGGATGCCCGCCTTTGTCATACTCCCAGCCTAGGCGCGCGTAACAGGCTTGTTTCGATTTCCGCCGGGACGATCTGGGCGTCGTTTCCGCTTGAGAATGTGGTTGAATCGAACGCGTGAGACGGATCATCGGCCGGGGACGGTGAGCGCTGCCACCGCCGCGTCCACGCGCATCTGGCGCAGGCTGGGCGCAGTGGCTCGCGAGGCGCTGCTGCGGGGCCTGCCAGCCCCGGAGTTGCGCACGATCCTGGCAGACGTGGCTCGCGTGCGTGCCGCCGAGCTCGAGGACGCCGACCTCATCGATCGGTGGCGTCGCGATCCTTTCCTGACGCCCTCGCCGATCGACCCGCGCGCCTCGTTGCGCGTGCAGACCGCCTTGTGGGAGTGCCTTCCTGCCGAGTTCACCGGCGTCGAACTGTCGCCGCTGACGTCGCTCGGATCGGTGTCGCGGTTGTCCGGGATCGGGCAGAACCGCGTCGTCAGCGCGCTCCGCGGCGGCGAGGTCGTGTTCGATCCGGTGCATCCGCTGGCGCTCGAGGCGTCCCGGCTGCGGCGCAGCGGGCACAGCCGCGTGCACCTGGCGTCGTGTGTGCGGATAGCGCAGGCCTGGGATTCCGGTGAACGCCAGCGGCACGAGCAGCGCTGGGGGCTGATCTCGAGCGCGCCCGACGGCGGCGGCTTCTCCACCGAAGCCGACCTGCTCAACCTGCAGGTGGATTTCTGGCGGGACGCCGTCGGTGCGGTCCTGCCCGGCGGTCGGGTCGAGATCGCCGCCACGGACCCCGCCCTGGCCGAGCATCTTGCCGAGCAGGGCACGTGTGACGGCGTCATCGTCCACCCCACCAGGGACGCCGGCGCTTGGCGGCACCCCTACGTGGGCGGGGCGTTCCGCATCGTGACCGCCGAGGGTGACGTCCTGGGTGACGGGGGCATCGTCCAGTGGACCCAGGCCCTCACCCGCAACCGCAAAGACCGCTGCGTCGTGTCCAGCATCAGCGTTGACGGCGTCGTCGCCGCGCTGGCGCACTGATTCGGTGATGACAGGGCAGGAGGATATGCCCTAGAGTCGGAGACATCATACGTCTGACGTCCGACATTAGGAGTTTCCGGAAGCGTTCTCGCCGTTCCTTCGCCGCGACGCTGGCGGCAGGCCTCTGCAGCGTCGCAGTCGCCGCCGCGCCCGTCCTCGCGGCACCGACCACCGTCGTTCCACCTACCTCGCCGCCCGGTCAGTTCACCGAACAGAACCTCGCTGCCGACCGGACGGGTGCGAACTACTTCTACCGCATTCCCGCCCTGGCCCACGTGGGCGACGGTGTGGTCCTTGCGGCCTGGGACGCCCGCCCAAGCAGCGCGGCCGACGCGCCCAACCCGATCAGCATCGTCCTGCGACGCAGCGTCGACAACGGAGCCACCTGGGGCGGCTACATCATGGTTGCCGCGGGCTTCACCGGCGACGCCACCACCGCACGGTACGGCTACTCCGACCCGAGCTTCGTGGTCGACCGCGAGACCGGCACGGTCTTCTGCTTCTTCCTCTACTCGAAGGACGTTGGCTTCGCGGGAAGCCAGTACGGCACCGACGACGCCAATCGCCGGATCATCAGTTCGGTGGTGGTTCAGTCGCAAGACGGCGGCCTCACCTGGAGCGAGCCCCGCTTCATCACCGACGTCACCAAACCCGGCAGCGCCACCAACCCGCAGCCAGGTGATGTGCGTACCAACTTCGCTTCCTCCGGGGAGGGCATCCAACTTCGCTACGGGCCCCACGCCGGCCGCCTCATCCAGCAGTACTCCGGATACGTGCGTCAGGCGAACGGGTCGGAGGTCTTCCGGGCTTACAGCGTCTACTCCGACGACCACGGCGCAACATGGGTCAAGGGCGCGCCGGTGGGCGCGGGCATGGACGAGAACAAGGTGGTCGAGCTCTCCGACGGTCGCGTCATGCTCAACTCCCGTGACTCGGCGGGCTCCAAGTTCCGCAAGGTCGCTATCTCGACGGATGGCGGACACTCCTACGGCGAGGTGACCTTGGACCGCCAACTGATCGACCCCACGAACAACGCTGCGATCGCCCGCATCTTCCCGGACGCTCCCGCCGGCAGCGCCGACGCCAAGAAGCTGATCTTCACCAACGCGGCCAGCCAGACGGGGCGCGAGAACGTCTCCGCGCGCGTCTCCTGCGACGACGGCCGGACGTGGCCCGGGTTCCGAACGATCAGGCCGGGCGTCTCCGCCTACTCGACGGTGACCCCGCTCGACGGTGGCAAGATCGGCGTCCTGTACGAGGCCAACTACACGAGCAACATGCCCCTGGCCGTTTTCGACGACGTCTGGCTCAACTACGTGTGCGCCCCCCTCTCGACCCCGGACATCACCGTCCGGCCTGGTCAGAGCGTTGATGTGCCCCTGACCATCACCAACCAGGAGGACGCCGCCCTGGCCGCCGGCGCAGCTTCCATCGAGGTGCCCACTGGCTGGACCGCACGACGGCGTCCGTGCCCGACATCGCGCCCGGCGCCTCGGCGACCGTCACGGTCACCCTGACCGCGCCAGGGACAGCGTCCGGTGCGCTGCGCGTGAATGCCGTCTACACGGCCGCAGACGGACGCCGTGCCCACTACGGGACGGTGGTCACCGCGCCGGTGTCGACCGTGACCGGCACCGTCGTCGGAACGCCACCCACCCGCGACGTCGTTGCCAACCCGTACCGCGTGGGCGAGACCCTGCCCTACACGCTGCGCGTGACCAATTCCAGCCAGACCGCCGTCGACATGGTGCCCACCGAGTCCAACTTGGAAGTGGGCTTCGCGCCGCCCTCGCGGCCCAACTACCACTGGCTCGGGCTGGCGGCGGGCGGCGCATACAACTGCTACCCGAGCCACGTCCTGACAGCAGAGGACATCGCACGCGGCTGGTTCCTCCCGACCGCCACCTTCCAGGTCACGGCCACCGGCGACACGTCCAATACGCGCACACTGTCGCTCGGTGCCACGCTGGTGCCCCTGCGCGACCCAGCAGCCGTCGAAGCGACGGCGTCCATTGAGGGCTCCCGAGCCGACGCCGGGCGTGACCTCGCCGCGAATCCGTACGCCGTCGGTGAGCAGGTGCCGTACCAGTTCCGGGTGACGAGCACGTCTCCGTTCGCGACCACGGTCGCGCCCACCGCCGGGGATCTTCGCCCGCTCGTTCCGCCCGGTTCCGGCAACTGCCGCTGGAGCAACCTGGCCGCCTTTGGCAGCTACACCTGCACCACCCCGCGGCACCCGGTCACCCAGGAGGAGCGCGACCGAGGCTTCTTCTGGGCGACGAGCACCTGGAGCGTCACCGCGACGGGGAGGCGCGCCTCCACGTATGAGGTCGATGGTGGCGAGGTGGATGTGGTCGTGCGCGCGCCAGCCCTGGCCGGCGCCCAGAGCGTCGAGTTGGTGGACGCCAACGGGGACCGCTACGCGAGCGTAGGGGAGCAGGTTGTGGTCACCACCACTGTCGGCAACCCCGGAAACGTAGCCCTTGATGATCTGGACGCCGCCGCCGCCGGCATCGACCAGCACACGCTCGCCATCGGAGCGAGTGTGACCGGGCAGCGCAGCATCACCTTGACGCAAGCCGACCTCGACGCCGGTCGGGTGAACGTGCCCGCGCTGGACGTGACGGCGACCAACGGGGAGAAGCCAATGGCCACGACGATCGAAGCGGTGGAGTTTGCCCTGGACGTGAAGCCGCCCAAGCCCACCACCGAGCCGCCCCTGGTCAGGGTCGACTGGGACACGATGACGCCCGCCATCGACCTCGGGACCGCCCGGAAGTACAGCAGGGGAGCCACCGTCGCGTTGCACGGCCTCGAGTACGGCCAGTGGTACTACCTACACCTCGCCAAGGACGGACAACGGATTGGCTGGTTCTTCCCCGAACTGGACGACACGATCACCTTCGTCCTCCCCGCCGACGTGCCGAACGGGGCGACGGCCGTTACGGTGCTCGATGCGTCGGGTGAACTGGTCAGCTTCGCCAAGATCGTGGTGAACCCGCGCTGACCGGTGGACCGCCCGCCTCTTGGTCCGAGTGCGACCAGGGGGCGGTCACGCGGTGATGTCGAACCGTTGCAGCCGCCTGCGGTCACGCTTGGTGCCGGCAGCCTGGAGGGCGAGGAGTTCGGCGTAGATGCCGCCGCTGGTCGCCAGCTCGTCCGGGGTGCCGATCTCGTCGATGCGGCCGTCGCGGAGGGTGATGATGCGGTCGACCGTCGAGATCGTCGACAGGCGGTGAGCGATGATGAGGCTCGTCCGGTCGGCCATGAGCTCGTCGAGACCCGCCTGGACCAGCCGCTCCGAGCGTGAGTCCAGCGCGGAGGTGGCTTCGTCGAGAACGAGGATGGGGGCGTCCTTCAACATGGCGCGCGCCACCGCGATCCGTTGCTTCTGGCCGCCCGACAGCTTCAAGCCCCGCTCGCCGATCTGCGAGGCGTACCCCTCGCGGAGTTTCGCCACGAACTCGTGGACATTCGCCCTCGTCGCGGCCTTCTCCATCGCTGACGCCGATGCCCCCGGGTGGCCGTACGTGATGTTCTCGGCGATCGTCCCCGAGAAGAGCGACGCGTCCTGGAACACCACGCCGATCAGCGACCTGACTTGATCGAGCGGCATCGTCGCCGTGTCGACCCCACCGATGAGGATGGTGCCGGCGTCCGGCCGGTAGAGCCCCATGAGCAGGTTCACGAGAGTCGTCTTGCCGCCCCCGGACTCGCTCACGAGGGCGATCCGCTCACCCCGTGCCACGGCGAACGAGATGCGTTTGAGCACGCAGTCCTCGCCGTAGCCGAAGCTCACATCCTCGAACGCGAAGGCCGGACCCGCGGCGTCCCACCCCCTTGCCGGTGGCACGGGGAGGGACGCCGCCGCCTCGGCTCCCGCGGGGGCGTCGAGGTCGGGCGAGCGGACTTCCCCGATGGTGGCCCGAGGCTCGGGAAGCTCGTCCATGACCTCGAAGTAGCTGCGGCTACCGGCGATGGCGTGCTGGGAGGAGTCGACAAGGTAGCTCATCATCATGACCGGGGTGCGGGCGAGCGCGATCATCTGCAGCAGCATGACCATGTCGCCGAGCGTGAAGGCGCCGGCCGCGGTGCGCCAGAAGATGATGATGTAGATGCCGAAGAAGATGACGTTGAGCGAGCCGCGACGGGCGACGTCCATGAGGTGCCACCAGTGGGACTGGCGGTGGGTGGTGGCGACGGCGGCGCGGTAGTGGTCGTCGAAGGCGGCCAGTTCCTGGCGCTCGCGCACGAAGCTCTTCACGACGCGGATCTGACCGATGACCTCGGCGAAGCGGCCGCCGGCGAGGTCGAGTTCGGCGTTCTTCTCGTGTTCGAGCTTCTGCCAGCGACGTGAGGTGAGTGCGGTGAGCCAGGTGAAGAGCGGGTAGACGATGAAGAGGAGCAGAGCGAGGGGCCAGTAGTAGGAGCCGGCGATCACGAGCACGGCGCCCACGGTGATGAGTGTCGGGAAGAAGTTGTTCGAGAAGGTCTGGAGGAACTGGGTGATCTCGGTGATCGAACGGTGCAGGCGGTTGATCACCGTTCCCGTCAGCTGGGTGTCGAAGTAGCGCTGGGGCAGGCCGAGCAGTTTCGAGTAGTAGCGCGACGACAGGATCGCCCGCAGGCGCATCGCCATCGTGTCGCCTAAGTAGCCGCCCACGTTGCTGAGGACCGTGTTGGCCAGTTCGACCACGAGCAGGCCGACTGCGATCCAGACCAGCATGCCCAGCCCTCGGCCGCCGCCGCCGACCTGCGCGACCACCTCGTCGGTGGCGAGTTTCGTGAGGTATGGCGTCAGGAGCGAGGTGGCTGCGATCAGCACCGACGCGCAGATGATGCCCACATAGCGGGGGGTCAGTTCGCGGGCCTCGCGGAGGGCGCGGAGGATGCTGTTCATCGGCTCCTCATCGGTGGGTGGCGAGTAGGTGGGTCAGGTGGCGCTGCACGGCGGGCCAGTCTGCGTCGGTGATCGCGTACTGCGCGGTGTCGGTCACAGTGCCGTCCCGCAGGATGCGGTCGTTGCGGATACGGCCCTCGAACGTGGCGCCGATGCGCTCGATCGCCCGGCGCGACGGGGTGTTGTACCACGTGGCCCGGAACGCGACGCGGCGGCAGCCCCACTCTTCGAACGCGTGCCGGAGCAGCAGGAGTTTGCTCTCGGTGTTGGTGCCGGTGCGCCGTGCCGACGCCGAGTTCCACGTGTAGCCGATCTCCACCGCCGGGATGGCCGGCAGCGGGTTCAGGAAGGTCGTCACGCCGACCACGCGGTCGTCGGCGATACGGCGGCAGGCGAAGGGGAGCAGGAGGTGGCGTTGGGCCCAGTCGAGCTTGGTCGCGATGTCGGCGGCGACGGCGTCCGGCTGGGGGGCGCTGGTGTACCAGAGTTCCCAGACCCGCCCGTCCTGCACGGCATCCGTAACGGCGTGCACGTGGCTCGCGGTGAGGGGCTCGAGGGAAACGAGGTCTCCGGTCAGCGTGACCGGGTCGAGGAACGCCATGGATCGCACTCTAGAGGCTCGCTCGGACAGCGGGACGAGCCGGTGATGCATACACCGCTGGTCGGGAACCGACGTCACCGAGCGGAGCGGAACTGCCCGCACGGCAGAACCCGTGTGCAACTCCGTGCTGCGAAACCGGTGCTGGAGGACTCGTTGTGCAGCACAGACCCGCACACGCCGCGACTCGGCCGTTGTCCGGTGCCGCGGTCGCGGGGTTCTGTGGACGACGAACTGACGTCGGCACGTGGGCTGTGGATAACTGGTGGACGCCTGGACGCTTCCGCTTGCACCTGTGCCAAGCTGGTTTCCGTTGCGGCCAACTACCCCCAGGAGGCATCGTGATGCAACGCATCCATGCAGTCGGACTGCTCGCCGCTGCAGCGCTGTTGTGCAGTTCGTGTACGCCCGTAGTTGTTGAGACGCCCACCCCGACGCCGGTGGCGACGTTGCAGTGCCAGGGCGAGTTCACTGAAGAAACCCACCCGTGCGATCAGGCCGAGTATGACGCCGTGGCCGCCCGCGACGCGCAGTACGAGGAGGCAGAGCGAACGTTCCGCCGGGTGGTTGCCCTTCTCTACGAGTTGCGTTCGCAGAGGCGGCCGATGAACGATGAGCTATCCGGGCTTGTATCGGGCAGCTATGGGCAAGGTGTCGAAGAGACATTGCACGACGGGCTGACCAGTGACATCGATTTCTCGGGACAGCCCGTGGTGGTCTGGGTGACCCGAGAGAACACTTCCGATGGGGGTTCAACGCTGGCGCTGCAGGCGTGCACTGCTCCGGGGACAGCAACACTAGAATCCAACGGGTTCAAGATGACTCCGAAGACGTATCGCGAGCAGCTGTACTTCACGCAGATCGACGGGCGGCTTCGGCTGTCGAGCAACAGGGTCGCGGAGGTCACCTCGTGCGACGGCTAGCGTTGAGGGTCCTCGTCGTGCTGGTGCTGGTGCTCGTGCCGCTCTGTGCGAATAGCGTTCACGCCGATTCAAGGAGCCGACGGACAGACGCAGTGCAATTCAACGCGCAAGGCAACGCCGCCTCGGTAGCCGCTGCTGCCTTCGAAGCGTCTCGTGTCGCCGACGGGGGGACCAGCGGTCGGGGCGGGTCGCGCCGGTCGGGTCCTCCTGCGCCGGATCCGTTGGGTGATTACAAGAGTCTGCGGGCGTTGGCCCAGGAGATTTGGCAGGCGTACGTCGCGGGCCTGCCGGAGTGTCAAGGGCCGTTGGCGGTGACGAACCCGGTGTGTCAGTTCCCTGAGACTGGCGTTCCGCTCGCGGCCGCGCCGAGCCGGGAGTCGGTGGCTGCGATTGCTCGGCAGGCGGCGTTGTCGATGACTTTGCCGGATCCGGATATCAAGGTGGGTCCGGAGCCCGAGCGCAACGAGTGGGACATGGCGGTGGTGGGCTATCCGTTGTGGCTGTGGACGACCACGCCGTCCACGATGAGTTCGTCCTTGTCGGAGTCGGGTATCACGCTCACGTTGGACGCGTCGCGGCGGGGGGTGGTCTACGACATGGGTGACGGGAAGCAGGTGGAGTGCACCACGTCGACACCCTGGACGCCTGCGGTGAAACCGGCCGCTCCGTCGCCGGATTGTGGCTACACGTATGCGTGGCCGTCGTTGCCGAAGGGCTCTTACACGGTGACGGCGCTGAGTGTCTGGGATGTGCAGTGGTCTGCGTTGGGTTATTCGGGCACGGTCGAGGTGCGCACGTCCGCGTCACGGCAGTTGCCGGTGGGTGAGCTCCAAGCCGTCGTCCTCGCCGACGACAACGGCTGAGACAGGGCGGTCCCATCAAGGGCGCACGCCAAGGCTTTCCGCGTGCGTGGAACAATGGCGGGACCCAGAAAGGACGCCATGCTTCTCCGCTCAGCCACCGAATCCGGACGCCGAACACTCACTTTCCGCCTGCCCGGTGATCACGGGCATGTGAGCGTCTGTGGCACGTTCAACGACTGGACGCCGGAGGTGCTCGTCATGGAGCACGCCGCGGATGGCTGGCTGGAGGCATCGGTGGAGGTACCGTCGGCCGAGCCGGTCATCTTCCGGTATCGCGGCGAGAACGACTGGTGGTTCGACGAACTGGACGCCGACGACATCACCGGCGAGGGCAGCGTCGTCGCGCCCGACCCGACCGACAAGCCCCGCACAGCTGCGGAGGTCGCCGCGGTGAAGGAAGCGCGGCTCCGCAAGAAGCGCGTCAAGGTCACCCAGGAGGCCGAGAAGCGCCGCCGCGACATCGAGAAGAGGCACATCGAGGCCGAGAAGAAGGCAGCCAAGAAGGCGGCCGAGGCCGAGGAGTACGCCCGGAAGGTCGCGCGCAAGGCCGAGAAGGCGGCCACAGAGGCACGCCGGGCGGTCGCCAAAGCGGCCAAGAAAGCCCAGAAGGCGAAGCTGGCCCACCGGCTCGAGGCGCAGCGCCGCGCCGAGGCCGGCCGGCAGGCGGCCGCGGCCGCACGGGAGGCACGCCAGGCGCAGGCGGCGGCGTCCGAACCGCTCTCGGTGGCGAGCGAGCCCCAGAACGAGGAGCCGGCAAGCGGTGACGCCTGACGCCGTCGACCGGGTGCTGCTGGCGGTGGTGATGATCCCGCCGGGGCGGGTGGCGTCTTACGGGGACATCGGGGCGCTCGTGGGCGTAGGCCCACGACGGGTGGGGTCGATCATGGCCCGGCAGGGCGACGGCGTGCCATGGTGGCGGGTGCTGGGGGCGTCCGGGGTGTCGCCCGTGCTGGACGCCGCGCTGCCACACTGGCGCCGCGAAGGCATCGCAGTGCGCCGCGACGGGCGCGGCTGCCGCATGGCTGACTACCGGGCGGATCCGCACCAACTGGCGGCTGACTATGCCTTCGCCGCGGCCGAACGCGGCAGGCCTCAGCCGACCGGCTGAGGCGCAGGGTCGGACGCCGCCACTCGCGGCCCGCGCATCGTGAGGACGACGGCGGCCGCCGTCAGGCACAGGATCGCCGCGATGTACCACGACTCCACGTAGGACCCGGTGAGCTCGCGCAGGTTGCCGGCGAGGGTCGCGCCCGCGCCCGCGCCGACCATGTGCGAGGCGAACACCCAGCCGAAGACGACGCCCGACCGCTCCAGCCCGAAGTACTGGCGGCACAGGGCGTCGGTCGGCGGCACGGTGGCGACCCAGTCGAGGCCGTAGAAGATGACGAAGAACCACAGACCGCCGGAGATCTCCGGCCCGATGACGCCGGGCAGGAGGAAGAGGGCGAGGCCGCGTCCCCCGTAGTAGAGGGCGAGGAGGAGGCGCGAGTCGACCCGGTCGGTGAGCCACCCGGAAGCGACCGTGCCGATGATGTCGAACGCCCCGATCATCGCCAACAGCATCGCGGCGAGCATCGTGTTCATGCCGTAGTCGGCCGTCGCGGGAATGAAATGCGTCTGCATCAGCCCGTTCGTCGACCAGCCGCACACGAAGAACGACGCCATCAGCGCCCAGAACGGCCAGCGCCGCGCGCCGAGCGCGAGGGCGTCGAAGGTGGTGCGCACGGCGCCCCGCTCCCCGGGGGCCGGCTTCGTCGAGATCGGACGCCGCCGGCGGGTGTTCGGCGGCGGCTGAGACCAGGGGCGTGTCGAGGGCGATCTCGGGTTCGCCGTAGGGCTGGAGGCCGAGGTCGGCGGGGCGATCGGCCATGAGGGCGAGCACGAGCGGAACGAGGGCGAGCGAGACGAGGGCGACCGATCCGGCGGCCCAGCGCCAGCCGGGTCCCTCGGCGAGGGCGGCGATCACGGGCAGGAAGCTGAGCTGACCGGTCGCGTTGGCGGCGGAGAACAGCCCCGTGACGAGGCCGCGGTGGCTGGAGAACCAGCGGTTCGCCACGATCGCGCCGAGGACCAGCGCCATGGCGCCCGTGCCGACGCCAGTGAACAGGCCCCAGAGAACCCACAGCTGCCAGGGTGCGGTCATCGCGGTGGTGAGGGCGCTCGAGACCCCGACGACGGCGAGGGCGGCGCCACCGTGCGCCGGACGCCCCAGCGCTCCATGATCGCGGCGGCGAACGGTGCGGTGAGGCCGTAGAGAACGAGGTTGATGGAGACTGCGGCCGAGGTGACGCGGCGGTCCCAGCCGAACTCGGTCTCGATGGGGATGAACAGCACTCCCGTCGAGGAGCGGAACGCCGCCGCGGAGACGAGGGCGAGCAGCGTGACGAACGCGACCCACCACGCGCGGTGCATCCGTCTCACGTCGGCCTCTTTCTCGGTCAGGGTAGGGGGTGGGGGTACGCGCGCGGTGGGCGTCCCGGGCGGCGGCCATCGGCCGGGCAGACGCCGGATGGGGACGGTGGGGGCGCGGACGGTCGGAATCCAGACGGCTGGGTATCCGGACGGTGGGGCATCCGGGGCGGGGGCGTCCCGCTGTGACCTGCTCTTTCTGGCATAGGAAATCTCGGCACGTGACGAGATTTCCAATGTCAGAAACGTGACCGCCCCCGGGAGCCCCGGGAGCCCCGGGAGCCGGGGGTCAGGGGAAGGGAAGGCCCCGCGGAGGCTACTCCGCGAGCCAGGCGGCGTAGGCGTCGAAGCTGTAGTCGCGGCCCAGGAAGTCGCGGACGAGATCGGCGGCGTCCTTCGTGCCGCCCGGGACGAGGACGCGGTCGCGGTAGCGGTCGGCGACCTCGCGGTCGAAAAGGTTGTTGCGGTCGAACGCGCTGAACATGTCCTTGGCGATGACCAGCGACCACATGTACGTGTAGTAGCCCGAACCGTAGCCGTCGAGGTGCCCGAACGAGGTGGGCATGCAGGTGCCCTCCACGTAGGGGAACAGCGAGTAGCGCTCCTGCAGTTCCCGGGTGCGCTCCACCAGATCGGTGGGGTTCTCGAGGTGGAGGTAGTAGGACAGGGCGGCGTAGAACATTTGCGTCCGCGCGAAGTAGCCCTTGCCGAAGTCGTCGGCGCGGCGCATGCGCGCCACGAGGTCGGGCGGGATGGGCGAGCCGGCGGCGTCCGTCGCGAAGGAGGCGAGCACGTCGGCGTCCCACGCCCACTCCTCGAGCATCTGGCTGGGGGCCTCGACGAAGTCCCACTCGGTGGCGACGCCGGAGAACTCGTTCCACCGCTGGTGGCCGCCGACGAGGTGGTGCACGAGGTGCCCGAACTCGTGGAACAGGGTGGTGACGTTGTCGTGCTCCATCAGCCCGGTGGGGAAGTTGCACACGAGCGTGCCCTCGGGCAGCTGGACGCCGCGCACACCGTTCGTGAGCGTGAACTGAGCAGCGTGCTTGAACTTGCCCTCGCGCGGGTGGAGGTCGAGGTAGATGCGGCCGACGGTCTCGCCGTCGTCGGAGCGGGCCACGTCGTACGCCGTCACGGACGGATGCCACACGGGCAGGTCGTCGCGCGGGGTGTAGGTCAGGCCGAAGAGGCGGCCGGTCACGTCGAGCAGGCCGGCGCGGACCTTGGCGAAGTCGAAGTAGGTGCGGACGAGCTGCGCATCCACATCCAGCTTCTCCCGCCGGTGCACCTCGGCGTAGTAGCTCGCGTCGGAGGCCTCGACGCGGTCGGCGTCCGGTCGGTCCTCTCGCAGCCGCTCGAGCAGGACGCCGACGTCCCGCTGGGCCGGCTCGAGGGCGGCGGCGGCGATGCGGTCGATGAACTCCGGAATCGCGGCACCGGTCTTGATCATCTTGACCTCGGCGTCGAAGTCGGGCCAGTTGTCGTAGCCCAGCAGCCCGGCGAGTTCGGCGCGCAAGGTGAACAGCTCGCGCAGCACGTCCACGTTGTCGGGGTAGCCGATGGTCAGTTGCTCGACGAGCAACGCGCGGCGCGCCTCGGCGTCGTGGGCGAAGGTGCGGAAGGGGATGGCGTCGGGGTAGTCGGTGGTGACGGTCACGAGGCCGTCGTCGTCGGCGGGGTGGGCGTCGATCCAGTCCTGCGGCAGGCCGGCGAGTTGCTCGGGCCGGACGCGGAGGGAGCGCGTGCCCTCGCGGATGGTCCGCGCGAAGGTCTGGCCCAGCACGGTGAGCCGGTCGCGGAGGTCCTTGATGCGGCCGCGGGTCGCCTCGTCGGCCGCGACGCCCGACCGGCGGAACGACCGCAGGATCTTCTCGAGCAGCCGCGTCGACTCGGAGTCGAGGGTGTGGTGGTCGAGCCCGACGAACACGGCGTACAGGTCCGGATCGAGCCCGAACTCCGTCGACAACTGGCGGGCGGCGAGCGACGCCTGCTCGGCTGCCTCCCGGACGCCGGAGTCCGGATGCACCTCGCTGAACAGCTCGCAGCGCGCGATCGTGTTGCTCAGCGCGACCTCGATGTCGTTCCACGCCGTCAGGGTCTCCTCGGCTGTCGCGGGCGGATTCTCCTTGAGGGCCGCGACGCCGGCGCGGGCGGTCTCCATGTCGGCGGACGAGAAGTCGGCGATCCAGGCGAGGTAGGCGTCGGCGTCCGGCGCCGGCAGGTCGAGCGGCTTGAGTTCGGTCACTCGGCCAGCCTAGTGGGCGCCCGGCTGGGCAGAATGTGGCGATGAGTGCACCCAACCGCGACGGGCTGCTCGCCCGGATCAAGCGGTTCTTCGGCCGCGACGAACGGCGCCCCGAGACCCCGGAGGAGGCCGAGCGGCGCCGAGTCCAGCAGCGGCGCGCGCACGAACGGCAGCGGTTCCGCGGCGAGGCGCACGTCCTGCGCAACCCTGACCGGCGGTGACCGGCCGCGCCTGACCCTCGTGGCCGGAGGCCTCAGCCAGCGATTCCGTCGAGTTCGAGGGTGGGCGGCTCGGTGATGGAGCCGCGGCTGAGCTTGTCGATGACGAGCGCAATCGCGGCGTCACCCGTGACGTTGGTGGCCGTGCCGAAGCTGTCGATGGCGATGTAGGTGGCGATCATGAGGCCCACTTGCGGCTCGGTGAAGCCCAGCATCGACGACAAGAGCCCGGCCGCCGTCATGATCGCACCGCCCGGCACGCCCGGCGCAGCCACCATCGTGATGCCGAGCATCATGACGAAGCCCAGCATGAGCCCCACGTCGATGGGGATCCCCTCCAGCACCATGATCGCCAGCGCGAACGAGGTGATCTTCACGGTCGACCCCGCCAGGTGGATCGTGGCGCACAGCGGGATGACGAACGCGGCCACGGGCTCCGAAACGCCAGCCTTGATGGCCTGCCGCAGCGTGACGGGAATGGTCGCGGCCGACGAGGACGTGCCGAGCGCGGTGACGTAGGCGGGCATCATCGTGCGCAGCGCCGCGAACGGGTTGCGGCGTGCGATGAGGCCGGCGACCCCGTACTGGATCAGCAGCAGCACCACGGTCAGCGCGAACACGTACACGATCACGCCGATGAATGTCGCGATGATGGTGAACACCTGGCCCGCCAGCGTCATGTTGAGGAAGATGCCGAAGATGTACAGCGGCAGCAGCGGGATGAGGATCTTCGCAATCACCTGTTCGACGATGTGCCGCAACTCGACGAAGCCCCGCTGCAGGGCCGTGGTGGGCACGAGGGTCAGCCCGACACCGATGACGAACGACAACAGCAGGGCAGTCATCACGCCCACGACGGGCGGCATGTCGATGGTGAAGTACGCCGTCAGCAGGGCGTTCTCGGGGTTGTCGAGCGAGGTGGGGGCGGAGCCCGGAGTCAGCATCCGTGGGAACACGGCCAGGCCGGTGAACAGCGCGAGGAGCCCGGCGAAGATGGTGGACCCGTAGGCGATCGCCGCCGTCACGCCCAGCCACTTGCCCGCCCCCCGGCCCAACTCGGAGATGGCGGGGGTGATGAGCGCGATGATGATGAGCGGGATCGCGAACGACAAGAAGTTGCCGAACAGCCCGTTGAACGTCACGAAGATCCGTGCGAGCCACGCGGGGAAGAACAGGCCGCACACGATGCCGAGCGCGATGGCGATGAGGATCTTCGGCAGCAGGCCGAGGCGAAGCGTCATGGGTTCCTCCGGGATGGTGGGGCGGCCCTCGCGTGACGGGCCGCCCCACACGGTAGGGCAGCCGGACGCCGCGGGTGCGCTCCTCTCGGGGGTCGGGCCTGAAGGTTCCTGCCCACGTTCGTGACCGTGGGAGGGGTCAGTGCGAGGCCGTGAGCGACCTTCGGGCCCCGGCCCACGCAACCAGTCCCAGACCGAGGATGGCCACACCAGCGGCCACCACCGCCGACCAGCCGCCCCAACCCCACAGCGCCGCGGCCAGCGCGGACCCGGCCGCGCCGAAGACGAAGTTGCTGGTGACGAGCGCCGTGTTGAGGCGGCTCCGCGCATCGGGCGTCAGCGCCAGCAGTCGTGCCTGGGTGAGGACGCCAGCGCCCTGGATGCCGATGTTGAGCAACAACCCACCGACGAGGATCGGCAACAGCGACGCGGCCCCGAACCAGGTGATGCCCATCCCGAGCAGCGCGATCGCACCGAAGGCGCCCAGGGCGGGGTAACCGACCCCCCGGTCCTCGAGGGCGCCGACCCGGAGGGCCGCGACGGCCCCGCCGATGCCGACGAGGCTCACGAGACCGATCTGGGCTGTCGAGTGCCGAAGGAGCGGCGCTGAGCAGGAAGGTGGCGGCCGTCCAGAACAGGTTGAAGACGGCGAAGAAGCAGCCGGCGATCAGGAGGAGCCAGCGGGCGGCCGGGATCCCGAACGTCGTGGTGAACACGGACACGATCAGGCGGGGGTAAGGCGTGGTGGCGCGTCCGGGCAGGACCGGCAGCGCTCGGGCGATGAGCACGAGCATCACCACCGTGATGAGCGCCGCCACGCCGTACACGGCTCGCCACCCGAGCGCCGCCGCGATCAGTCCGCTGACGGTGCGGGCGACGAGAATGCCGATGAGGGCACCGGACACCACCGTGCCCACCGCGCGCCCGCGCTCCACGGGCGTGGCGAGGTCGCCCACGAGCGGGATGATGATCTGCCCGGCCACGCTGGAGAGCCCCACGAGTGCGAGCGCCACCGCGAGGAGCACGAAACCGGGGGCAAGCGCGCTGGCGAGCAGGGCGAGGACGCTGACACCCAGCACGGCAGGGATCAGCCGGTGGCGCGCCAGCGAGTCGCCGAGCGGCACGACCAGGAGGATGCCGAGCGCGTAACCGATCTGGGTCATCGTGACCAGCAGGCCGGTCGCGGTGGGGGCGACGCCCAGGTCGCTCGCCATCTGCACCAGGAGCGGTTGGGCCCAGTAGAGGTTGCCCACCGCGGCGCCGGCCGTGATGGCGAAGACCACCGTGAGGCTGCGGGTGAGGCCGGGGGCGGCGGGAGAAGTGGTGTCAGTCACCCCACCATCGTCCCGGCCGAAGGATGCGGGTGAAGGCGTCTCCACGCTAACCTTGCATGAGCTACAGGTTTATGCCAGCGGCGGAACGGGGGACAGCCCATGCACGACCCACGGCTGGAGACGTTCTTGCAGGTCGCCGAACGCGGCAGCTTCGCCAAGGCTGCTGAGGCCCGATTCATGTCCGCGGTGTCCGTGATGAAACAGGTGAACGCGCTGGAGCGTGGCGTGGGCGTCCGGCTGGTCGAGCGCAGCAACCACGGGGTCACGCTGACGGAAGCAGGACGCACCTTCGCCGAGGACGCCCGGCGTATGGTCGCGTTGTCGGCGGAAGCGGCTGAGCGTGCCCGGCGGGCCGCGGAGCCGGGCAGGCACGTGATGCGGGTGGGCACGTCGCTGCTCCGCCCCTGCCGGTTGCTCGTCGACCTCTGGACGCGGATCGGTGGGGACAATCCCTTCCGGCTCGAGATCGTGCCGTTCGACGACGAGGGCAGCCGGCTGATGGCGACGCTCACGGCGGTGGGCCGTGAGCTCGACTGTTTCCTCGGCCCTTACGGGGCGCTCGTCTACCGTGAGCAACTCGGCGTGCTGCCGCTGAGGGACGAGCCGTGTCGCCTGGCCGTGTCGCGCGGTCACCGGCTCGCCGGGCACCGGCGACTGACGTGGGACGACCTGGGGGGAGAGACTCTCATGCTCGTGCCCCGCGGGGTCACGCCCCAGATCGATGGTGTCCGCGACGAGGCCGGACGCCGGGGTGTGACCGTCGTCGACGGGCCGCCCTTCTACGACGTGACCACCTTCAACGAGGTGGAGCGCAAGGGCGTCCTGCTCGTGACGCTCCAGATGTGGGGAGATGCCCACCCCGGTTTGGTCACCCTCCCCATGGAGTGGGACGTGACTCTTCCCTACGGGCTGCTCCACGCCGCCGAACCCGCGCCTGCGATGCGGGCCTTTCTGGAGGTCCTCCGAGCGGCGGTGACCGGCGGCGCGTGACGCCATTCACACTCCACGAAGCCGTCATCGCGCGCCCACGCTGAAGCGCGGCGCCGAGGTGTCGTTGAGTGTGAATCTGGCCTCACCGCGGGCGTCTGACCCCACCCTGACGGGGGAATAGAAGCTCCGATATGATGGTTGAGTCTCGTGGACTCAATTTCGTTTCGTACCCCTCGTGGAGGAAAGCAATGGACACTGCCAAGCTCACCACCAAGAGCCGTGACGCGGTCTCGGCTGCGCTCCGCAACGCCCTCACCGCGGGCAACCCGCAGGCCGAGCCGAGCCACCTGCTGCACGCGCTGCTCATGGTCCCCGACAACACGGTCGGCACGCTGCTGACGGCCGTCGGCGCCGACCCGGCGAAGGTGGACGCCGCCGCCCAGGCCGCCATCAAGAAGCTCCCCAGCTCGACGGGCAGCTCGGTGCAGCAGCCCAGCCTGTCCGGCGCCTTCGCGCGAGTCGTCGCCGACGCCGAGACGCGCGCCGAGCAGATGGGCGACGACTTCGTCGCCACCGAGCACCTGCTCATCGCGCTGGCCGCCGTGGCCTCCGACGTGCAGTCGGTGCTCACCAAGGTCACCACCCCCAAGAAGCTCACCGAGGCGTTCAACGCCGCCCGCGGCGGTAAGCGGGTCACGAGCGCCGAATCCGAGGGCGGCGAATCGGCCCTCGAGAAGTATTCGGTCGACCTCACCGAGCGCGCCCGCGAGGGCAAGCTCGATCCGGTCATCGGCCGCGATTCCGAGATCCGCCGCGTCGTGCAGGTGCTCAGCCGCCGCACGAAGAACAACCCGGTCCTCATCGGCGAGCCCGGCGTCGGCAAGACCGCCGTCGTCGAGGGGCTCGCGCAGCGCGTGGTCGCGGGCGACGTGCCGGACTCGCTCAAGGGACGCCGCGTCGTCAGCCTCGACCTGCCGAGCATGGTGGCCGGCGCCAAGTACCGCGGCGAGTTCGAGGAGCGCCTCAAGGCCGTCTTGGCCGAGATCAAGGAGTCTGAGGGGCAGGTTGTCACGTTCATCGACGAGCTGCACACGGTGGTTGGCGCCGGCGCCACGGGCGACTCCTCCATGGACGCCGGCAACATGCTCAAGCCCATGCTCGCCCGCGGCGAACTGCGCATGATCGGCGCGACCACGCTCGACGAGTACCGCGAGCGCATCGAGAAGGATCCCGCCCTGGAGCGCCGCTTCCAGCAGGTCTTCGTCGGTGAGCCCAGCGTGGAGGACACGATCGCGATCCTGCGCGGCTTGCGGGAGCGCTACGAGGCGCACCACAAGGTCCGCATCACCGACGGGGCGCTCGTCGCCGCCGCCCAGTTGTCCAACCGCTACATCACGAGCCGCCAGCTGCCTGACAAGGCCATCGACCTCATCGACGAGGCGGCCTCCCGCCTGCGCATGGAGATCGACAGCTCTCCGGAGGAGATCGACCAGCTACGCCGCGACATCGACCGCATGACCATGCAGGCCTTCGCCCTGGAGAAGGAGACCGACGAGGCGTCCACCGACCGCTACGCCCGGCTGAGCGCCGAACTGGCCGATGCGAAGGAGGAGTTGCGCGGTCTCGAGGGTCGCTGGGAGGCCGAGAAGCAGGGCTTGAACCGGGTCGGCGAGATCAAGGCCGAGATCGACGCCCTGCGCGCCGAAGCCGACCGCGCCCAGCGCGAGGGCGACCTCACCCACGCCTCCGAGATCCTGTACGGGCAGATCCCGGCGTTGGAGTCCGAGCTGGACGCCGCCGCCGAAGAGGACGCCTCCCGTACCCCCATGGTGGCCGAGGAGGTGTCGGCCTCCGATATCGCCGAGGTGGTGAGCAGCTGGACCGGCATCCCGGTCGGCAAGATGCTGCAGGGCGAGAGCGAGAAGCTGCTCGGCATGGAGGGCGAACTCGGACGCCGCCTCATCGGCCAGCGCGAGGCCGTCCGGGCGGTGTCGGACGCCGTGCGCCGCAGCCGCGCGGGCATCTCCGACCCGAACCGGCCGACCGGATCGTTCCTGTTCCTCGGCCCGACGGGCGTCGGCAAGACCGAGTTGGCCAAGTCGCTCGCGTGGTTCCTCTTCGACGACGAGCGGGCCATGGTGCGCATCGACATGAGCGAGTACGGCGAGAAGCACTCCGTGTCGCGCCTCGTCGGGGCGCCTCCTGGCTACGTCGGCTACGAGGAGGGCGG
>NZ_JARKOT010000009.1 GCF_029977985.1 Propioniciclava sp. | reverse complement strand
GGGCCTCGATGGCCGCCGGCGGCGGACCGATCCAGGTCAGGCCGGCGTCGAGCACCGCCTGGGCGAAGCCCGCGTTCTCGGCGAGGAACCCGTAGCCGGGGTGGACGGCGTCCGCGCCCGAGCGGGCCGCGACGGCGAGGAGCTTCGCCACGTCGAGGTAGGTGTCGGCCGGGGTCAGCCCGTTGAGGGCGAACGCCTCGTCCGCGAGCTTCACGAACAGCGAGTCCGCGTCCGGGTCGGCGTAGACCGCCACGCTGCCCAGTCCGGCGTCCCGCGCCGCCCTGATCACCCGGACGGCGATCTCGCCGCGATTGGCCACCAACACCTTGGTGATCGGCATCGACTCCTCCTCGGGGCACTCGTTGCGGAGTCTAGCTGCGTGGGGTCGTCTCCGGCGGCTGGTCTGGCAGGACGGGTGGGCCCGGCCGCCCTTCGTGACGCGCAGGCCTTCGCACGCTCAGGCCTGCGCTCCTCAGGGATCGGTCAACGGGCAGGCGTTCGCCGGGATGACGTGGGGCTAACCCAGCCGGGCCTCGATCGCGTCGATGATCTCCGGACGCAGGCGGGCGGCGCTGATCACGCGGTCCACCGAGCCCACCTGGACGGCGCGGTGGATGTTGTGGACCCCGTCGAACTCGGCCGCCACCTCGCTGATCTTCTCCGCGCGGACGGCGGCGCGGACGTCCGCCAGCTCCAGCTGCAGGCCGGCCCGGTCGGGGGCGTGGGCGGTCCGCAGCCTGCCCTCCAGGGACGCCACCCGCGGGTCGGCGGCCGTCCGCTTCGCGACGTCCCCGGCGAACACCACCGCCGCAGCCGGCGCGCCACCGATCACGGACGCGAACGAGCCTTCGATCGCCAGCACCGTCATGTTCGGGTTCAGCCGCTTGCTGAACACCACGAACGCCCCGCCGTGGTACCGGCTGATCACCACGAACACGATCGGGCCGCGGAAGTTCACGATCGCCCGGCCGATCTCGGCGCCGTACTCCAGCTGCAGGTTCCGCATCGACTCCGGCGAGCCGTCGAAGCCCGACAGGTTCGCCAGCACCACCAGCGGACGGTTGCCCGAGGCGGCGTTGATCGCCCGTGCCGCCTTCTTGCTCGACTTCGGGAACAGCGTGCCCGCCGTCCAGGTGTCCGGGCCGTCGGTGGGCGGGAACCCGACCCGGGGCACCGGCGTGCTCTCGATGCCGAGCACCGCGACCGGGTAGCCGCCGATCCGGGCGTCCATGACCACGGCCGTGTCGGCGTCCGCCATGCCCGCCCAGCGCTCCACCCGGGGATGGTCGGCGTCGCAGACTGCGGCGATCACCGTGCGGATGTCGAACGCCTTCTTGCGGTCGGGGTTGGACTCGGGCGAGAACAGCTGCCCGACCGTGGTGAACTCGCTGCCCGGCACATCGTGCGGGAAGTCGGAGACGTCCCGGTCGAGCGGGTCGGACGTCGGTGCCCGCCGCGGCCCGGCCTCGCCGGGCACCACATAGGTGTGCTCGTAGTGCTGCATCAGGATCCCGAACGCGCCGGCCAGGTCAGGCGCCCAGTACTGCGCCTGGCCGTTGGGACCCATCACGCGGTCGTAGCCGCCGATGCCGAAGTTGTCCTCGGCCGAGACGCCACCGGAGAAGTCCAGCGACTGCTTGCCGGTGAGCACCATCGCCGAGTCCGGCGTCATCACGAGGATGCCGCGGGTGTGCATCAGCATCGTCGCCTCGGCGTTCCAGTACGGCTGGGCGCCGACGTTGATGCCGGCCACGACGACGTTGATCTCGCCGCCGGCCTGGGTGAACTCCACGATCCGGCGCAGGGCGGCGCCCACCCAGTCCATGTTCTCGGTGCCCGAGTCCATCGAGATCCGGGCGCCGGAGCTGAGCGTGTACCACTCGACGGGCACGCCCAGTTCGTCCGCCAGGTCGAGCGCGGCGATGATCCGGCGGCACTCGGGTTCCGCGACCGCGCCCAGTCCGCGGGTCGGGTCGCCGGACAGCACGATCCGGGTGATCCCGTCCGGGTACAGCGGCGTGGGCGTCGTCACCTTGGCGGCGATGATCCCCGCCTTGTTCCGGCCGGGCGGACGCCGCACGGCGACCAGCCGGTCGGGTGCGCCGGGCGCCACGTCCCCGTCCAGGTCGAGCTCGACCAGCGTCCCTCCCGGTCCGGCAAGGGTCTCGGACAGCTCGTAGGGGTAGACCAGGCCACGCCGGCGGGCACGCACCACCCTGGCCGCGTAGTCGTCCAGCGGGTGCAGCGGTTCGGTGGGCGGCGGCTCGACGGACGCGGCCACGCCCGAGCCGGGCTTGGCGTGGAACCGGATCGCCAGCCGCGTCGGCGGCACGTCCGGACGGACGAAGGTGCCCTCGGCCAGCACCTCCTCGATGCCGGTGCCGTCCGACAGCGGCGTGATCTTGTGCTGCAGCTCCATCACGTCGCGCAGGTCGAGGTCGATCTGCGGCCACACGTAGACCCACACGTGGTTCATGTCGAGCCGGCTGCCGGCCGAGCCGCGCGCGGCGCGTGTCCGCCGGATCGCCTCCAGGCAGTTCTCCACCGCCCGCTCGGCGTGCGGCAGCCCGATCAGCCGGCCGTGCTCGTCGCGGACCCCGGCGAGCTGGTTGACCTCCGCCATCGCCACCAGCCGGCGGTCGTCCGGGTTGGTCTTCGCCACGCAGTCGAACAGCAGGACGCCGCGCGGCGCGGGCAGCCGGGTCGCGTCGAACTCCCGCAGCCGCCACAGGTTGAGCCGGCGGAACACCATCGGGTGGACGCCGTGGACGCGCTCGTCCTCGACGAGTGCCCCGGTCGCGTCCGGGCGGAAGGTGACGTAGTCGACCTCGCCCGCGGGCGAGCAGGCGGCGACCACCATCCGGCGCAGCCCCGCCAGGTCCCAGCCGGAGAGCCGGGCCCGGAGGTCGTCCGCCAGCTGGGCCCGGTCGGGGGCCTCCGGCCAGGCGACGTACAGCTCGACGACGGCGTCCCGTCCCTGCGGACGGGCCCGCAGCTGGTCGGCGACGACCCGGTCGACCGGACCTCCGGCGTCGAGTTCCGCGGCGGTCGCGATCGTGGTGATCGCCCGCGTGGGACGTCCGTCCAGCACGTAGTCGGCCACGACCACCGAGCGCCCATCGACCGTCAGTGCCCGCACGTCGGCGAGGTCGTGGTCGCGGTAGTGCTTGCGCAGCAGGATCTCCAGCAGCGGCTCGTGGGCGGAGACGCCGTCCGCCATCCGCTCCGCCAGCGTCGGAACCATCCGCTCGGGGATCGCCGCCAGGGCCGCGATGCGTTCGGCGTAGTCAGGCGCGTCCGGATGGGCGGAGAGGCCGGCGACCTCCGCGGCCACGCTGGCCAGCACCTGCTCGCGCTCGGCGTCCACCTGGGGCTGGTCGAACCACCGGAACCGCACCGACCGGGCCACGTCGCCGACCGCGGGGAACCGGCGCTGCGTGGCCCGCACCAGCCGCTCCAGCTGGGGACGGGCGGACGCCGCCGCGGCGTCGTCCGGGGCGGGCTCGCCGATCCAGCGGTCGAGGATCGCCAGCACGACCTGCACGTCCGCGGCCACCCGCTGCTGGGCGAGGAAGACGCGGAACAGGGCGTCCTCGAGCCCGGGCGTGCGGTCGAGGCTGGTGACGCCGTAGTGCGCGAGCGCGCGGCCGAGCCGGTCCACGAACCGGGTGGGCAGCGCCGCGCGGGACACGTCGAGGCTCTGCAGGTAGCCGTGGAACAGCTCGCGGTCGGAGTGGACGCGCAGCTCGGTGCCGTCCTGCTCCCCGGCCGGACGGTTGCGGCCCAGCTCCGCGAGGTCGGCGAACAGCGAGACCAGCTCGATCTCCCCGGCGAGCACGTCGATGCCCTGCGCGCGGGCCTCGTCCCTGGCGGCCAGGTAGGCCGCGAGCACGCCCGCCGCCGGGTCGGTGTCGTAGCCCATCAGGTGCGCGGACAGCTCGCCGAGCAGGCGGGTGACGCGGTCGTGGGTCGACGGGTCGGACGCGCCGTCCGGCAGTTCGACCTCACCGGCCTCCGCCGTGGCCTCGCCGCCGTTGCCGAGCGGTTCCAGCCGGACGAGCGGGGCCAGGCTCTCCACCTGGCTGCCGGCCATGACGAGGAGTTCCTTCACCCTCGCCGCGAACGGCGCCGTGATGACGGTCTCCATCTTCATCGACTCCAGCACGACCACCGGCGCGCCGGTGGCGACCTCCTGCCCGACGACGACCGGCGTGGCCACCACCAGCGCCGGTGCGGGGGACCGCAGGACGCCGCCCTCGTCGCGCGAGACGCGGTGCGTGACGCCGTTCACCTCGATCAGGTGGACGGGTCCGTGCGTGGCGGTGACGATCCGGAACCGCTCGGCGCCGAGCCGCAGCCGGCCGTGCACGTCGTCGAGGCGCTCGAGGCCCGCGTCCACCACGAGGTCACCGACCCGGACGCGATACCGGTCGGGACCGGTGCGGAACGTGACCAGCGTGTACGCGGCGCCGCGCAGTTTCAGGTCGACCGACAGTCCGGACGCGTGCTGCGCCTGCGGCCGGCCGCCGTGGGCGGTCTCCAGCAGCCGGGCCACCTCGAGCTGCTCGGCCTCCTGGTAGGCCTCGATCGCCGCGGCGACCAGCGCCACACCGGAGTGCCGGTCGGCGACCAGGCCGCCGGCGGCGCGCGTCCGGTCGATCCAGCCGGTGTCGGCCCACTGCGCGGGACTGCCGGGCTCGGGGCCGACCACCTCGGGGCGGGCGAGCAGTTCGAGGATGAAGCTCTTGTTCGTCGCGCCGCCGTCGATGATCACCGTGGTCTCGGCCAGCGCCCGGCGCAGCCGTCCGAGTGCTTCGGCGCGGGTGCGTCCGGAGGCGATCACCTTCGCGATCATCGAGTCGAAGTCGGCGGGGATGGCGTCGCCCTCGGCCACCCCGGTGTCGACGCGGATGCCCGGGCCGACCGGGAAGTCGAGCCGGGTGATCACGCCGGGGGAGGGGGCGAAGTCGCGGTCGGGGTCCTCGGCGTTGAGCCTGGCCTCGATGGCGTGCCCCTGCTCGACGGGACGGTCGGTGAGGGGTTCGCCGGCCGCCACGCGCAGCTGGGCCTTGACCAGGTCGAAGTCGTTGGTCACCTCGGTGATCGGGTGCTCGACCTGCAGCCGGGTGTTCACCTCCAGGAACGCGAACAGCCGGTCGGCCGGGTGGTACAGGAACTCGACCGTGCACGCGCCGCGGTAGTCGACGGCGAGGGCCAGCCGTTCCGCGGAGGCCTTCAGCTCGGCGGTCTGCTCCGCGGTGAGCAGGGGCGACGCGGACTCCTCGATCACCTTCTGGTTGCGGCGCTGCACCGTGCAGTCCCGGACGCCGAGCGCCCAGGCCGCGCCCTGCCCGTCCGCGATCACCTGCACCTCGACGTGGCGGGCGCCGGTGACCAGCTTCTCCAGGAAGACGACGCCCGAGCCGAACGCACGCTCGGCCTCGTCCCGGGTGCGCTGGTAGGCGTCGGCCAGGTCGGCCGCGGAGTCCACCCGGCGGATGCCGCGGCCGCCGCCACCCGCGGTCGCCTTCAGCATCAGCGGGTAGCCGATCCGGTCGGCGGCAGCCAGCGCGTCGTCGAGAGTGTCCACTCCGCCGCGGCTCCACGGCGCCACCGGGACCCCGACCTCCTCGGCGATCAGCTTGCTGCCGATCTTGTCGCCGAGCTTGCGCATCGCCTCGCCGGACGGGCCGATGAAGGTGATGCCCAGCGAGGTGACCAGGTCGGCGAAGGCCGCGTCCTCCGCGACGAAGCCCCAGCCCACCCAGACCGCGTCCGCGCGGGCCTCGGTGAGCACCCGGGCGAGCAGCGCATGGTCGAGGTAGGGACGGGCGGAGGCCGGTCCGAGCGGCCAGGCCTCGTCGGCCTCGCGCGCGAACATGGCGGTGCGCTCGGCGTCGGTGTACAGCGCGATCGTGGTGAGCTGCGGGGCGTCGGGCCGTTCGGCGTTCAGGTCGCGGACGGCATGGATGAGCCGCATCGCGGCCTCACCACGGTTGACGATCGCGATGCGCTGGACCACGAGGCCTCCTCCGCAGGCAGTCGGCGACCCGCCTCACGCGGGTCCGTCGGCAATCTGCCACGCCGGGCGTCGCAGTGCGAGTCGACACTGGCACAACTGGACGAACTCGCCAAGTTCCACGCCCCCGGAACCAAGTCTGCCCGCCTCCCGTTGTAGGTTCCCCACAAACCCGCCCCGCCCCCACCCCAGCCCACCCCGCCCCCGTGGGCCCCGCCCCCGTGGGCTCCGCCCCAGTCAGAAGCTGCCGAAAGTTGCCCACGCTGCCGAACCTTCGGCAGCGTGAGTGAGTTTCGGCAGCTGGTGTGGCCGTCAGACCCGTCCGGCGATGGCCAGGTGAACGGGCAGCTCCGGCTGGGCGGGCGCCTGCGGGGACGCGATCACGTGGCCGGCCTCGACCAGGGCCGTCCGGACGGCGCGCGCGCAGTCGCGTTCCGCCTGGGTGTGCCAGGGCAGGCGGACGCAGTCGTAGCCGCCGGACGCCACCGCGTCCACGGCCCGGCGGGCCACGGTCTCCGGGTCGGTGACCACGGCGCCGAGCGATCCGTTCGCGTTCAGCAGCCGGTGCGGCTGGAACTCCCGGGCGACCGAGATCCCGTTGCGCTCGGCGGTCTGCAGCAGCCGCGAGTCGGGCAGGCCGATGATGGCCAGCGTCGGGTCGTAGTCGAGGACGGCGTTCACCAGCGCCCAGGCGTGGTTGCGGTCGGTGCGGGCGGCCTCGAACAGCGCCCCGCTCGGCCGGACGCGGGTGACCCGCGCCTGTTCGGCGAGCGCCAGTCCGTCCAGGGCTCCGAGCTGGTAGATGATCGTGGCGGCCAGGTCGTCCGGGTCGTAGTCGACGAACCGCTCGCCGCCACCCATCGGGTGGGCTTACCGCACCGCGGCACCGAGCGAAACCTCCCGCGCCTCGGCCTCGCTGCACGCCCGCAGGATGGACGTGGGGTCGCCGGCGTGGACTCCGCAGGGCACGAGTGCGGTACTGATCAGGGGCCAGAGCGCATTGTCCGCGGCGATCGCCGCTTCGCCCAGACCGTGCCCGACTTCAGCGGTCAGG
>NZ_JARKOT010000006.1 GCF_029977985.1 Propioniciclava sp. | reverse complement strand
AACTGGATGTTCGTTCCCGACTACGACGCCAACCCGGTCAACCTGACGACCTCCGGCTCGTTCTGCGCCGACACCCGGTACGGCTGCTGGACCGCGCAGGCTCTCGTCGCGCACCGTGGTTTCACGTCGCAGACGGCGTTCACCGCGCAGGCGACGCTGTACGACTTCGCGTTCGCGACCGGCACCACCAACGCCAAGACCGACCTGTTCGGCTACCCGTCGTCGGCGCCCTACACGGGCAAGGTGCTCACCTACAGTGAGGGCGCGCTCGGGTACGACTCCCGCAACGGCAACAACACCTACCGCGTCACCTCGAACATGACGCAGGGCTGCTCGGGTGGCCCGTGGTTCCAGGGCTTCGCCGCCGGCACGGGCACGATGATGAGCGTCAACAGCTACAGCTACTCCGGTTCGAGCTACATGCATGGGCCGAAGCTGAACGGCAACACCCAGGCGCTGTACACCACCGCCCAGGGCGCGACCGCCACCGTCACCGTCGGCTGACGCTGCTCGGACGCCGCGGGTCCCGTCCGAACGCGGCGTGCGACAATCGGGGACGCCCCCGTGCGACTGTCGGGGCTCACGAAGTGGGGGCGGCAGCGCCCTCTTCGTGAGCCCCAACCGCAACACGGGGGTGCCCCCGGACCGTCGCACGGGGCCTACGCTCGCCCCATGACCAGGGACGCCCCGCGCACGATCGTCGCCGTTGCGCTGGCGTTGCTCCTGCCCGCATGCGCGCCGGGTTTCGGACGAACGCCCTCGTCCGCCCCCAGCTCCGCCACAACGTCGCCCCCAACCGCCACACACCCCGAGCCGTCAACCGAGACCCCCAAAGGGTCCACCCCGACGCCCGCCCTCACCACCCCCACCACCCCGACACCCATCCCCGCTCCCACCGACTGGCGAACAGGACCGACCGTGGCCGGCGTGGACGTGTCGCGCTACAACCCTGAGGTGGACTGGGCTGCACTCCGTGCCGCGGGCCACCGGTTCGCTTACGTCAAGGCCACGGAGGGCACGAGCACCGCAGCCCCACGTTTGCGGCCCAGGCGGACGGCGCGCGCGACCAGGGACTGTTCGTGGGCGGCTACCACTACGCCCGCCCCGGCAGCTCGGACGGTGCGACGCAGGCCAGGTTCTTCGCCGGCAACGGCGGCGGCTGGACGCCCGACGGCCGCACGCTCCCGGGCGCCCTGGACCTGGAGGAGAACACGTCCGGCGACCCCTGCTACGACCTCACGCCAGCCCAGTTGCGCGCCTGGGTTCAGGACTTCTCGGACGCCTACGCCGACGTCACCGGCCGGTTCCCGGTCGTCTACGTCAAGGCCGATACTTGGGCCGAATGCCTCGGCGACCAGCCCGCGGCGCGCCCCGGTCAGCACCTGTGGCTCTACGATCACGGCGCCGCCCCCGAAGCTCTGCCTCCCGGTTGGGACCGGCCCGCGTTCTGGCAGCGTGCGATCGAGGACGGCCTCGATCGCAACGTCTTCTACGGCACCGAAGCCGACCTCGCCCGCCTCGCCGACGATCCCCACAGCTGAATCACGCCCCGAGGCGCTACGATGCGTCACGACACGAAACGTGCTCCGGGGTCGGTGCAAGTCCGAACCGGCGGTGAGAGTCCGCGACCCCCGCACGCGCTGAGGCGCGGGCGGGGTTGATCCGGTGGAATTCCGGTACCGACGGTGAAAGTCCGGATGGGAGGCAGCACGTGGCTCGCGTCGTCGCGCGTCTCCACGCGCGGCGGCGTCCGCCTGTCCTCCCGCGACCGCGCCCCGGGCCGCGACCCGGGAGGAAGGCCATGCGCACACACACGGCCCGCAGCCGCCGCCGCCGGCGCGCCGCGCCGTGGGTGTTCGTCTCCCTGCTGCTGACGGCCTGGTGGCTCGCCGTGCGATTCACAGGCGTGCCCGCTTATCTCCTCCCCGGGCCGGACGCCGTCGTCGCCCACCTCGTGGGCTCCCTCACCAACCCGGCGATCTGGCCGTTCATCGGCGAGACGCTGGTCGAGGCGGTCGGTGGCTGCATCGTCGGGGTGGCGGTTGCGATCCCGCTCGCCATCGCGATCCATCGGTTGCCCCTGTTGGACGCCGCCGTGTCGCCCCTGCTCGGGGCGACCCAGGCGATCCCGGCGATCGCGCTGGCGCCCCTCATCGTCTTGTGGGTCGGCTACGGGATCGGTCCGATCATGATGCTCTGCGCCCTGCTCGTGTTCTTCCCGATCCTCGTCAGCTCGGTGGTGGGCCTGTCGCTGGTCGATCCGTCCGTGATCGCCGCAGCGCGGGTCGACGGCGCGAGCAGCGCCGCGTTGCTCACGCACATCGAGCTGCCGTTGGCGCTGCCCACCATGCTCGCCGGCGTCCGGAACGGGTTCGCCCTGAGCGTCACCGGCGCCGTCGTGGGCGAGATGGTGATGGGTGGCCGCGGTCTGGGCCAGTTGCTCACCGCGCAGCGTGACGCCGTCAACACCGCCGGGATGATGGGCACCATCGTCGTCTTGTGCGTCATGGCCTCCGGCCTGTACGCCCTCGTCCGCGCCTGGGAGGCCCGGGCGCGCCGCCTCGTCGACCCGGACGGCCACACCGGCACCGACGTCGACGCCCTCGCTCTCGTCCTCGAGAACCAAGAGAAAGGTTGATCCATGCCGCGTTCCCACGACCGAGCCCTCGCTCGCGCCCGTCTCGCCCGTCCCGGCGAGCTTTCCCGGCGGGCTGTTCTGGCGGGCGGCCTCGGCCTGCTCGCGGCCGGCGCCGTCGCCGGCTGTGCGCAGCAGCCGTACCGGCCCACGACGACGGCGTCCGACCCGGCGGTGACGATCGGGCTCACCTACATCCCCAACATCCAATTCGCGCCCTTCTACGTGGCGGAGGCGAACGGCCTGTTCAGCGGCGTGCAGGCGACGTTGCGCCACCACGGCGCCAAGGAGGGCCTGTTCACCGCGCTGGTCGCCGGGCAGGAGGACTTCGTGATCGCGGGCGGCGACGAGGTCGTCCAGGCGCGCGCGCAGGGCATGGACGTGGTGGCGATCGGCCAGTACTACCACGCCTATCCGGTGGTGGCGATCGTGCCGGAGGCATCTCCCGTGCAGACGGCCGCCGATCTGGCGGGCCGCAGCATCGGCCTCCCCGGCCGGTCGGGGGAGACCTACTTCGGCCTCAAGGCTCTGTTGCACGGGGCGGGCCTCACCGAGAGCGACGTGCTCGTGCAGGAGATCGGCTACACTCAGCAGGCCGCTCTCACCACCGGCCAGGTGGAAGCCATCATCGGCTTCGCCAACAACGACGCGGTGCAGTTCGAACAGGCGGGGATCCCCACGCGCACGATCCCGCTGACGGCGTCGGGTCAGGTGCCGCTGGTCAGCATCGTCCTCGCCACGACGCGGGCGTTCCTCGACGCGAATCCGGACGCCGCGACCGCGGTCGCCGTCGGCATGGTCAAGGGCGTCCAGGCCACGGTGGACGCCCCGGCGAGCGCCGTCGAGAGCTCGCGCGCCCAGATCCCCACTCTCAGCGAGGCGGGGGCGGAGGCGGCGGCGTCGGCCACCCTGGACGCGACGATCCCGCTGTGGGCGCCCGACGGAACCACCGTGACGGGCAGAATGGACCCGCAGGCGTGGCAGGACATGACGACTTTCATGCTGGACGCGGGCCTGGTGGACTCCGCCGTCGATCCAGCACTGGCGATGACCAACGCGCACCTGAGCGAGTGACGCGCGGCGCTGCTGGAAAGGGGGATCACCCGCGAGCATGACGGACCTCGTCACGCCCCCAGTGGTGCCGCCGCCACCGGCGACGCGGCTCGTGGTCGCCACCGGCTATGCCGGCTGGATCGACCGCGCCGTCAGCCTGAGCGTGCTGGGCACGGGGCTGGCGTCCATCGGCCTCGCGTACAGCCAGCTCGCGTCGATCGACTGGCGCTGGCTGGCGGTGGTCGGCGGCGGCATCGTCGCGACCAGCCTGTTGCTGCCGATCTACGCGTGGTCGAGCCGCGGCGTGCGCGTGCCGGCGACCTTGTTCGCCGGAAGCGTCCTGTTCGGCCTGTGGACCTGGCCGATGTCGTGGCTCGGCGTGCCCACCTCGGAGCCCCCCTTCCTGTGGATGGTCATCGGCGTCTCGACCGTCGTGTTGTCGATCGCGTGGGGCAACACGGTCGCCATCATGCACAACCTGTTCAGCTCGGCCGCCTATCTGATCGCCCGGCTCAGCCCGAGCGGGGGCGGAGTCAACGCGCTCGTCGCCCTGCAGGACACCTTCGTCGTCGCCCTTCAGCCCCTCGGCCTGCTGTTCCTCTTCGCCCATGTGCGCAAGCAGGCGGCCGCGCTGGACGGCTGGGTCGCCGCCTCGCAGCGGCTCGAGGCGGACGCCGCCCTCCGCACGACGCTCGTCGGTGAGCGCGCCCGGCTCGACGGGGTGATCCACGACGAGGTGATGACGACGCTCGTCTCGGCCGGGCGAGGAAGCGGCGGCCACGACGTCCACCTCGCCGAGCAGGCCCGGCACGCGCTCGCGAGCCTGGATGCCGAGGCGGCGGAGGACACGGGCGCCGACGACTTCCCGCCGGCGAACGTGGGCCGGCTCATCGACGACGTCGCCGGTGCCGCGTGCCCAATGGCGGCCGTCACGACCGACATCGACCCTCTCGCGCCGTTGGTGCCGAACCGGGTGGTGCGCATGCTGGCGCGGGCGGTTCGGGAGGCGGCGATCAACGCCGAGAAGCACGCGCACGCCCGGCACGTCGGCGTCCACGTCGCGATCCGGCGCACCGAGGTGGGGCGGGTGGCGTGCACCGTCGAGGTGGCCGACGACGGCCGCGGCTTCGACGTGGCCGCCGTGAACAGCCGGCGGCTGGGCATTCGCGTGTCGTTGCGCAAGCGCATGGAGTCGGTGGGCGGGACGGCCGGCATCGCATCCACGCCCGGCCAGGGCACGACGGTGACCCTGGGTTGGCAGGGGTTCCCCGACGAGGTGCGCCCAGACGCCCGCAACGCCGCCACGCGCGACCATCCGATGTTCGAGCGGGTGGACGTTCGCCCGGTGGCGTGGGTGGCGATGGGGGCGGTCGCTTTGTTCACGGGGGTCGGGGTGCTGGAGTTCTTCGTGACCAGCCGTCCCGGATTCACGATGGCCGCGGTGGTCGCGGCGGTGCTCGTCTCGCCCTTGGCCGTGGCCGATTTCGGACGCCTCCTGCCGAGGTGGCGCGCCTGGGCGGCCACCGTGGGGGCCGCCGCGGTCGGTTTGCTGGGAGCTCTGGCGCTCCCTGCGGGCGGCGCCTGGACCTCGCACTCGGACTGGTGGGTGGCGCTGCTGTGCATGTTCACCGTCCTCATTCGCGCCGGCGGCCATCGCGTGGCGGCATGGACGTGCGCTGCGGCGTCCGCCCTGATCGTGTTGGGTGGGGCGCTGTCGACGGGGCAGCCGCTGGGGGGCCAGGTGGCGCTGGCGCTCAACCCGGTCGGCTGGTTGCTCATCGTGGAGTTGCTGGTGGTGTGGATCGGTCGGGTCCAGCGCGATCTGGACGCCGCCCAGCGGGCGGCGGACGAGGCATCCACGCGGAGCGCCGGCTCGTTCGGAAAGCTGGTGCTGCGCGAGGTGTGGCTGGCCGACCTGCGCGACCAGGTCGACCCGTTGTTGACGAAGATCGCCGACCCGTGTGCCGAGCTGACCGACGCCGACCGGGAGGCCTGCCTGGCGCTGGAGGGGACGCTGCGCGACGGCATCAAGGCGGCCAACCTGACCGGACCGTCGCTGTCGGCGGCGATCATGGCCGCCCGCCTACGGGGGGTGCAGGTGACGCTCGTCGACAACCGTGGGTCTCAACTGCCCGACCTCGTCCGGCGGGCCACGTTGCGGCACCTGGAGGCCGTGGTGCGCGGGGCGTCCGGGGGGCGCATCGTGGCGAGGACGGCGCCGGAGGGCTACGACGAGGCCGTTACCATCGTGCAGGTGAACCAGGCCGGGTCGCGACTGACCCGGATCGACAACGAGGGAATGATCACGGTGAGCCAGGCATGACGACCCCCATCAAGACGGCCATCATCGACGACCACGAGGCGATCCGGGTCGGCATCGGGCATGCCCTGGCCGCCGCCGACGATGCGGGCATCGTCTTCCTCGGCGGCGCCGAGAACGTCGAGGCGTTTCTCGAGGGCGGCTTCGACGACGTCGACGTGGTGCTGCTCGATCTGCAGTTGGGCGACGGCTCCGACCCGAAGGACAACGCCGAGACGCTGCGCGCCGAGGGGTTCCGCGTGCTCGTCTATTCGATCGCCGACAACGTGCGCCTGTTGCGACGGGCGCTCGCGGGCGGCGCTGACGGCGTGTGCCGGAAGGCCGATCCGATCGTCGAGACGATCGAGGCCATCGTGGCGGTGCACTCGGGGCAGCAGGTGATCAGCCAGGAGATCCTGTCGGCGATCGAGGGCGACGCCCACTACGTGGCGGCAGCGCTGGGGCCGCGCGAGCGCGAGGTGCTGAGCCTGTACGCCGCGGGACTGGAAATCCCCGACATCGGCCGGACGCTGTACATCACCGAGAACTCGGTGAAGGAGTACCTGAAACGCATCCGCGCCAAGTACACCCAGGTGGACCGGCCGGCCGCCTCCAAGCTGGAACTCTTCCGCCGTGCCGTCGAGGACGGCATCGTGCCCCCGGTGGAGCCTCAGGTCTGACGCCGCCCCGGCGGCTGTCCGGCTGGTCGAGGGCCGCTCAGAGCCGTCGGAGGAAGTCCGGGTCGTCGTCGGGCGCGATGGGACGCCGCTTGTCGCCGCCTATATCGCCGCGGCCGAGGGGGCGTCCGAGGAAGAACCAGCCCAGCGCACCCACCCCCGGCAGGCAGATGATCGCGGCCACCCACAGCCAGCGTGGCATGAAGCGGATGCGGGTCTCCTCGGCTTGGAAGGCCTCGACGAGCGCGTAGACCATCATGGTCAGCACGACGAGGACCAACAGAACGCGAGGCACGCTGTCAGCTTAGTCGGGTGATCCAGCCGAGCCATGGGAGACTAGGGGCCATGGCGACGGCGGGGCAATGGATCGAGGGTGCCCGGCTACGAACCCTCCCCGCCGCGGTGGCGCCCGTCCTGGTGGGGTCCGGCGTCGCCGCCTGGGCCGGCGCGTTTTCCCTTCTCAAGGCGTTGTTGGCGCTCGTCGTCGCGCTCGCGCTGCAGATCGGGGTCAACTTCGCGAACGACTACTCCGACGGCGTCCGCGGCACCGACGACGACCGGGTCGGGCCGCTGCGTCTCGTCGGCTCGGGGGCTGCGACGCCCACGGCCGTGAAGGTGGCGGCGTTCGGCTGCTTCGGGATCGCCGCCCTCGCTGGGCTGGCGCTCGCCGTGCTCACTGCCCAGTGGTGGCTGCTTGCTGTCGGGATGGCCTGCATCCTGGCCGCCTGGTACTACACGGGTGGACGCCGCCCCTACGGTTATGCGGGGCTCGGTGAGTTGTTCGTGTTCGTGTTCTTCGGCCTCGTCGCCACGTGCGGCACCACGTTCGTCCAGGCGGGTGCGGTGCCTGAAGCGTCTGTGTGGGGCGGCGTCGCGACGGGCGCGCTGGCGTCTGCGATCCTCGTGGCGAACAATCTGCGTGACCTCACCGGCGACTCCGCGGTCGGCAAACACACGCTGGCCGTTCGCCTGGGCGACGCGAACACACGCTGGCTGTACGTCGCGCTCGTCGCCCTCGGCCTGTTCGGGGTCGTCCAGCTCGCCCTCACGAGCACCTTGTGGGCACTGCTCGGCCTCGCGGGCGCGGTGCTCCTGGTCGGCCCCGTCCGGCTCGTCCTGGTGGGTGCGATGGGGCGTGACCTCATCCGTGTCCTCAAGCTCACCGGCCTCGGCGAACTCGCCGCTGCGGTGGGCGTCTTCGTGGGCTCCTGGCTCTGATGCCGCCCTGCAGGCGCCGTTGGGGCGCTCCCACGCCGGCTGGGTAGGCAGTGACGCCGGTTGGGTGCACATCCGCCGGTTGGGTTCGCAGCGACGCCGGTTGGGTGCACATACGCCGGGTCTGCGCGGCGTTCATGCGCCTAAGCGGCGTGTGTGGCTGGCCGACCCTGAGGTGGGGTGGCGGGAGCGGGGGTCGCAGGGCACGGACGCCGTTGGGGCGCACCCACGCCGGTTGGGTTCGCAGCGACGCCGGTCAGGTGCAGAGACGCCGGGTCTGCGCGGCGTTGGTGCGCCTCCGCTGTCACGTGAGGCACCGCCGGCTCAGCTCGCGCCGGACTCCTGCTCACGCAGCCAGCGGCGCAGGTGCCAGGTGGCGCGGACGTCATCCTCGTTGTACTCCAGGACGCGCACGCGCGCCAGCTCCCGGACGCCGGCGTCCGCGTGGCCGACGGCGTCGGCGAACCAGCTCTGCGAGTTGAGGCCACCCGGGTCCTCGTCGCGCCACGCGAAGCCGGTCACCGCGGAGGCCACCACCTTCAGCCCGAGCCCGTTCGCCCCCAGGTAATGCGCTCTGACGAGGGCGAACAGATCGACGAACAGGGACGCCGTCGCCTCGGCCGCCCACCCCGCCAGGTCGCTGGGCAGGCGGGACGCGAGGCGTCCGATGCGGATCGTCTCGTAGTCGGAGTAGTGGTAGACGGCCGCGTCGCGCCCGGTGGTCGCCGCGCGCAACCATCCCAGCGCGGAGGCCGCGAGCGCTGCCTCGCCCGCCTCATCGAGCGCGCGGAACGCGCTGAACTCCCGGTAGACAGGCGGGCCGGCGTCCGCGTCGTCCACCCAGAACCCCCACAGGTAGACGCGGTCGTCGGCAGAGGTCTCGATGTCGATGTCGATCTCCAAGGGGTGGCGTGGCAGGTCGAGGGGCTCGTCATCGGTCCGCTCGAGTTCGACACCGGCATGCATCATCTGCGCGCGCTGGTGTGCTCGGCGCAGGCGGGCCTCCCCGTCCTCGCGGTGGCTGGCGCGCGGCAGGTAGCGCTCGAGGAGGGCGTCCAGGTCGGCCTCGGCCAGCTCGCCGACCGTACTCACGCCGAGCCCGCGCAGGGTGAGCACCTCGTGGACGTCGAGCGGCGCCTTGCTGATCCGGACGGACAGGTCGTCGGCGTCCAACTGCGCCTGGCAGTGGGGCTGCCACACGCAGCCGCGGCACTCGGGGCTGATGATCGGCGTGAGCAGTTGCTCCTGCCCGGACGACACGAGCGCCCGCTCGGCCAGGTCGACGCGGAAGGCGTGCTCGTGGTCGTAGCGCTCGAGCGTGGACAGCAGCGGCGCCTCGGCCGGCACCTCGACGGTGTGCGGGTTCGACGGCACCCGCACGTCACCCAGATCGAGCCAACAGATCACCGGCTCGACGACGGCCCGCTCGCCGTCGGGGGCCGTGTTGATCCGGTCGATGCCGATGAGACCGGCCCACGGATCGGCTGCAGCGAACCCGCACGCCTCCAGCAACCGCCAGTAGTGCGCCACCTGCAGGGCCGCGTTCAGCCGCGTGCGCCACCGGAACGACCGCCCCGGGATCTCCCGTGGCGCCCGCGGCGCGCGCAACGTGGACGCCACCAGCGGCGGCGCGTCGAGCGGGCACGTCTGCAGCACCTTGTGGAACTTGATCTGGACCGGGTGGTAGCCCCGGCCGGTCGCGCTGCACCGGATCAGCAGCGACGGGCGGCCCACCCGGTGGTGCTCGGTGTCGGCCGGCAGGAGCCCGCCCACGATGACGTCGACCCGGTCGGCCATCGCCTGCAGGCACGCAGCCCGCGCCTCCTCCGCCGACAGGGCCGCCCGGGCGCGCAGGTCGACCACGGTCGCGTCCGTGCCCGCCAAGTGGCTCACGATGTCGGCCTCGATGGCGTCGGCGTCCCGGAAGAAGGGCGGGTTGGGGCGCTCCAACGACGGCGCGACGAGCGACGGCGTGAACGCGTTGACCGTTTTCAGCGGGCAACTGCGCGCCGCATACGCGTCGAGGACGAACGGCCGGCCGGGCTCGGACACCTCACATCACCTCAGGCCACCGCCCGGTGCAGGGCGACGATGCCGCCCGACAGGTTCTTCCACTCCACGTCGCGCCACCCCGCCGCGCGGACGAGTTCGGCCAGGTGCGGCTGGTCGGGCCAGGCCAGGATCGACTCCGCCAGGTATTCGTACGCGGTCGGGTTCGACGAGAACAGCCCCGACAGCGCCGGCAGGGCCCGCACGATCCACCGGCGGTACACCTGCCTGAACGGCACCCAGGTCGGCGTCGAGAACTCGGCCACCACGAGGACGCCGCCGGCGGCGGTCACGCGGCGCATCTCGGCGAGGGCGGCCACCGTGTCCTCCACGTTCCGTAGGCCGTAGCTGATCGTCACGGCGTCGAAGGAGCCGTCGGCGAACGGCAACTGCAGCGCATCGGCGTTGACGAAGCCGAGGTCGGGCTGGCGGCGCCGTCCCTCGGCGAGCATGTGGTAGGAGAGGTCGGCGGGGACGACCAGGGCGCCGGCGTCGGCCAGCGGCCGGGAGGACGTGCCGGTGCCGGCCGCGAGGTCGAGGATGCGCTGCCCCGGCCGCGGGTCGATCGCCCGGATCGTCTCGATGCGCCACAGCCGCTGCAGGCCGCCCGTCATGAGGTCGTTCATGAGGTCGTACCGGCCCGCGACACCGTCGAACATGGCGGCCACGTCGGCGCGGCGCTTGGCGAGGGTGGCCCTGGCATCGAACTTCTGCACGACGCCGATCCTCTCACGGGCCACGGACAATTCCGTCCGCGGGTTGGGCGGGGGTGGAGAATCGGGGCCATGGCTCCACGAACACCCGTGCTCACCGCCGACGGCATCGGCAAGTCCTTCGGCGGCGTCGCCATCGTGCGGGACTTCAACCTCACCGTCTTCGCGGGCGACGCGATCGCGCTCACCGGCCGCAACGGCGCCGGCAAGTCGACGATCCTGCGCATGCTCGTGGGCGCCCAGAAGCCCGACGACGGCCGGGTCGAGTTCGAGGGCCAGCGGATGAGCGAGATCAACCCCGACATCCGCCGCCACGTGGCCTCCGTCATCGACGATCTCGACTTCTTCCCCGACCTGTCGGTGGTCGAGCACCTCGACCTCATCGCCCGCGCCCACGGCGTCCCCGATCCGGACGCCCAGGTGGACGCCGTTCTGCACGAAGTCCAACTGGTTCCGCAGTCGGGGCAGCTACCGGCCACCCTGAGTTCCGGGCAGCGCCGCCGCCTTGCCCTGGCGAGCGCTTTCGTCCGTCCCCGCCGCCTGCTGGTCCTTGACGAGCCCGAGCAGCGCCTCGACGTGGAGGGTGTCGCCTGGCTGGCCGACCGCCTCGTCGAGGAGCGCAAACGCGGGCTCGCGATCGTCATGGCCAGCCACGAACCGCACCTGGTCGACAAGGTCGCCACGAAGACGATCCGCCTGCTCGCGCCGTCCGGCGCCCCCGAGCCCGACGAGGGGGAGGCGTGAGAAAGAAGCGTAGGCGCAGCCGCGCGGCCGCCCAGCCGGACGCCGCCCCCGCGGTCGAGGTGCCCCTCGAGCCGGAGGGCGACCCGTATGCCGCGTTCGAGGGTCGCGACTGGGGCTTCGCCTTCCTGCCCGACGCGCAGGCCGAGGTTGTCAATGAGAAGGCGCTGCACCGCATGGTCAAGCAGTGGCGGCACGGCCGCGCCACGAAGACTCTGTGGCAGGCGTTCAGCGACGCCTATTTCGCCGTCTTCACCGTCGTCTTGTTGGGGGCGATGATCACGAACGCGATCATCGGCAGCCAGCGGGCGGCGGCGTCCTGCACCACCGCCGACTGCGACACCGGTCGCTCCCTGATCCCGTGGGGCGTCCTCTTCGCGGTGGTGGCGCTGAGCGCCGCGGTGGCGCGCCTGTTCGGGCCCGTGCTCGCCTCGGCCGCCGAGGGGGGCTGGGTCATGTCGGCCCCAATCGGCCGCGTCCGGCTGTTGCGGCCACGCCTCTACGCCGTCGTCGTCGCCGCTGCCCTCGTCGGTATCGTCCTGGCCGGCATCGTCGCCGCGCTCGCGGGCGAGCCGCTCCACGCCGTGGTCGCCTGGGCGGTCGCGACCGGGCTGGCGGCTTCCGCCGTCGTGGCGTTCGCGGCGTCCGAGCAGTCGCGCGAGCGCACGTGGGTGCTGCGCCTCCTCGGAGGGGTGGCCACGCTGCTCGCTCTGCTGGCCCTGGCGGGCATGGTCGCGATCTCTGCGGGCTGGATCGGCGTCGGCACGTTCGCCACGCCGGACGTCCTCGTCCTCGGCCTCGCCGCGGTCGCCGTGGTCGTGGGCGTCGTGAGCTTCGTGCTCGCCCGCCTGCGCCTGGACCACATCCCGCGCGCCCGCCTGATCAGCGGCGGCTCGCTCGTCAGCGGCATGCAGGGAGCCATGTTCGGCCTCGACTTCGGCCTGGCCCGGGACATCCTTGTGGAGCGCGAAGCCGCCGCCCGCGGTCACGTGAAGCCGGTGCGGGGGAGCGGGGTCGGCGCCCGCGCTCTCGTCGCCCGCGACCTCCAGCGCCTCGTCCGCTTCCCGCGACCGCTCGTGGGCGTGTTCGGCTCGGCGCTCGTCCCCTACGCGCTGGACGCCGTCGGCCTCGGCATCGTGGCGCCCCTGGGCGCGGCGCTCGCCCTCGTCGCGGCGCTCATCCCCACCCTCGGCGCGCTGCGCGTGTTGTCCCGGACGGGCGGCCTGGCGCGCATGTTCCCGTTGTCGACCCGCCAGATCCGGCAGGCGACGGTTACCGTGCCGGCCCTGCTCGCGGTCCTGTGGGCCTTTCTGGTGACGCCGTCGATGACGGGCATCCTGGGTGGGGTCGTCCGGGAGCCGTTCCCCGCGTTCCTGACCGCCCTCGGCACGGCCGCCGCGGGCCTGCTGGGCGCGGTCCGCTGGCAGACGGCCAAGCCGGTCGACTTCGCGACGCCGATGGTGGCGACCTCGTCGGGCGCCGTCCCGCCGAGCCTCATGTTCAACCTGGCCCGGGGCTTCGACATGGTGGCGCTCGTCACCGCACCGATCCTGCTGGGCGTCGACCCCATCTGGTCGCTCGCGATGGCCACCCTCGTGGCCGGCTTCCTCATCGGGGGCGCGAACTCGGCCGAGATGGCCGCCGAGGCCGAGGAGCAGAAGAAGCAGCTCGAGGCCGAGAAGGCGCGGTCGGCCGGCACGCGCACCACGATCCCCAACCGACGTCGCCCAACCGATAAATAGCACACGGACCCGTTGCACAAATACGTTCCTGACTGGGGAAGACGGTAGTCAGCGGGGTGAATGGCGCTTGTGGGAACGGTTGCATAAACTGACCCCCGACCAACGCGAAGCGGGACAGGGGTGAGGGGTTTGATGACGCGGTCGCGCGACACCTCCTCCCTCGTCGAGGCCGACGTCGTGGTCGTCGGTGCCGGCCCTGCCGGCGCCACCGCCGCCACGTGGCTCGCCCGGCGTGGCCTGTCGGTGGCGCTGCTGGAGAAGGCCACGTTCCCGCGCGACAAGGTGTGCGGCGATGGGCTCACCCCCCGCGCCGCCAAGCAGCTCATCCGGCTCGGCGTCGACGTCTCCGAGGCGGCCGGCTGGAAGCGCAACGTGGGCCTGCGCACCTACGGCGCGCGGCGCGAGCCCTTCCACTTCCCGTGGCCCGAGCTCGAGTCGTTCCCCAACTTCGGCCTGACGCGCCCGCGCGCCGAGTTCGACCACTTTCTCGCGCGCCTCGCCGTGGACGCCGGCGCCGACCTGCACGAGAACACCACCGTCGTCGAGCCCGTGCTGGCCGGGTCGACCGACCGCATCGTCGGCGTCCGCACCAAGGATGGCCGGGAGTTCCGCGCGCCCGTCACCATCGCCGCCGACGGCAACTCCTCGCGCCTCGCCCTCGGGCTGGGGCTGCAGAAGAACCGCAAGCGCCCGATGGGCGTCGCCGTGCGCACCTACTACCGTTCCGAGGCCCGCACCCACGACGACTGGATGGAGAGCCACCTCCAGTTGTGGGACGGCGAACCGGGCCGCTCCAACCTGTTGCCCGGCTACGGCTGGGTGTTCGCGATGGGCGATGGCACGGTCAACGTGGGCCTGGGCACGGTGAGCAGCACGGCCGCCAGCCAGAAGGTCAACTTCCGCGAGGCGCTCGCGAAGTGGGTCGCCACGACGCCCGAGGCGTGGGGCTTCCGGCCTGAGAACCAGGTGGGCGGGATCGGGTCTGCGGCGCTGCCCATGAGCTTCAACCGCAAGCCCGCCTACGGGCGCGGTCTGCTGCTCGTGGGCGACTCCGGCGGCATGGTGAGCCCGTTCAACGGCGAAGGCATCCCCTATGCGATGGAGGCCGCCGAGATGGCCGCCGACGCCATCGCGGACGCCAAGGGGCGCGGCTTCGGCACGCGGGGTGCCGAGAAGGCCCTGCAGGGCTACGCATCCCGGCTGGCCGACGCGTGGGGTGGCTACTACCGGCTCGGTCAGGTCTTCGTTTCCCTGATCGAACGGCCCGAGATCATGGGCATCTGCACGCGCTACGGTTTGCCCAGACCGACCTTGATGAAGTTCACGATGAAGCTCCTCGCCCATCTGTACGACACCGCTGACGGTGACTGGATGGACAAGGTGCTCACCTCGGTCGCGAGAATGGCGCCGTCCGCATGAGCGGCGCCGAGCAGAAGGGAAGGTTGCAGCCATGAGCCCCTACGTTCCGATCCTCGGGGTGCTCTTCTTCTCCGCCGCCCTGCTCGGCGTGATGATCCTCCTGTCGCTGGTCGTCGGCCCCAAGCGCTACAACAAGAGCAAGTACATGCCGTACGAGTGCGGCATCGACCCGACGCCGAAGGCGGCCGGTGGTGGCCGCTTCCCGGTGAAGTACTACATCACCGCGATGATGTTCCTCGTGTTCGACATCGAGATCGCCTTCCTCTACCCGTGGGCGGTCGCGTTCGGTCACCTGAGCATGTTCGCGATCTTGGCCATGCTCTCCTTCCTGCTGCTGTTGGGCATCGCGTACTACTACGAGTACGCGCGCGGTGGCATGGAATGGGACTGAGGACGACTGAGGGAATCATCTGATGGGTATCGAAGACGCTCTGCCCGAAGAGGGCATCCTGACCACCACGATCGAGGCGGTCGCCGGCTGGATGCGGCGGACCTCGTTCTGGCCGGCCACCTTCGGCCTCGCCTGCTGCGCCATCGAGATGATGGCGTACGGGACGCCGCGTGTGGACGCCGGGCGCTGGGGCCAGGAGGTCTTCCGCGCCTCGCCCCGCCAGGCCGACCTGATGATCATCTCCGGCCGGGTCAGCCAGAAGATGGCCCCCGTCATGCGCCAGGTCTACGACCAGATGCCCAACCCGAAATGGGTCATGGCGATGGGCGTGTGCGCCAGCTCGGGCGGCATGTTCAACAACTACGCCATCGTGCAGGGCGGCGACCACATCGTGCCCGTCGACATCTACGTTCCTGGCTGCCCGCCTCGCCCCGACATGCTCATCGACGGCATGTTCAAGCTGCGCCAGCTGGTGCTGACGGACCCCATGGGCAAGCACCGCGCCAAGATGCTCGAAGACCTCGAACAGCTCGCCCTGATCGCCACCCCCACCCTCGAGCAGAAGGGGCTCATGCGATGAGCGACGAGAAGCTGCCGGGCGAGGAGAAGTCGGTCGACGCGCCCGTCGAGGGCACCGACTCGGCCCCAGGGGCCGGGCTCGAGCGCGAGGACGCCCAGCCGTCGCCGCAGCTGCCGCCCGCGACCCGCCGCGGCATGTGGAGCGACGGCTCGCCCGACACGTCGGGGTACGGCGAGATCGTCCGCGAGGTGCACCGCCCCGTGCCGACGGAACGACCGCTGCCGGACGCCCACGAGAAGGTCGTGGCACGCGTCGAGGAGCTCGTCGGCGACCCGTTCTTCACGGTGGTCTTCGACCGCGGCGAGCTGACGGTGTACGTGCGCCGCGAGAAGCTCCTCGAGGTGATGACCGCGCTGCGCAACGACGCCCTGCTCCGCTACGAGGGCTGCCTGAGCGTCTCCGGCGTCCACTACCCGACCGATGCGGGCAGTGAGTTGCACGTCGTCTACCACCTGCAGTCGTTCACCCACAACCGCCGCCTCCGCGTGGAGACGACGTGCCCGGACGCCGACCCGCACGTTCCCAGCGTGGTGGCGCTCTACCCGGCGGCCGACTGGCACGAGCGGGAGGCGTGGGACATGTTCGGGATCGTGTTCGACGACCACCCGGCGCTCACCCGCATCCTCATGCCGGACGACTGGGTCGGCCACCCGCAGCGCAAGGACTACCCGCTCGGCGGCATTCCCGTCGAGTACAAGGGTGCGGTCGTCCCGCCCCCGGACCAGCGAAGGAGCTACCGGTGAGCACCGACTACTACGCCGGCCCCGGCGAGGAGACCACGGGTCCCGTCTACACCTCGATGGGGGGCGACTGGGCCGAGATCGCCCAGGAGCAGGCCGAGCGCGGCGACGAGACGCTCGTCATCAACATGGGTCCGCAGCACCCGTCGACCCACGGCGTCCTGCGCCTGATCCTCGAGTGCGATGGCGAGACCGTCGTCAAGATCCGGCCGGCCATCGGCTTCCTGCACACGGGCATCGAGAAGAACATGGAGTACCGCACGTGGGTGCAGGGCTCCACGTTCGTGACCCGCATGGATTATGTGGCACCGCTGTTCAACGAGGCCGCCTACTGCCTGGCGGTCGAGCGGCTGCTCGGGATCGAGGACCGGATCCCGCAGCGGGCCAACGAGATCCGCGTCCTCATGATGGAGCTGTGCCGCATCGCATCGCACCTCGTCGCGATAGGTACGGGCGGCATGGAGATCGGCGCCCTCACGGTGATGACGATCGGCTTCCGCGAACGGGAGATGATCCTCGACTTTTTCGAGGCGGTCACGGGTCTGCGCATGAACCACGCCTACATCCGCCCGGGTGGCGTCAACAACGACCTGCCCGAGAGCGGCCTCGCGCAACTGCGCGACGTCATCAAGTGGCTCGAGGACCACCTGCCGGAGTATGCGGCCTTCTGCAACGAGAACCCCATCTTCAAGGGGCGCATGATGGGCATCGGCCGTCAGGATCTGACCGGCTGCATGGCCCTGGGTGTTACCGGACCCATGCTGCGGGCCACCGGCCTGCCGTGGGATCTGCGCAAGACGCAACCGTACTGCGGCTACGAGACCTACGACTTCGACGTCATGGCCTGGCAGCCGGAGGACGGCTGGGCCAGTTCAGACGCCTACGCGCGCTTCCGCATCCGCCTGGACGAGATGTGGGAGTCGCTGAAGATCGTGAAGCAGTGCGCGGAACGCCTCGAGGCGTCGGTCGGCATGCCCGTGATGATCGACGATCTCAAGATCGGGTCGCCGGCCGATCTCGCCGTCGGGCCGGACGGCCAGGGCAACAGCAATGAGCACATCAAACACATCATGGGCGAGTCCATGGAGGCCCTGATCCACCACTTCAAGCTGGTGACGGAGGGGTTCAAGGTGCCCGCCGGCCAGGCTTACGTGCCGATCGAGTCCCCCAAGGGGGAGTTGGGCTGCCACGTCGTCTCCGACGGGGGAACGCGGCCGTATCGCGCTCACATGCGTGACCCCGGGTTCAACCACCTGCAATCCATCCCGCTCCAGTGCGAGGGCGGCATGATCTCCGACGTCGTCGTCGCCGTCGGGTCCATCGACCCCGTCATGGGAGGTGTCGACCGGTGAGCGGTCACGAGTTCCAGAGCTGGTTCCCCGACTCGGGATCGGTCGACATGTCCGACACCTCGACGAACATCGACGAGACCACGATCGAGGAACTCCGGCAGATCGCGGCCCGCTACCCGCAGGCCCGCTCGGCGCTGTTGCCGATGCTGCACCTCGTGCAGTCGGTGGACGGGCGGGTGTCCCCGGCGGGCATCGAGGCGTGTGCCGCGGTGCTCGGCATCACGACCGCCCAGGTGTCTGGTGTGGCGACGTTCTACACGATGTACAAGCGGCGTCCGGCCGGCAAGCACCACGTGGGCGTCTGCACGACGGCCCTGTGCGCGGTGATGGGCGGCGACATCCTCATGGACGTCGTGGAGGAGAAGCTGGGTATCGGCGAGGGGGAGACCACCGCCGACGGCACGTTCAGCCTCGAGCGCCTCGAGTGCAACGCGGCCTGCGACTTCGCGCCTGTGATGATGGTCAACTGGGAGTTCATGGACAACATGACCCCACAGAAGGCGACCGACCTGCTGGACGCCCTCGCCGCCGGTGAGCGCGTCCAATCGACCCGCGGCGCCGAGCTCGTCGGCTGGCGCCAGACGGAGCGGGTGCTCGCGGGCTTCCCCGACGGGCGCGCCGACGAAGGCCCCACGGCGGGCGCGGAGTCGAAGCTGGGCCTCGGCATCGCCCGCGAACAGGGGTGGAAGGCCCCCGCGGCGCCGGCGCCGGCGGCGTCCGGGCCGAGCGAGGAGGAGGCGAAGTGACCGACCTGCTGACCCCGGTGCTCTCGGCCAACTGGGCCGACGAGCGGGCGTGGAAGCTGACCAACTACGAGCGCGCCGAAGGCTACAAGGGCCTCAGGAAGGCGCTCGGCATGTCCAGGGCCGACGTGATGAACACGGTCAAGGATTCCGGCCTGCGCGGCCGGGGCGGCGCCGGGTTCCCGACCGGCATGAAGTGGAGCTTCGTGCCGCAGGACAACCCGAACCCCAAGTACCTCGTGGTGAACGCCGACGAGTCCGAGCCCGGCACCTGCAAGGACATGCCGCTGCTCATGGCCTCGCCGCACACGCTCGTCGAGGGCGTCGTCATCGCGAGCTACGCGATCGGCTGCGCGGCGGCGTTCATCTACGTGCGCGGCGAGGTCGTGCACGTGATCCGGCGGCTGCAGCAGGCCGTCCGCGAGGCGTACTCGGCCGGCTACATCGGCAAGAACATCCTCGGCTCGGGCTACGACCTTGAGGTGATCGTGCACGCCGGCGCGGGCGCCTACATCTGCGGCGAGGAGACGGCCCTGCTCGACTCGCTCGAGGGACGCCGCGGCCAGCCCCGGCTCCGCCCGCCGTTCCCGGCCGTCGCGGGTCTGTACGCGTGCCCGACCGTGGTCAACAATGTCGAATCGATCGCCTCGGTGCCTGCGATCATCCGCAACGGGTCGGCGTGGTTCAGCTCGATGGGCACGGAGAAGTCGAAGGGCATGACGCTCTACTCGCTGTCCGGCCACGTCAAGCGGCCCGGACAGTTCGAGGCGCCCATGGGCATCACGCTGCGGCAACTGCTCGAGCTGTCCGGTGGTATCCGCGAGGGTCACGAGCTCAAGTTCTGGACGCCGGGTGGCAGCTCGACGCCGATCCTGACGGCCGCCGACATCGACCTGCCCCTCGACTACGAGGGCATGGCGGGCGCAGGCACCATGTTGGGCACGAAGGCCCTGCAGGTGTTCGACGAGACCACGTCGGTGGTGCGCACGACGCTGCGCTGGGTCGAGTTCTACAAGCACGAGTCGTGCGGCAAGTGCACGCCGTGTCGCGAGGGCAACTGGTGGCTCGTCCAGATGCTGCAGCGCTTCGAGGCGGGCACTGCGATCGAAGGCGACGTCGACAAGCTGCTCGACGTGTGCGACAACATCGGCGGTAAGTCGTTCTGCGCGCTCGCCGACGGCGCGGTCGCCTGCGTGACGTCCGCCGTCAAGCACTTCCGCTCCGAGTTCGAGGCCGGCTACTCCACGCCGGCGTGGGAGCTGTTCCCGTACGAGCGCAGCGCCCTGTTCGCGGCACCGAAGGGAGCCCACGCATGAGCGTCGAGGCCAAGGCCGGCGAAGTCGCGAAGAGCGACCTCATCAGTGTCTTCATCGACGGCACCGAGGTGCAGGTGCCGAAGGGCACGCTGGCGATCCGCGCGGCCGAGATGATCGGCATCGCGATCCCGCGGTTCTGCGACCACCCGCTGCTCGACCCGGTCGGCGCGTGCCGCCAGTGCATGGTCGAGGTGCCCGACATGGGCAACGGGCGCGGCATGCCGAAGCCGCAGGCGTCCTGCACCCTCGAGGTGGCGCCGAACATGCAGATCCAGACCCAGCTCAGCAGCGCGAAGGCCGAGAAGGCTCAGAAGGGCATGCTCGAGCTGTTGCTGATCAACCACCCGCTCGACTGCCCGATCTGCGACAAGGGCGGCGAGTGCCCGCTGCAGAACCAGGCGCTGAGCCACGGTCCCGCCGAATCCCGCTATCACGGGGTGAAGCGCACGTTCCCGAAGCCAGTGTCGATCTCGGCCCAGGTGCTGCTCGACCGCGAGCGGTGCGTCCTGTGCGCGCGCTGCACCCGGTTCTCCGAGCAGATCTCGGGCGACCCGTTCATCGCGCTGGTCGAACGCGGGGCGCTCCAGCAGGTCGGCTTCTACGAAGACCACCCGTACGACAGCTACTTCTCCGGCAACGTCGTGCAGATCTGCCCGGTCGGGGCGCTGACCAGCGCCGACTACCGGTTCCAGGCGCGCCCGTTCGACCTCGTGTCGACACCGGTGGTCTGCGAGATCTGCGCGGCCGGTTGCGAACTGCGCACCGACCACCGCCACTACCAGGTGAAGCGGCGCCTGGCCGGCAACGCCCCCGACGTGAACGAGGAGTGGAACTGCGACCGCGGCCGCTTCGCGTTCTACTCGGGGCGCCAGGCCGACCGGCTCACCAGCCCGCTCGTCCGCGACGGCGACGCGCTCCGCCCGGCGAGTTGGCCGGAGGCCATCGATGCCGCCGTGGCCGGTCTCAAGGCAGCCGGGGCGGGCGTCGGCGTCCTCGTGGGTGGACGCCTCACGCTCGAGAACGCCTACGGCTACAGCAAGTTCGCCCGCGCCGTGCTCGGCACCAACCACATCGACTTCCGCAGCCGCCCGCACTCGGTGGAGGAGGGTCAGTTCCTGGCGCACGCCGTCGCGGGCCGGGCGTTCGGCGAGGGCGTCACCTACGCCGGGCTCGAGGAGGCGAAGCAGGTCATCTGCGTGGCCTTCGAGCCGGAGGAGGAGAGCCCGATCGTCTTCCTGCGGCTCCGCAAGGCGGTCCGCAAGAAGAAGCTGAAGGTCGTCACCGTCGCGCCGTTCGAGTCGAACGGCGCGCGCAAGCTGGGCGCCCACTTCGTCCCCACGGTGCCCGGCACCGAGGCCGAGGTGGTCAGCAAGCTGGACGCCGACGCGGACACCGTCATCCTGGTGGGGGAGCGCGCCGCGCTGTCGCTCGGCACCTTTTCGGCGCTCGTCGAACTCGCCAGTCACACCGGCGCCCGCCTCGCGTGGGTGCCTCGCCGCGCCGGCGATCGCGGCGCGGTCGAGGCCGGCTGCCTGCCGCACCTGCTGCCCGGCGGACGCCCGGTCGCGGACGCCGCCGCGCGCGTCGACGTGCAGGCGGCCTGGGGCGTCCCCGCCCTGCCCGCCGAGCCCGGCCTGGACGCCGGCGCCATGCTGCATGCCGCGGCGTCCGGCGAACTCGGCGCCCTCGTCGTCGCCGGCGTCCAGCCGACCGACTTCGCGGACGCCGCCGCCGCACGCGCCGGCTTCGAGCAGGCGCCGTTCCTTGTCAGCCTCGAGTCCCGAATCAGCGAGGTCACCGCGCGCGCCGAGGTCGTGCTGCCGGTCGACCTCATCGAGGAGCAGGCGGGCACCTTCCTCAACTGGGAGCACCGGCCCGGCCGCGTCAACCGCGTCAACCGCCAGGCGGGGTCCCCGATGACCGACCTCCGCGTGCTCGCGATGCTTGCGGACGCCCTCGGCACCGATCTGGGCATCCGCCGGACCAAGGAGGCCCGTCGGGAGTTGGACGAGCTGGGCACATGGGACGGCGAGCGGGCCGCGGCTCCGGCCGAGGAGTGGCTGCAGCCGGACCGTGCGTCCGGCCTGGTGCTCGCCTCGTGGCGCCTGCTCATCGACGGCTCGGCCGCCAACGACGGCGCGCCCGCCCTGCTGGCGACGGCGAAGAAGCCGGTGGCCCGCCTGGGCGAGGCGACGGCGTCCGAGCTGGGCTTGGCCGACGGCGATCTCGTCACCGTGGGTGCGGGCAACGGGGAGCTCACCTTGCCGCTCGTCGTGGAGCCCACGATGGTCGACGGGGTCGTGTGGGTCCCCGGCAACATCGACGGTGCGGGGCTCGGGGAGCTCGCGGTCACCGCGACCCAACCCGTCCAGGTGAGTGGAGGTGTGGCATGACTCCGCAGGATCTCTCGATCTTCGGCAACGATCCTTGGTGGATCGTGTTGATCAAGGTCGTCGGCGTCGTCGTGTTGCTGTTGACGTGGACGATCTTCAACGTCTGGTACGAGCGCCGTCTCGTCGCCAAGATGCAGCACCGGCTCGGCCCGATCATGAACCCGACGTGGCTCGGCGGTCTCGGCCAGGCGCTCGGCGACGGCCTGAAGCTCATGTTCAAGGAGGACTTTGCCCCCGGCATGGTCGACAAGGTGCTGTTCTCCATCGCCCCGCTCATCGCGGGCGTGACGGCGTTCACCGCCTGGTCGGTCATCCCGCTCGCCGGCGAGGTCAACCTCTTCGGCGTCACGACACGCCTCCAGGTGACCGACATGCCCGTCTCGGCACTGCTGCTGCTGGCAATGAGCTCGGTCGCCGTGTACGGCTTCGTCATGGCCGGCTGGAGTTCGCAGTCTCCGTACTCGCTGCTGGGCTCGCTGCGCAGCTCGGCGCAGATGATCTCTTACGAGATCTCGATGGGGCTGTCCTACGTCGCCGTGTTCCTCTATGCGGGCACCATGTCGACCTCCGAGATCGTCGAGGCGCAGAACCGGCCGCTGTTCGGCCCGGGCTTCCTCGGCCAGCAGGAGGGTTTCCTCGGCTTGACCCAGTGGTACTGGCTGCTGCTCGCCCCCTCCTTCGTCGTCTACGTCATCTCGATGGTCGGCGAGACCAACCGCGCCCCGTTCGACCTGCCCGAGTGCGAGTCCGAGCTGGTCAGCGGCCACCTCACCGAGTACAACGGCTTCCGGTACGCGATCTTCTTCCTCGCCGAGTACATCAACATGGCCACGGTCTCCGCGATCGCGACCACGCTGTTCCTCGGTGGCTACCACGCACCTTGGCCCCTCGCTCTCATCCCGGGTGTCGACACCGGCTGGTGGGGCCTCCTCTGGTTCGTGCTCAAGGTGCAACTGCTGATCTCGCTCTTCGTGTGGCTCCGCGGCACGCTGCCGCGCTTCCGCTACGACCAGTTCATGGCGCTCGGCTGGAGGTTCCTTATCCCGATCTCGCTGGTCTGGGTCATGGGCGCATCCCTCATCATCGGCCTGCGCAACCACGGGCTGCTGCAGGGCCCGCTTCTGTGGATCCTCATCGGCCTCGTCGTGGTCGCCCTGTTCGCGGTCGCCCTGCTGCGCACCGAACCGGTCGGACCCGTCGAGACCTACGCCGACGGTCCCGTGGACGCCTTCGCCGGGGGCTACCCGGTGCCGCCGCTGCCCGGCCAGGAGTTGCCGGAGCTCGCCGGAGTCATTGCCGGCCAGACGGACGCCGACGACGCAGCGGCCGCACCGGCGGCGTCCGAGACCAACCGAGAGGAACAGTGATGGGCCTGTTCGACGCGTGGGCCGGCTTCGGCGTCACCTTCCGCACGATCTTCCGCAAGACCTTCACGCAGGGCTACCCGCAGAAGGGCAAGGAGAAGGTCACCGCCCCGCGGTTCCACGGGCGCCATCAGCTCAACCGCTGGCCGGACGGCCTCGAGAAGTGCGTCGGCTGCGAGTTGTGCGCGTGGGCCTGCCCGGCCGACGCCATCTACGTGGAGGGCGCCGACAACACCGACGCCGAGCGTTTCTCGCCCGGTGAGCGGTACGGCCGCGTCTACCAGATCAACTACCTGCGCTGCATCCTGTGCGGCCTGTGCATCGAGGCGTGCCCCACCCGAGCGCTCACCATGACGAACGACTTCAAGCTCGCGGACACCTCGCGGGAGAAGATGATCTACACCAAGGACCGCCTCCTCGCCCCACTCCTGCCGGGCATGGAGGAGCCGCCCCACCCGCGGCGCCTCGGCGACGACGAGAAGGACTACTTCCTCGGCCTGCCGCCCACCGGCGTCCCGGACATGAGGACCGGCCCGGTCACCGCGAAGGGGGCCCACCAGTGAACCCGACACTCGTTCCGCTCGTCACCGGGGCGGAGGTGACCTTCTGGATCGTCGCGCCCCTCGCCATCATCGGCGCCCTGGGGCTCGTGCTGGCGCGCCGTGCGGTGTACGCCGCGCTCGGCATGGCGGTGGCGATGATCTCGCTGGCCGTGCTGTACGCGTCGCTGAACGCCCCGTTCCTCGCGATGACGCAGATCATCGTCTACACCGGCGCCGTGATGATGATGTTCCTGTTCGTGCTGATGATGGTGGGCGTCGACACCCCGGACTCGCTCGTCGAAACCCTGAGGGGCCAGCAACTCCTGGCGGGCATCGGCGGCCTCGGCCTTGCGATGCTGCTCATCTGGGCCATCGGCGGCGCCATCGTGACGCCGCCCGTCACGGTCACGGAGGCCAACAACGCCTACGACGGCAACGCTCAGGGCATCGCCTTCCTCCTCTTCGACCGGTACGCGTTCGTCTTCCTGCTCACCGCCGCCATGCTGATCACCGGCGCCGTCGGCGCGATGCTGCTGGCCCATCACCAGCGCGTGCACCCCAAGAAGGGTCAGCACCATCTGGCCGCCGAACGCATGGACGCCTACGCGACCTCGGGCGAGCATCCGGGCCCGCTGCCAGCGTCCGGTGTCTACGCGCACACCAACGCCATCGGCGCCCCGGCGCTCCTGCCGGACGGCACCGTCGCCGAGAAGTCGCTCTCGCACACGCTCGTGCTGCGCGGTGCCTCGCTCGACAGCCCCCAACTCGCCAAGGTGACCGAGGAGACCTTCGCGGCCATCGAGGCCGTTCGTTCCGACGACGAGGACGAGGAGGAGTGAGCGCATGAATCCGGAGAACTACCTCATCCTGGCCGCGATCCTGTTCTCGATCGGCGCCTTCGGTGTGCTGACACGGCGCAACGCGCTCGTCGCGTTCATGTGTGTCGAGCTGATGCTGAACGCCACCAACCTCGCCCTCGTGGCGGGCTCCCACATCCACGGCGGGCTGGACGGGCAGGTGGCGAGCTTCTTCGTCATGGTCGTCGCGGCGGCGGAGGTCGTGGTGGGCCTCGCGATCATCGTGGCGATCTTCAAGACCCGCCGCTCGACCTCGGTCGACGACGCCAACCTGCTGAAGCTCTGAGGTGGCTGACGTGATCCTTCTCGAGACCATCACCGAGCCGGTACCGGCCAGCGGGATGTACCTCTTCATGTGGCTCATGATCGCCGTGCCGGCGGTCTCGGCCGCCGTCCTGCTGCTCGCCGGGCGACTCGCGGATGCGTGGGGCCACCTCCTCGGCACCCTCGCGCCCCTCGTGTCCTTCGGCGTGGCGCTGGCCGTGTTCGTCGGCATGCTGCTCAACCCCGACGACGCGCGGCGCATCTCGCTGCCGCTGTACACGTGGTTCACCACGGGAACGTGGGACATCGGGGTCGGCCTGCTCGTCGACCAACTGTCGATCCTGTTCGCCCTGCTCATCACCGGCGTCGGCAGCCTCATTCACGTCTACTCGATCGGCTACATGGCGCACGACCCTCGCCGCCGCCGGTTCTTCGCCTACCTGAACCTGTTCGTCGCGGCGATGCTGCTGCTGGTGCTCGCCGACAACTACCTCATCCTGTTCGTGGGCTGGGAGGGCGTCGGCCTGGCGTCCTACCTGCTCATCAGCTTCTGGCAGCACAAGCCGTCGGCGGCCAGCGCGGGCGTCAAGGCCTTCGTCATGAACCGCGTCGGCGACCTCGGCATGCTCATGGCCATCGGCACGATGCTGGCCCTGTTCGGCAGTTCGTCGTTCGCCGCCGTCGCGCAGGGCATGGCGGGCCTCGGCAACGAGCTGTGGGCCACGCTGCTGGGCGTGTTCCTGCTGCTCGCCGCCTGCGGCAAGTCGGCGCAGGTGCCGCTCCAGGCCTGGCTGCTGGACGCCATGGAGGGCCCGACCCCCGTGTCGGCGCTCATCCACGCCGCCACCATGGTCACCGCGGGCGTCTACCTCGTCGTCCGCAGCCACGTGATCTTCGAGGCCGCGCCGATCGCCGCCAGCGCCGTCGTGGTCGTCGGTACGGTCACCCTGCTCGCCGGCGCCTGGATCGGCACGGCGCAGGACGACATCAAGAAGGTGCTCGCCGGTTCCACGATGAGCCAGATCGGCTACATGATGCTCGCCGCGGGCATCGGCCCGGCCGGCTACGCGTTCGCGATCTTCCACCTGCTCACCCACGGGTTCTTCAAGGCCAACATGTTCCTCGGCGCCGGCTCGGTCATGCACGGAATGAACGACGACGTGAACATGCGCAACTACGGGGCGCTGGGCAAGGTCATGCGGGTCACGTTCCTGACGTTCGCGATGGGCTACCTGGCGATCATCGGGTTCCCCTTCACCTCGGGCTACTTCTCCAAGGACCACATCATCGAGGCCGCGTTCGAGCACAACCTGATCGTCGGCGTGTGCGCGCTGGTGGGCGCCGGCATCACGGCGTTCTACATGACGCGCCTCATGCTCATGACGTTCTTCGGCCAGAAACGGTGGCGCGCCGGCGTCCACCCGCACGAGTCCCCGGCCGTCATGACGGTGCCGCTCATCGTGCTCGCCGTGTTCAGCGTGGGCGCTGGCATCGTGATGAACAACTGGATCCAGGGCTGGCTCGAGCCGGCGCTCGGCATCCACCCGCACGAGCTCAGCCTGCTGCCGACCCCGATCGGCCTGCTGACCCTCGCGGTCGTCGCCGCCGGCATCGCCGCGGCGTGGTTGGTCTTCGGCCGCCGGGCGATCCCGGCATCTGTCCCCGCCACCCGCGACCCCTTCACCCTGATGGGCCGCAACGTCTTGTACGGCGACCAGACGAACGACTTCCTGTTCGTGCACCCGGCGTACGCGACGGCGTCCGCCCTCGAGGTGACCGACCGGGTCGGCATCGACGGCGCCGTGGACACCACCGCCCGCGCGTTCGGCGGGCTGTCCACGCAGGTGCGGCGCCTGCAGTCCGGCTACTTGCGCAGCTACGCCCTCACGATGCTCCTCGGCGTGCTCGCCGTCGGTGTCGTGCTGATCCTCGGCCTGCTGGGTTGAGGGAGGAGTTGAGATGACATTCCCTTGGCTCACCGTGTTGGGGCTGCTGCCGCTGGTGGCGGGCCTGCTCCTGTTGCTGCCCATGGGCAGGGGTGCGGCCCGGCTGCTCGGCTTCGGCGCCGGCCTGTTGACCCTGGCGCTCGCGATCGCGGTGGTCGGCCTGCACCTCGGGGGCACCGACATGAGCGTCCAGGTGCCGTGGATCAGCGCTTTCGGCGCCTGGTGGGCGCTCGGCCTCGACGGCATGGGCGTCGCCATGGTGCTGCTCACCGCGATCCTGACGCCGGTCGTCCTGATCGCCGAGTGGGACCTGCCCGGTGCCCGCTGGAGCGCGCAGGTCTACTTCGCGCTCGTCTTGATCCTCGAAGGCCTGTCGCTGTTCGTCTTCACGGCGACCGATGTGCTGCTGTTCTACCTGTTCTTCGAGGCGACCCTCATCCCCGTCTACTTCATGATGGTCGGGTTCGGGGGACCGCGCCGCTCGTACGCCGCCCTCAAGTTCCTGCTGTTCAGCCTGGCCGGCGGCCTCATCATGCTGGCCTCGGTGGTCGGCATCTTCGCCGTGACCAGCGCCGTCGGCGTCCCGTCGTACCTGCTGGACGATCTCGCCGGTGCCGACATCACCGGCGATGTCGGCCGGTGGCTCATGCTCGGCTTCCTCGTCGCCTTCGTCGTCAAGGCACCGATGGTGCCGCTGCACACGTGGCTCCCGGACGCCGCCGAGCAGTCCACGCCCGGAACGGCCACCCTGCTGGTCGGCGTCCTGGACAAGATCGGCACGTTCGGCATGATCCGCTTCTGCCTCACGCTGTTTCCCGAGGCGAGCACGTGGATCGCTCCCTTCATGACGTGGTTCGCCGTCGTCTCGATCCTCTGGGGCGCGTTCGGCGCCGTCGCGTCGCGCAACATGATGCGGCTCGTCGCCTACACGTCGGTCAGCCACTTCGGGTTCATGATTCTCGGCATCTACAGCTTCACGACGCCGAGCCTGACCGGCTCGATGTTCTACATGCTCAACCATGGCTTCTCGACGGCGGCCCTGTTCCTCGTCGTCGGCTACCTCGTGAAGCGGCGTGGCAGCGCCGACATCGCCGCGTTCGGCGGCGTGCAGAAGGTCGCCCCGGTGGCCGCCGGCGTCTTGCTGCTCGCGGGGTTGTCGGCGCTGTCGCTGCCGGGCATGTCGACGTTCGTGAGCGAGTTCCTCGTCATCGCCGGCGCTTGGTCGCGCAACCCGGTGGTAACCGTCGCCGCACTGTTGGGCGTCGTGCTGGCAGCCGTGTACGTCCTGCGCTGGTACCGCCTGACGATGACCGGGCCGCTCACCGACGAGGCCGCGACGGCGTTCACCGGCCGTGACCTCTCCGGTGCCGAGCGCTGGATCATGGTGCCGGTCATCGGCGTCATGCTGCTCCTCGGCTTCTTTCCCGGGCCGGCTGTCGATGTCGTCGAACCCACCGCGGTTACCACCATGCAGCACCTCGGCATGACCGACCCCGCGCCGGTCGTGGAAGGAGTTGGCCGATGATTCCCACCACCGGGTTCTGGCCCGCACCCGACTTCGTCTGGGTCGCGATCGCGCCCGTCGTGCTCGTGCTCCTGGCCGCCTGCATCGGCATCCTGCTCGAGGCCGTGCTGCCGCGGCACCTGCGCTTCGTCGCCCAGGTGACCTTGGTGATGGCGAGCCTGCTGCTCGCCCTCGGCCTGCTCGTCGTGAACTGGAACCGAGGTCGCGTCGGCGCCATGGTGGAGGGTTCGCTCATGCTCGACGGGCCCACCTACTTCGGCTGGGGAGCTCTGCTCGTGTTCGGCCTGCTGGCGTTCATGGTGTTCGCCGAGCGGCGGGTCAACGGCGGGGCGAGCACGTTCGCCGCCTCGGCGGCGGCGGTGCCGGGGTCGGTCGACGAAGCCGAGAGCGCACGCGCCGGCCACGAGCACACGGAGGTCTTCCCCCTCGGCCTGTTCGCTGTGGGCGGCATGATGGTCTTCCTGGCGGCGACCGACCTCATCACGATGTTCGTGGCGCTCGAGGTCTTCTCGCTGCCGCTCTACCTGCTCTGTGCGATGGCGCGCCGGCGGCGCCTGCTCAGCCAGGAGGCCGCCCTCAAGTACTTCCTGCTGGGCGCGTTCAGCTCCGCCTTCTTCCTCATGGGCATCGCGCTGTTGTACGTCTACTCCGGCACGCTCGATCTGGCCGGCATCCACAACGCGGTTCGCGCAGGCACGGCCGGCGACGGCATCCTGCTCGCCGGCCTCGTCCTGCTCGCCGTCGGACTGCTCTTCAAGATCGGTGCCGTGCCGTTCCACAGCTGGACGCCGGACGTCTACATGGGTGCCCCGACGCCCGTCACCGGGTTCATGGCGATCTGTACCAAGCTGGCCGCCATGGGCGCCCTGCTCCGCGTGCTCTACGTCGCTCTCGACGGTGAGCGCCTCGCCTGGCAGCCCATGCTCGCGGTCGTTGCGGCGGTCACCATGGTCGTCGGCATCGTCGCGGCCCTGACGCAGACCGACATCAAGCGCATGCTCGCCTACAGCTCGATCGCGCACGCAGGCTTCATCCTGACCGCGGTGGTCGGGGCGAACCAGCTCGTGGCCATCGGCCAGGCGACGTCGGCGGCGTCCATCAGCTTCTATCTGGCGGCGTACGGCTTCGCGACCGTCGGCGCCTTCGCGCTGGTGACGCTGGTGCGCAACGCGGCGGGCGAGGAGAACGGCATCGCCGGGTGGGCCGGCCTCGCCAAGAAGAACCCGGTCGTCGCCGGCCTGTTCGGCCTGTTCATGCTCAGCTTCGCGGGCATCCCGCTCACCGGCGGCTTCATCGGCAAGTGGGCCGTGTTCACCGCCGCGTGGCGGGGCGGCTACTGGTGGCTCGTCCTCGTCGCGGCGCTCGCGAGTCTGGTGGGCGCCTACTTCTACCTGCGTGTCATCGTCGTCATGTTCGGCGGCGAACCGGCCAAGGGCACGTTCGTCGGGCGGGCCAGCGGGTGGACGTGGATCCCGGTGGCGGTGGGGGCGGTCGCCACGGTCTGGCTGGGTATCTTGCCCGATCAGGTCATGCAGCTTGCTACGTTTGCGGGGAACTACCTGCGCTGAGCGGGTGGCCCACGAGAAGGAGTTCTGTGCCGTCCATCACCTACCCGGGGGCCGACCCGGCGTTCGAGGCTGCCGTTCGTGAGCGCCTCGACGCGGTCGAGCGTGTCCTGGCGGAGGCTGCCAGGGGCGACAGCGCCTACGTGACCGACGTGGCGGGGCACTTGCTCGCTGCCGGCGGCAAGCGGTTCCGGCCGATGCTCGTCGTGCTCGCCTCGCAGTTGTACGGCGGTGCCGACCCCGACCGCGTCGAGAAGGCCGCCATCGTCGTGGAGCTCACGCACGTGGCGTCCCTCTACCACGACGACGTCATGGACGAGGCCGACCGGCGGCGCGGGGTCGCGAGCGCCAACCGGCTCTACGGCAACGAGGTCGCGATCCTCGTGGGCGACTACCTGTTCGCGCGGGCGTCGTCGACGGTCGCGAAGCTCGGCCCGGAATACGTCGAGTTGCAGGCGGACACCTTCGCACGGCTCGTGCAGGGCCAGATCGCCGAGACGCGTGGTCCCGAGCCCGGCGAAGACCCGCTCGGCCACTACCTGGCCGTGATCGCCGACAAGACGGGCTCGCTCATCGCCGCCTCGGCGATGTTCGGCGGCATGGTCGCCGAAGCGCCGGCCGACGTGGTGCAGGCGTTGGCGCTGTTCGGTGAGGAGATCGGCGTCGTGTTCCAGTTGTCCGACGATCTGCTCGACATCGCGTCCGACACCTCCGGCAAGACCCCGGGCACCGACCTGCGCGAGGGCGTCCCGACGCTGCCGACCCTGATGCTGCTGGCCGGCGACGATCCGGCAGACGCCCGTCTGCGCGATCTGGTGTCCCGGCCGCTCGCCGACGACGCGGAGGTTGCGGAGGCGCTCGCCGGCCTGCGGGCGCACCCGGTGATGGCCGCCGCGCGGGCCGAGATCGAGCGGCGCGCTGCGGTGGCCCGGCAGCACCTGGCCCCGCTGCCCGAGGGGCCTGCGAAGGCGGCGCTGCGCGCGCTCGCCGACACCGTCGTGGAGCGTTCGGCCTAGCCATGGACGCCGTCGCCCTGGCCGCCGCGGTGCGTGCGGGGCAGGTCTCCGCGCTGGAGGTGACGACCGAGGCGCTGGCCCGTGCGGTCGATCTGAACCCCGTCGTGGGAGCCTTCGCGTCGCTCGCCGCCGAGCACGCCTGCACGCAGGCCGCCGCGGTGGACGCCGCGGTCGCCGCCGGAACCTTGGGACGCGCCCCGCTGGCCGGCGTGCCACTGCCGATCAAGGACCTCGTCGAGGTCGCCGGGCTGCCCTTCGAGGGCGGGTCCGAGGTGATGGCGGGCCACGTCGGCGTCGCGACGGACGTGGTGGCGGGGCGGCTCATCGAGGCCGGTTCGATCACGCTGGGCAAGACCTCGACGCCCGAGTTTGGGTTCCCCTGCTATACCGAGCCGGACTCGCTTCCGCCCGCCGTGACGCCGTGGGACACCACGCGGATGGCGGGCGGGTCGAGCGGTGGGGCGGCGGCGGCCGTGGCGTCCGGCATCGTGCCCATGGCGCACGCGTCCGACGGGGGCGGGTCGATCCGCATTCCGGCCGCGTGCTGTGGCCTGGTCGGGCTGAAGCCGTCCCGAGGGCTGGTCAACACGCTGCCGAGCCGGGTGCCCGGGCCGGGACTGGTGACCGACGGCGTCCTCACGACGACGGTCCGCGACAGCGCGCTCGGGCTCGACGTGCTCGCGCCTGGGCACGGCTTCCTCGCGGTGCTGGCCGAGGCGCCCGCGGGGCTGCGTATCGGCGTCACCGACGTGCCGGTCATCTCCGAGACGGCCGAGGTGCACCGTGCCTGCCGCGCAGCGGTGGCGGAGGTGGCCGACGTGCTCTCCGATCTCGGCCACGCGGTGGTGCCGGCGCCCCGGGCGTTCCCCGCGGGCCGCTGGGCCGCGTTCGACGCGGTGTGGGCCACGGGGGCGGCGTCCCTGCCGCTGCCGCCGGAGGCCGAGGAGGACCTGACGCCGCTCACCTCGTGGTTGCGTCGGCGTGGGCAGGCCGTCTCGGCGGCGGAGTACGCGGCCGCGCTCGGGGAGATCCAGCGGCTGACGTGGGACGTCGAGCAGGCGTGGGCCGGTCTCGACATCGTCGTGACGCCGACCCTCGCCCAGCCGCCCCTGCCCGTCGGGGCGCTGCGCGACGACGACGACCCGGCTGCCGACTTCGCCGCCCAGGTCGACTTCACGCCGTGGACGTCAGTGGCGAACCTCACCGGGCGCCCCTCGCTCAGCCTGCCGCTCGTGCGGGCCGACGTGGAGGGCGTCGAGCTGCCGATCGGCGTCATGTTCACCGGACGCCGCGGCGGGGACGCTCTGCTGCTGCGGCTGGCGGCCGTCCTCGAGGACACCCTGCCGTGGCCGCGCACCGTCCGGCCGCGGGCGGGGTTCGGCGCCGCCTGACGCGGCTGGCAGGGGCGCGAACCTGCCTGCCGCCCGCCCGGACGTGGACCGGGTCGCCGGGGCCGGCCGGTAGGCTGGGCCGGTGCGCTACGTCTCGACCCGCGACTCCTCCGGTGGCCCCGGGCTGCCGTTCTGCGACATCCTCCTGGCCGGCCTCGCGCCCGACGGCGGGCTGTACCTGCCCCAGTCGTACCCGCAGGTGGATGCCGCAACGCTGGCGTCCTGGCGCACCCTGCTCCGCGAGGCGGGGTACGCGGCCCTGGCCGCCGAGGTGCTCGGCCTGTATATCGACGACATCCCCTCAGCGGATCTGCGCGGCATCTGCGACCGCGCCTATACGGCGGAGAAGTTCGGTGCGGCCGAGGTGGTCTCCCTGAGCGACCTGGGGGAGGGCGTCCTGCTGGGCCACCTCTCCAACGGGCCGACGGCCGCGTTCAAGGACATGGCCATGCAGGTGCTCGGTGAACTGTTCGAGTACGAGCTGGAACGCCGCGACGAGACGCTGACGATTCTGGGCGCGACGAGCGGCGACACGGGCTCGGCCGCCGAGTACGCGATGCTCGGCAAGGACCGGCTGAAGGTCTTCATGCTCACCCCTGCGGGCCGGATGAGCCCGTTCCAGCAGGCGCAGATGTTCAGCCTCGACGATCCGGGCGTGGTCAACATCGCCGTCGACGGCGTCTTCGACGACTGCCAAGACCTCGTCAAGGCCGTCAACGCCGACCTCACGTTCAAGGCCCGTCATCGGCTCGGCGCGGTCAACTCGATCAACTGGGCACGGCTGTTGGCGCAGGTTGTGTACTACATCGCCCTGTGGCTGCACGCCACCGCCGACGACGACGACCGGGTCACGTTCGCCGTGCCGTCGGGCAACTTCGGCAACATCTGCGCCGGACACATCGCCCGCGAGATGGGGCTGCCCATCGACACGCTCCTGCTGGCGACGAACGAGAACAACGTGCTCGCCGAGTTCTTCGCCACCGGTGTCTACCGCGTTCGGGGCCGGTCGGAGACCCACGAGACCAGCTCGCCCAGCATGGACATCTCCAAGGCGTCGAACTTCGAGCGGTTCGTGTTCGACCTGCTCGGGCGGGACGCCGCCTCCGTGCGCGACCTCTTCGCCCACCAGTTGCCCATGGTCGCCGAGTTCGATCTGTCCCGCACGGACGCCTTCGCGGGCCTGCGTGCACGGTTCGGCTTCGTGGCGGGCAGTTCGACGCACGCCGACCGCATCGCCACGATCGCCGCCGAGCACGCCCGCTCCGGCATCGTCATCGACCCGCACACCGCGGACGCCGTCGGCGTCGCTCGGCGGCTGGGGGCGTCCGAGGCGATCGCCCGGCCGATCATCGCCCTGGAGACCGCCCTGCCGGTCAAGTTCTCGGCGACGATCACCGAGGCGCTCGGCGCCGACGTGCCCCGACCGGAGCGCTTCGCCGGCATCGAGGATCTGCCCCGCCAGGTCGTCGACCTGCCGAACGACGCCGCCGCCCTCAAGGACTTGATCGCAGCCGGCTGACGCAACGCGCCGGCGCCGGCGTGCGTGGTGGGGGAGACGAAAGGACACCATCATGCTGAACCGGCGCGACCTCCTCCTCGGCTCGCTGCTGCTGGCGCTGGCGGGCTGCTCGCTCCCGGGCTCGGGGTCGGACGCCGCCGTCCGGCCCGGCTCCGGGCCCACGCTGGCCACAGCTCCGGACGCGACCTTCGGCGTCCTCGCCGGCGCACTCGTGCGGGCGTGCGGGCAGGAGGCGACGAACCTGGTCCTGTCGCCGTGGTCGATCGGGACGGTCCTTGCGATGGTGACCGGCGGCGCCGGCGGCGCGACGCGTGCGCAGCTCGAGAAGGCCCTCGGCGCCTCGGCCGACGAGCTCCCGGCCCTTGTCAACACCGTCTGGAACGCCCTGGACGCTGCCGCCGGGCTCGAGCTCTCCGGTGCCAACCAGGTGTGGGCGGAGGAGTCGCTCACGTGGAAGGACGCCTACCTCGCCCACCTCGACGCGTTCGGGGCGCCGCTGCGCCGGGAGCCGATCGGGGTGGAGGGCGAGCGGGTCCGCACCGAGATCAACGACTGGGTATCCGAGAGGACGGCCGGGCTCATCCCGGAGCTCGTGGAGCCCGGCCTCATCACGCCCGACACGCGCATGGTGCTCGTCAATGCACTGCACGCCAAGGGTGCCTGGGCCGAGCCGTTCACCCCTTGGCAGACCCACCCATTCACCACCGCGGCGCGTGGGCGGGTCGATGTGGACTGGCTCGTCGGCGGCGGCCACTGGCCGTGGGTCGAGACCGACCAGTTCACCGGCACCGCGATCGCCGTCGAAGGCGACGAAGTGGCTCTCGTCGTGTTGCGCCCGAATGCGCCCACCGTGCTGCCTCTCGCCGGCCCGCTCCCGGAGGCCGCCACCCTCGACCACGTCGTCACCGAAGCTGCGGTCGGCGCGGTGCTCGATGCCCCCGCAGGCACGGTGTCCCTGGGCATGCCGGTGTGGCGGGTGGCGTCGGATCTGTCCCTCGCCGACGCGCTGGCGGCCCTCGGCGTCACCGACGCCTTCGACCCCTATCGTGCCGACTTCGCCGGCATGACCGACGACGAGGCCCTTCACATCGGCTTCGTCGTCCATTCGGCGGTCATGGACGTGGACGCCGACGGCTTCGAGGCTGCCGCCGCGACCGCGGCAGGCATGGAGGCGGGGAGCGCCCCGATGGAGGTCCATGAGCTCGACCTCGACCGCCCGTTCGGGTTCGCCCTCGTCCACGTGCCGACACGCACCGTGCTCTTCGCTGGCCACGTGGGCGATCCCACCGCGTGAGGCGCCCTCAGGCGTCCAGGGGCACACAGAAGCAGCGGGCGAACTCGGGCAACAGGGCCGGGTCGGACGCCTCGACCTCAGCGGGGCGGCGTCCGGCCAGGAACCGGCGCAGTCCGGGGCCACCGAGGGTGACGTCCGGCTCCTCGGGCGGCTCACCGGCGCCGAGGGACAAGGGGGCGTCCGGGTCGGTGACGGCCCACGCGCTCGCGGACCCCGCCTCGACGCGCCACACCGTGCGGCGCGTGCAGGCGCCGGTCCAACCCACCCGCAGGGCGCTCGCCAGCGACCAGTCCGACACCTGCTCGCCCTCGCGGGGGGCGTCCATGCGGCGCGCGCCCCACAGGCCGATGGCGTCTACGATCGGCTCGAGGTCGCGCCCGTAGTCGGTCAGCCGGTAGAAGACGCCGCGGGCGGGGGCGGGGGCCACGGCGCGTTCGACGATCCCGGACGCCTCGAGTTCCTTGAGCCGGGTGGTCAGGATGTTCGATGGCGCGCCCAGCCCGTCGCGGAGCTGACCGAAGCGGAGTGGCTCGACGAGGAGGTCGCGCACGATGAGCAGCGCCCAGCGCTCCGCGATCACGTCCGCCGCGCGCGCGACACCGCAGTACTGCCCGTAGCTCCTCATGCGCACCTCCGTGGCTCAACCCGTTGACAGGCTACCACCATGATGGCAATCTCTAAGTCACGTTGCAAAGAGCAACTATGCGAGGAGAGGACTCCCATGGCCACCGCCACCACGTGCTTCATTCTGACCGGCCTCGCCAAGGAGGCGGGGGAGTTCTACGCCGAGGCCTTGGGGGCCAGCGACCTCAGCCCCGTGCCAGACGGCCAGGGCGGTGTCATGCTGTGCACCTTCACGGCGTTGGGTCATCACTTCGTCGTGCTCAACGGCGCCGGCCCGGACGCCGACGTACAGTCCCAGCGGGTGAGCACGCAGATCGTCGTCGACGGCCAAGACGAGTTCGACCGCTACTGGGACGCCCTTCTCGCGCATGGGGGCACGCCGAGTATGAACGGATGGCTGGTGGATCGGTTCGGCGTCTGGTGGGACATCGTCCCGGTCCAGCAGATGCAGATCTTCCAGAAGGCGGCGGCCGATCCGGCCGCGATGGGGCGCGTCGCGCAGGCGGCGTTCAGCATGCAGCGCATCGTCATCGCCGATCTCGAGCGCGCCGCCGCGGGGGAGTAGGGATCACCGACCCAGGCGGTCGGATCGTTCACCACGAGTCGGAGAGACAACTCGCGCGTCCGGGTGTCGCGCTTGAACTGTCACGCCAGAACTCCGGCTGTGGGCGTGACAGTGCCGAGCGCACCTCCGCCGATCGCTGGTGCCATGGTCCTTGCCCTTGCCCGTGCCCTTGCCCGTGCCCGTGCCCGTGCCCGTCCCGTCCCCTCAGTGACCCCGGAGCCTCAGGCGACCGTCCACGTGTCGTTGCCCGTCACCAAGCCCTGAAGAGCGCCGAGGCGGTCGGACGGCATGTGTACCTGCAGACGCGACTCGTCGTCGAACGTCGGCGCCACAACGGACCGGAACACCCCGATCGGCGAGCGAGTCAGCGTTTGGGTCTGGGTGAGCTGTGCCAACTGGAACGAAAGCGATGGGTCGGCCGCGTGCGCGTCGTGCACGACGATCTCGGCGGCGTCCACGTCTGCCACCGCTGCGATGCCCAGGCTCCCGTCCGCGCGGCGCACCACGCACAACTCCCCACCCGCGAACACGACCGGCTCGCCGTGCACCAGCGGCACGATCGCCGGCGAGTTCGGCTCCTTGAGACCGGCGAAGGCGTCGTCGTTGAAGATCGGGCAGTTCTGGTAGATCTCCACCAGCGAGGCGCCGCGATGGTTGACCGCCTGGGTGAGCACGTCGGTGAGGTGCTTGCGGTCGGAATCGATCGTGCGGGCCACGAAGGTGGCCCCCGCCCCCAGCGCCAGCGCCACCGGGTTGAAGGGCCGGTCCACCGATCCCGCAGGGCTCGACTTGGTCACCTTGCCCGTCTCCGACGTGGGGGAGAACTGGCCTTTCGTGAGCCCGTAGATGCGGTTGTTGAACAACATGATCGTGATGTTGATGTTGCGCCGCAGCGCGTGGATGAAATGGTTCCCGCCGATCGACAGCGCGTCCCCGTCGCCGGTCACGACCCACACCGCCAGGTCCGGCCGGGCGAGCGCGACGCCGGTCGCGATCGCCGGCGCCCGCCCGTGGATGGAGTGCATGCCATAGGTGTCCACGTAGTACGGGAACCGCGACGAGCACCCGATGCCCGACACGATCACCGTGTTCTCCCGCTTGATGCCTAGCTCGGGCATGAGCGACTGGAAGGCGGCCAGCACGGCGTAGTCGCCGCAGCCGGGGCACCAGCGCACCTCTTGGTCGGAGACGAAGTCCTTGCGGTTCACGGGCGTCAGCGCGAGCGGCACCCGGTCCAGCCCGGACGTCGACGGACCGGCTTGTTGCGTGTCGGTCATCTCAGACCTCCTTCGCGTCGATGAGGTCGATCAGGTGCGGTGCCAACTCGGCGGGGCTGATGGGCAGACCTCGCACGCGCGTGTAGCTGGCCACATCCACCAGGTACTTCGCCCGCAGCAGCATCGTCAGCTGGCCGAGGTTCATCTCCGGCACGATCACCCGCCGGTAGGCGCGCAGCACGTCGCCCGTGTTCGCGGGCAGGGGGTTCAGGTGGCGCAGGTGCGCGGTGGCCACCGCGCGGCCGGTGGCCCGTACCCGCGTCGCCGCGGCCCCGATCGGCCCCCACGTCGACCCCCACCCCAGCACGAGCACGTCGGCCGCGCCGCTCGGGTCGTCGACGGCGAGGTCGGGCACGTCGGCCACGATCCCGTCGATCTTCGCCTGCCGCAGCGCCACCATCCGCTCGTGGTTGGCCGGGTCGTAGCTCACGTTGCCGGTGCCGTCGGCCTTCTCGATGCCGCCGATGCGGTGTTCGAGCCCGGGCGTCCCGGGGAGCGCCAACGGGCGAGCGAGGCGCTCGTCGCGCAGGTACGGCAGGAAGCTCCCGTCCGGCCCGTTCGGCTCGGTGGCGAACTCCGGATCGATTGGCTCCAGCTCGGCCACGTCGGGCACGAGCCACGGCTCGGCGCCGTTCGCGATGTAGCCGTCGCTCAGCACGATCACCGGCGTCCGGTAGCGCAGAGCGATCCGCACCGCCTCGATCGCCGTCGCGAAGCAGTCGGACGGCGACTGCGCCGCCAACACCGGCAGGGGGGCCTCGCCGTGGCGTCCGTACAGCGCCTGGAACAGGTCGGCCTGCTCGGTCTTCGTCGGCATGCCCGTCGCGGGCCCGGCGCGCTGGATGTCGCACACCACGAGCGGCTGCTCCAGCATGACCGCCAGTGAGATCGTCTCGCTCTTGAGCGCCATGCCCGGCCCCGACGTGGTGGTGACGCCGAGCGCGCCCGCATAGGACGCCCCCAGCGCGGCTCCCGCGGCGGCGATCTCGTCCTCCGCCTGGAAGGTGGTGACGCCGTGGTCCTTGGCGCGGCTCAGTTCGTGGAGCACGTCGGACGCCGGCGTGATCGGGTAAGCGCCGAGGAACAAGGGCAGGTCGGCGAGCACGGCGCCCGTCATGAGCCCCAGCGCCAGCGCCTTGTTGCCCGTGATCTGCCGGTAGGTGCCGGCGGGTGCCGGCGCGGCCGGGATCTCGAAGCGGTGCGCGAAGGTTTCGGTCGTCTCGCCGAAGGCGTGCCCGGCGAGGAAGGCCGCCTTGTTGGAGTCGCGGATCTCGGGGCGGCGTCCGAACTTGCGGTCGAGGAAGTCGAGCGTGTGCGCCACGGGCCGGCTGTACAACCAGGTGAGCAGGCCGAGGGCGTACATGTTCTTGGCCCGGGAGGCTTCCTTGCGGCCCAGCTTGAACTGCTCGACGGACGCCACCGTCATGCCCGTCAGGTCGAGTGCGTGAACCTGGTAGTCCTCGAGCGTGCCGTCGGTGAGCGGATCGCTGGTGTAGCCCACCTTGGCGAGTGACCGCTTGGTGAACTCGTGGGCGTCCGCAATCACGACGCCGCCACGCTTCAGGTCGCCCAGGTTGGCGCGCAGTGCGGCGGGATTCATGGCGACGAGCACGTCCGGCTTGTCGCCCGGCGTCTTGATGTCGTTGCCGGCGAAGTGCAGCTGGAAGCTCGACACGCCCGCGACCGTCCCCTGAGGCGCGCGGATCTCGGCGGGGAAGTTGGGCAGGGTCGCGAAGTCGTTGCCGATGTTCGCGGTGTCGGAGGTGAAGCGGTCCCCCGTCAACTGCATCCCGTCGCCGGAGTCGCCGGCGAACCGGATGACCACGCGATCGAGGGTCTGGACTTGCACAGGCACGGGTGTTTCCTTCAGGACGTGGTGCGGCGGTGGACGCACTCGACGGACCAGCTTAGTCGCTCAGATGGACCACTCGGCCTCGGCGGCAGCGAGTGCTTCCGCCTGGGCCTTCTTCACGCGGGACTCGCGCACCGCCATGGCGATGACAAGGGCGAACCACACGGCGACGAAGCCGGCGAAGCCGAGCGTGAGGCCCTGTTTGTCGATGCCGCCGGCGGCCAGCAGTGTGTTCAGGTTGGTCATGATGATGAGCCCGCCGACGGCGATCCCCATGGTGCGCGCGGGGATGCGCGACACGAGCCACGCGGCGATCGGGGCGGCGACGATCCCGCCCAGCAGGAGGGCGAGGACGAGGGGCCACTCGACGCCCAGGAGGCCGAGGTGGACGAGGAACGCGGCGGATGCCGACGCCGACACGAGGAACTCGGAGGTGTCGACCGAGCCGATGACCGTGCGCGGCGCCGTCTTGCCGGCCGACATGAGGGTCGTCGTCGAGATGGGTCCCCACCCGCCGCCGCCGGTGGCGTCCACGAAGCCGCCGACGAGCCCCAGCGGCACGAGGAACCGCTTGCGGTGGGGGGATCGGCGGGCGTCCGACACCTGCGGCGGCCGGAAGATGTAGCGCAGCATGATGTACATGCCGAGTCCGCCGAGGATCATCGCCATCAGCGGGCGGGCCGCCTCCGTCGACAGGTGGGCGAGGACGGTCGCCCCCAGGGCGGCCCCGATCGCGCCCGGCACGCCGATGCGCCCCACGAGCCGCCAGTCGACGTTGCCGAGCCGCCAGTGCGACACCCCGGACGCCACGTTGGTGCCCACCTCGGCGAGGTGCACGGTGGCGCTGGCCATGACCGGCGTCAGGCCTGCGACGAGCAGGAACGAACTCGACGTCGCCCCATACCCCATCCCGAGCGCCCCGTCGACGAGTTGCGCCGCGAAGCCCACGAGCGCGATGACCACCAACTGCCTCATTCAGATCACCCAGTTGAGGGTGGCGTCGGGCTGGATCGCGGCCCGGTCGCTGAAGGACGCCTCCCCGCGCACCATGCCCGCGGCGAGCGTGCCGCCGGACTGCGGGTCGATGAGCAGGAAGGAGCCCGTGCGGCGCGACCGTGTGTAGTCGTCTGCGGCGACCGGGGCGGCGAGCCGCAGTTTGATGCGGCCGATGTCGTTGAGCTCGAGCGCCTCGGTGGCCTGGGGGGTGAGCGTGGCAAGGTCGAGGCGTCCGTGCAGGTCGCGGACGATGCCCTGGACCGTCCGCGTCCCGTGCTTGACGAGGACCCTATGGCCGACGCGCAACGGACGCTCGGCGAGCCAGGCGACCATCCCGTCCAGGTCCTGGGTCGGTTCCGGCGCATCGGAGGCCGCCGCGATCAGGTCGCCCCGGGTGATGTCGATCTCGTCGGCGAGCCGCAGGGTCACCGACTGCGGGGCGAACGCCGTCTGCAGCGGGCCGTCGAAGGTGTCGATGCCGGTCACGCGCGTGCGGCGTCCGATCGGCAGCACGACCACCTCGTCGCCCACGCTCACCTGCCCCGTCGACACCTGGCCCGCGTAGCCGCGGTAGTCGCGGAACTCCGGGGCGGCGTCCTGCGGGCGCAGCGTGAGCTGCACGGGGAAGCGGAAGGGCAGCTCCCCCAGCTCGGACGCCGCCGGTGCGGCTTCGAGCAGCTCGAGCAGGGAGGGGCCGTCGTACCAGTCCAGGTGGGGGGAGCGGTCGACGATGTTGTCGCCGACCAGCGCCGACGTCGGCAGCGTGACCAGGTTGGGCACGCCCAGCTCGGCGGCGACGCGATGGATGTCGGCGGCGACGGTCTCGTAGGCGCCCTGGTCGTAACCGACGAGGTCGACCTTGTTGACCGCCACGATGATCGTCGGGACGCGCAGCAGCTGGCCGACGGCGAGGTGCCGGCGCGTCTGCTCGAGGACGCCCTTGCGGACGTCGACGAGCAGCACCAGCACGTCGGCGGTGGAGGAGCCCGTGACGGTGTTGCGCGTGTACTGCACGTGGCCGGGGCAGTCGGCGAGGATGAACGTGCGGCGCCCCGTCGCGAAGTAGCGGTAGGCGACGTCGATCGTGATGCCCTGCTCCCGCTCGGCCCGTAGGCCGTCGGTGAGCAGCGCGAGGTCGACGTGACCGAGGCCTTTGGCCTCGCTGACGCGCGCGACGGCGTCCAACTGATCGGCGAGCACCGCCTTGGAGTCGTACAGCAGGCGCCCAACCAACGTGGACTTGCCGTCGTCCACGGAGCCGGCCGTCGCGAGCCGCAGGAGCCCGCCGGACCCCATGCCGCTGGTCGAGTCGACCTCGCTGGTCGAGCTCGTCGAGATCGAGTGTGTCGAGACCATCAGAAGTACCCCTCCTTCTTGCGGTCCTCCATGGCCGCCTCGGTGAGCCGGTCGTCGGCGCGCGTGGCGCCGCGTTCGGTGATGCGGGTGACGGCGACCTCGGCGATGACGTCGGCGACGGTGGCCGCGTCGGATGCGACGGCCCCGGTGCAGCTCATGTCGCCGACGGTCCGGTAGCGGACGCGGCGGGTCTCGACCGGCTCGTGGTCGCGGGGCTGGCTGTGGGGCCCGACGGCGAGCAGCATGCCGTCGCGGCTGAAGACGTCCCGGTCGTGGGCGTAGTAGAGCCCGGGCAGCGCGATGCCCTCGGCCTCGATGTAGCGCCACACGTCGAGTTCGGTCCAGTTGGACAGAGGGAAGACGCGGACGTGCTCGCCGGGCCGATGGCGCGGGTTGTACAGGGTCCACAGCTCGGGGCGCTGGTTGCGCGGATCCCACTGCCCGAACTCGTCGCGCAGGCTGACGACGCGCTCCTTGGCGCGCGCCTTCTCCTCGTCGCGGCGGCCGCCGCCGAAGACGGCGTCGAAGCGGTGTTCGGCGATGGCATCCAGCAGCGGCTGGGTCTGCAGGGGGTTGCGCGTGCCGTCGGCGCGTTCCAGCAGCCGGCCGTCGTCGATGTAGTCCTGGACGGACGCCACGACGAGCCGGAGTCCGAGGCGGTCGACCTCGGCGTCCCGGTAAGCGAGCACCTCCGGGAAGTTGTGGCCCGTGTCGACGTGCAGGACAGGGAAGGGCAACGGCGCCGGCCAGAAGGCCTTCACGGCGAGGTGCAGCATGACGACGGAGTCCTTGCCGCCGCTGAACAACAAAACCGGCCGCTCCAACTCGCTCACCGCCTCGCGGATGATGTGGATCGCCTCGGACTCCAGTTCGGCGAGATGCGAGAGGGCACCCCGTCCGTCGATCGAGCTGGTCGAGACCGCCGTGCTCATGCTTCCTCCGGGTGTGTGTCGGTGACGTGCAGGCCGCACTCGGTCTTGGCCAGGCCGGACCAGCGGCCGGCGCGCGGGTCCTCGCCGGGCGCGACGGGGCGCGTGCAGGGGGCGCACCCGATGGACGGGTAGCCCTCGGTGAGCAGCAGGTTGACGGGCACCTGGTGGTTGCCTGCGTAGGCGAGCAACTCGTCGAACGTCCAGGCGGCAATGGGGTTGATCTTCACCATCTGGTGGGCTGCGTCCCACTCGACGAGGGGGGTGTCGGCGCGGAGCGGGCTGTCCTCGCGGCGCAGGCCGGTGACCCACGCCTCGTAGCTGGCGAGTTCGCGGTTGATCGGCTCGACCTTGCGGATGGCGCAGCAGCGGCTGGGGTCGCGGTCGTGCAGTTTCGGCCCGTAGAGGGCGTCCTGCTCGGCGACGGTGATCGCGGGCAGCACCTCGACGACGTTCACGTCGACGGACGCCGCCAGCGCGTCCCGGGTGCCGATCGTCTCGGCGAAGTGGTATCCGGTCTGCAGGAACAGCACGTCGACGCCCGGCGCGTGCCGGCTCGCCAGGTGCGGCACCACCGTGTCGCCGGCCATCGAGCAGGCCACCACGAGGGCGTCGCCGAACGTCGCGGCCGCCCAGGCGAGCACGGTGTCCGCGTCTGCGTTCGAGAACCGTTCGGACGCCGCGTGCGCGAGTTCCCTGAGCTCCGCGGCGGTCCGGGTGCGGCCCGGGCCGTGGGCCGGGGGAGCGACGGTCGTCATCGGAGAGCCTCCTCGTCGGCGCGGTGGACCCAGTGGGCGAAGCTTTCGCCGGCGTCGCGTTCGGCGGCGAACCGGCGGACGACGCGCTCGACGTAGGTGGGCATCTCCTCGGCGGTCACCTTGAGGCCGCGCAGGGTCCGGCCGAGGCCGGCCTCATCGCGGTCGACGGAGGCGAGGCCGCCGCCGAGGTGCACTTGGAAGGCGAACTCGTCGCCGCCGTCGGCGCCCTTCGCGATCTGTCCCTTGAGCCCGATGTCGGCGGTTTGGATGCGGGCGCAGGAGTTGGGGCAACCGTTGACGTTGAGCGTGATCGGCACGTCGAGGTCGAGATCGGCGAGCCTGCGGTCGAGCACGTCGATCGCGGCGGTCGCGGTGTCCTTGGTGTCGACGAACGCGAGCTTGCAGAACTCGATGCCTGTGCAGGCCATCGTGTTGCGCCGGAACGGGCCGGGCGTCGCCGTCAGGCCGATCTTCTCCAGCCGGTTCCGCAGCCCCTTGGCGCGCCGGGGCGGTACGTCGAGGACGAGCACCTTCTGGTGCGGGGTGAACCGGATGCGGTCCGAGCCGACCGCGGCGGCGGCGTCCGCGAGCTCGGCGAGCTTCGTGCCCGACATCCGCCCGACCGTCGGGGCGAAGCCGACGTAGTAGTTGCCGTCCGCCTGCCGGTGGACGCCGACGTGGTCGGCCGCGCCGCCACGGGCGACGGCCGCCGGGCCGTCGGCGAGGGCGTAGCCGAGGTACTCGTCCTGCAGCACCTGACGGAACTTCCGCGGCCCCCACTCGGCGAGGAGGAACTTCAGGCGCGCCTTGTTGCGCAGCCGGCGGTAGCCGTAGTCGCGGAAGATCGAGACGACGCCGTGCCACACCGCGGGCGCTTGCTCGGCGGTCACGAACGCGCCGAGGCGCTCGGCGAGCCGCGGCGCGGTCGACAGGCCACCGCCGACCCAGAGGTCGTAGCCGGGGCCGAGTTCGGGGTGCACGACTCCGACGAGAGAGATGTCGTTGATCTCGTGGACAACATCCAGGCTCGGGTGGCCCGTGACGGCGGTCTTGAACTTGCGGGGCAGGTTCGACAGTTCGGGGTCGCCGATCCAGCGCGCCACGATCTGTTCGATCACGGGGGTCGGGTCGATGATCTCGTCGGCGGCCACGCCTGCCACGGGGGAGCCGAGCACGACGCGGGGGGTGTCCCCGCAGGCCTCGGTCGTCTGGAGCCCGACCGCCTCGAGCCGCCGCCAGATCTCCGGGACGTCTTCGATGCGGATCCAGTGGAACTGGATGTTCTGCCGGTCGGAGATGTCGGCGGTGTCGCGCGCGAAATCGGTGGAGATGCCGGCGATGGTGCGCAACTGGGCCTCGTTCACCGCCCCGCCGTCCAGCCGGACGCGCATCATGAAGTATTCATCGGATAGTTCGTCGGGGCCGAGCGTGCCCGTCCGGCCGCCGTCGATGCCTTGCTTGCGCTGCGTGTAGAGCCCCCACCAGCGCATGCGTCCGTGCAGGTCGTCGGCCGGGATCGAGGCGAAGCCCTCACGGGCATACGTCGACTCGATGCGCGCCCGCACCGACAGGCCGTTGTCGGCAGCCTTGAACTCCTCGTTGGCGTTGAGCGGCGTCCGGCCGTCCACGAGCCATTGGCCGTTGCTGCGGCCCTCCCGCGGTGGGCGGACACGGGCGCCGGTGGGCGGCGCACTGGGTGTGTGGGTCATGGGATTCCTCGGTTCTGGGGCCGGGAACCGCTCATGAGGGCGCACGGCGGCGCACGGGCGGTCATCGGCCCGGCGTCGGTGAAAGGGGATGCGGGCGCGTCAGCGCGCACAACAGAGCGAGGACCCGACGCGCTGCAGGTCCACGTGGGGACGTCCCACGAGGATCTCGGTCGCGTCGGTCAGCATGCGAGGAGGTTAACTTGAACGTTCACTTTTCGGGAAATCCGTGCCCACCATGTGGGCGGTGAGTTCCTCGGTCAATGCGGTGGCGGACGCCGCGGCCGGTGGCAGCGCGTCGTCCCAGACGAGGGCGTCGAACGGGCATTCGGCGATACAGATCCCGCAGTACATGCACAGTGACCAGTCGATCGTGAAGCTGTCGAGGACATGCTGCGTGCGTTGTCGCGGCCCCGGAGGCGAGCCGGGAACCGGTTCGGTGTGGCTCCCGATGTCGATGCACCACGTGGGGCACTCCCGCGCGCAGATCATGCAGGACGTGCACGCGTTCTCCACCAACCGGATCCGTGCGTGCGTCATCGGGCTCCGCCCCGCTCCGGCGGTCCATCCCCCGCCTCTGGGCGAGCTCCCGCCGCTGGGCGAGCTCCCGCCTCCGGACGAGCCTGCGCCGCTGGGCGCGCTGGTCGCGACCCCGGTGTCGCTCGCGACCGCATCCGTCCGCCCTGCACGGAGGCGGCCACCTCCGCCGCCGATGCGGGTTCGCCTGCCCGGTCACCCCACACGGCCGGGTCGGGCACGCCGGGTGGGACGGTTCGGCGGCGTCCGGCGGCGCGGGCGTCCCCGGGCTCCTTCGCGCCGGGCCACTCCCGCATGACGCGGGCGGCCAGCACGGAGTCGGCGAGCAACGGGTGACCGACGGCGTCCGGGCGCAGCAGGAGCGGTCGCGGGTCGCCGCCGGCGAACGTCACGCCGAAGAAGTCGCGCACTTCGCGCTCGTGCCACGCAGCGCCGGCCCACACGTCCCGGACCGACGCCAGCTCTCCAGCCAGCCTCGGCACGAGCGTCTCGAGCCGGACGCCGTCTGCGTCCGGGTGCGGCGCGACACGCAGCACGATCCGGATCGAGTCGGTGCGACCGATCTCGTCCACCGCACCCAGCCAGTCGAACCAGCGGTACCCCTCGGCGCGGGCGGCGCGGGCGGCGTCCAACCAACCCGACAGCGGCACAGAGCGCACGGCGTCAACCACGGGCGATCGCCCCCAGCACGGCGTCGAGGGCAGCGGGGGTGGGTGGGCAACCGGGCACGTAGGCGTCCACCGCGACCAGCTGGTCGACGCCCTTGGTGACTACGGGCGAGTCCCAGTAGGGACCGCCGGCCGACGCGCACGCTCCGAAAGCCACCACGGACGCTCCCGGATGCGCCGCGACCGACGCGGCGACAACCGGAGCGACGGCGTCCGTCACCGTGCCGGCGACGACGAGCGCGACGGTGTCGCCCGCCGCGGGCGCCGGGCACTCCGCGCGGCCGAGGCTGGCCGCCTCGGTCTCGACGACGCAGCACGCCAGCCCCAGGACGCCGACGACGAGTGAGCCGTCGCCGAACCAGTCCCAGTAGCGCATTGGCGCAGCGTACCGCCGACGGCGGGAGGGATACCCTGTCCCTCGTGCCGGCGGAGAACCTCACCGCGGCGTCCGCTCCGGACGCCGAGCGGCGCGGAAACCTCGTCGTCCGCGCGGGCCGAGCCGTGCGCGCGGAGGCAGCTCAGCGGTTCGACGACATGGTGGCGGCGATCAAGCTGGCGCCGGTGCGCCTCGGCCTGCTCGGCACCTTCCTGCTCGCCCTCGGGGCGCTCACGCCGGCCTACCTGCCGCAGGCAAGCCCGTTCTGGCCCACGTTCCGGGCGCTCGGCCTCGACAACTGGGGCGTGCGGGCGTTCGGCACGGCGCTGGTCATCGCGGCCGTCGGGTTCCTCATCGTGGCGTGGCTACGGCTGCGACCGACGATCTACGTGGACGTGAAGCACTGGGCGGTGCTGGCCTGGTGGTCGCTGCCGCTGCTCGGCGCACCGCCCATCTTCAGTCACGACGCCTACAGTTACGCCGCCCACGGCTGGCTCATGCACAACGGGCTCAACCCCTACCTCACCTCGCCGTCGGTCCTGCCGGGCGCGTTCGCCGATCAGGTGGCCTGGGTGTGGCGGTACACGCCGACGCCCTACGGCCCGCTGGCCCTGCAGGTGTCGGCGTGGCTGGTCGAACTCGCAGGCCTCAACCCCTACTTCTCGGCGGTCCTGATGCGGCTGCCGGCGCTCGTGGGGGTCGCCCTCGTGGTGCACTACCTGCCCCGGATCGGCCGGCTCATGGGCGTCTCCCCGCGAGACGTCGCCTGGTTCGCCACGATCAACCCGCTGCTCGTCATCGACTTCGTCGGCGGCGCCCACAACGACGCCCTCATGATGGGGCTCATCGTGTGGGCGCTCTACCTGGCGCAGCGTGGTTGGTTCTGGGTGGCGGCGGTCGCGGTCGGGGTGGCCATGTCGGTCAAGCAGCCTGCGTTGCTGGCCGCCTTCCCGGTCGCCATCATCGGTTCGGGCTGGGCGTCGTGGCATGCCCGCGATGTCCTGCGGTTCCTCCCGCGGCTGCTGGCGTCCTTCGTGATCGTCCTGGGCGTGTTCGCCGCGATCACGTGGGCGACAGGGCTCGGCTACGGCTGGATGAACGCTGTCAGCGTCCCCGGCATGGTCGTGACGCTGGCGCCGTTCTCCCTGGTCGGCTGGGCGGTGCAGCAGGCGGCGAACGCCTTCGGGCTCGACCCGACCGGCCGCGCCCTCATCGGCGGCAGCCAGGCGGTGGGCACGGCGCTCGCCGCCGTGTCGCTCGTGTGGCTCGCGGTCACCCGCGCCCGGACCCAGCCGGTGCGGTTCCTCTCGTGGGGCTACCTCGCGGTCGCCATCTTCGGCCCCGCCATGCACACCTGGTACCTGCTGTGGGGTGGACTCCTACTGCCGCTCACCCGGCCGTCTCGGCGCCTGTGGCGCGTGGCCGCGGTCGTCACGGCGGTCACGCTCGTCTACGGGGCCGGCAACCTCGCCTGGCGCAACGACGCCGTCGCGCTCGCGTTCGCCGCCCTCGCGGCCGCCGGGTTGTGGCTCGTCGTCCGCGCCCAGCAGCGGAGGGCGCAGCGTGGCTGAACCCGAACTGCTCGTGGAGGTCGCGGGAGGGGTCGGACGCCTCGTCCTCAACCGGCCGCGCGCCCTGAACGCGCTCACCGCGGGCATGATCGCGGGCATCCATTCGGCCCTCAACGCCTGGCGCGTCGACGATGCCGTCGCCTCCGTCGAGCTCACCGGCGCGGGGGAGCGGGGTCTGTGCGCCGGCGCCGACGTCCGCGCCTTGCGCACCGCGATCGCGGCGGGCGAACCGTGGCTGGACTTCCTCGCTGCAGAGTACGCCCTCAACGCCGCGATCGCCGCCTATCCGAAGCCCTACGTCGCTCACCAGCGCGGCTACACCATGGGGGGCGGCCTCGGCGTCTCGGCCCACGGCTCACACCGGATCGCCTACCCCGACTCCGCCTTCGCCATGCCGGAAACGATGATCGGTTTCGTGCCCGATGTGGGCGTGTCCTGGTATCTCGCCCACGCCCCCGGCGAGCTCGGGACACACCTCGCCCTCACCGGCGCGACCGTCAACGCGACGGACGCCGTGCTCGTCGGGTTGAGCGACGAGGTGGCGGGGGAGGCTCCGGCGTCCGAACTGGAGCGCGACCGCGCCTGGATCGACTCCTGCTACGCCACCGACGACCCGGCCGAGGTCGTCGGACGCCTCGAGGAGCATTCCGACCCGCGGGCGCGGGCCGCGGCGTCCGATCTGCGGCGACGCTGCCCGTTGGCGGTCGCCGTCGCGCTGGAGGCCGTGCGCCGCGTCCGTCGCATGGCCGGCCTCGCCGAGGTGTTGGCCCAGGACCTCGTTCTCGCCCGCAACCTGCTCGGCCGCCCCGACTTCGCCGAGGGCGTCCGGGCGCAGCTCGTCGACAAGGACCGCAACCCGCGTTGGCAGCACGCGCGGCTGGAGGACGTCACCCGGGCCGAGGTTCTCGCGGCGTTCGCCGAGCTGGCTCAGACGGTGTAGTCCACGACCACCGGCGCGTGGTCGCTCGTGCGATCGGCCGCGGAGACGGGCTCGTGCCTTGCGAGTTCTTCGACGCCTTAGTCCGCGCCCCGTTGAGAACCGAGCGCGCTGGTTCTCCCGACCGCGTGATCAGGGCGGGTTCCGACGACGATAATCTCCCCATGGCCCCCGACGAATGGCGTCCGCCCCCCGCGGTGATGACCGACCTCCGCGACCGCCTCGAGCGGACCGGGACCACCGATCTGCTGCCCACCTTGGCGCCCCTACTGCGCCCCGGATTGGTGCTGCAGCCGGAGCTGGAGCACCCCAATCCGGAGGAGGCACCCGTGCGGGTCGGGGGCCGCCCCCACCTGCCGGCCGAAGTGGAATGGCCGCGCGATCCCGTAGCCGGCCCCCTCAGCTTCATCGCCGAAATCGACCTCGCCGAGGCTGCGACGCTGCTCCCGGACGCACCGTTTCCCGCCAGAGGCACCCTGTCGTTCTTCTACGAGGCCGTGCGTCAGGAGGCCTGGGGATTCGTGGGCGACGAGTGGGCCTGGCGGGTCATCCACCACGAAGACCGTGGCTTGCTCCGCGACCCGCCCGACGACGTCGAAACCATGGGAGGATTCACGCCGATCGCCCTCACGCCCCATCCACAGATCCAGGTCACCACGCCGATCAACGCTCCCCTCCCGATCCCTGAGGCGGCGTGGGCGACCATGGGGTGGAACCAAGGAGTTCCGGGAGAATTCGGCGGCCATCGCTTCCTCGGCGTCCCCGAGCAACTCCAGGGAGACATGCGTACGGAGTGCCAGCTCTCCGCCAACGGGGTGGAGGAATCCGGTAGCCCCGACGGCGCGGCCTTACTCGGCGACTCCGACCAGTGGCGGCTACTCCTGCAGATCGACTCCGACGAGAACGCGGGCATGAACTGGGGCGACGCCGGACTGATCTATTGGTGGATCCGCGAATCCGATCTGGCCGCCGGCGCGTGGGACCGAACGTGGTTCATGCTCCAGTGCATGTAGAGATCACCCGCGAGAGAAGCGGCGGCGAGGGTGGCCAGCGCGAGGGCAGGTAGCGCGTGGGCGAACCTCACCCCGCGAGCCCGGCGGCGCTCCCCGAACCCGAAGATGGTCCGTTCGCCCCACACGGTGGCGGCGGTCCCGGCGACGAGCAGCGCCACCCCGCCGATGAGTGCTGAGCGGGGTTCATTCGCCATGAACGCCACCGTACAAGCCGCGCGGTGCGGCCAACGTCACACTCGACGCGCCTTTGGGGCGCGCGCTGAGCGTGGCCGGGGCTACGGGGGGTGCTCAGAGTGTGAACCTGGCGTCACCGGTAGTTGGTGAACTGCACGGCGAAGTCGTAATCAGCGTCGCGGATGAGCTTCTGGACGGCCTGCAGGTCGTCACGCTTCTTGCTGCTGACACGCAGCTCGTCGCCCTGGATCTGCGTCTTCACACCCTTGGGCCCCTCGTCGCGCACCAGTTTGGTGATCTTCTTCGCGTTCTCCTGGCTGATGCCCTGCTTCATCGACGCGGTGATCTTCCACATCTTCCCCGACAGGCGCGGGTCGCCGGCGTCCAGCGCCTTGAGGCTGATGCCGCGCTTGATGAGCTTGCTCTGGAACACATCGAGCACGGCTTTCACCCGCTCCTCGCCCGAGGCCTCCATCTCGATCAGTTCGCCGGACCAGCGGATGGACGCGTCGGTCCCCTTGAAGTCGAATCGCTGGCCCACCTCCTTCGCCGCCATGTTGAGGGCGTTGTCGACCTCCTGCCGGTCGTACTTGCTCACGATGTCGAACGAACTGTCGGACGCCATGGGTCTCTCTCCTCGGTTGGGTGGGTACTCGATTGGGCGGGGGACGTGGTCAGTTGCTAAGGTTGGTCACCGCTGAGCGATCAGCACGGCAGGTTGCCCGAGTGGCCAAAGGGAGCGGTCTGTAAAACCGTCGGCACAGCCTACGTAGGTTCGAACCCTACACCTGCCACGCGCACGGCCCCGGTACACCGCCGGGGCCGTGATGCGTCGTGGGGAGGACGTGGGGAGGAGTTGCATGCACCTGGTTCGCCCCCTGCCGCTGGATGCCCGCCCGCTGCCCGCCGGCGTCGGCGTGCGGCCGCTGGTGGCGGCCGATCTGGACGAGGTCGCCTGCCTCTACTTCGACGCTTATGCCGCCGGCGTCGCTGCCGAAACCCTGGAGGAGGCCCGCACCGAGATGGCCGACGTCCTCGCTGGAGCCTTCGGCACGCCGATCCCCGCCGCCACCCTGGTCGCCGAGGAGGGCGGACGGATCGAAGGGTGCATCCAGACGGTCCTGGACCCTCCGTGGGATGCTCCCGACGGTCCGTTCGTGATCGAGTTGTTCGTCGCTCCCGGACGCCGCGGGCGCGGCCTGGGCGAGGGCCTGCTGGAGGCGGCGGCGTCCGCGCTCTGGGAGCTGGGGTACGCGAGCGTCGGGCTCAACTGCGAGCCCGCCACGGCCATGGCCGCCTTCCGCATCTACCAGCGTCTCGGCTTCCGGGCGTTGGGGTGAGCGGCCCGGCGGCCGCTGATTTGGGGGCGGTGCGTTCTGGATGGTAAGTTGTCCGTCGCTGTCTGGCCCCTATAGCTCAGTCGGCAGAGCGTCTCCATGGTAAGGAGAAGGTCTGCGGTTCGATTCCGCATGGGGGCTCTGGATCGCCCGGGGGAACCTGGGTGAGCAAGGCGGGATAGCTCAGACGGTAGAGCAAGCGGCTCATAATCGCTGTGTCACGGGTTCAAGTCCCGTTCCCGCTACCGAGCAAGTGCGAGACCCACGAGACCAGGAAAGTGAGGGGTTGGGATGGCCAAGAAGGCAGGCGAGATCCGGCCCAAGATCACGCTCGCGTGCACCGAGTGCAAGGAGCGCAACTACATCACCAAGAAGAACCGTCGCAACGATCCGGATCGCCTGGAGCTGAAGAAGTTCTGCCCCAAGTGCAAGACGCACACGGCGCACCGCGAGACTCGCTGACGCCGATCATCGGACCCAACGAACGGGCCGTCCCCTGAGCCGGGGCGGCCCGTCTTCGTCGTGCTCCCGTTTCGTCGTGCTGAGTAGTCAAAGAAGCGCGGCGTAGGAGGCCTCGAGGCGGCGTCCGATGTCGCTCCAGGCGAACCGGCGCGCGTGGACGCGGGCGATGACGCCCATCCGCTGTCGCAGCCGCTCGTGGGCGAGGAGGCGGTTGAGGGCGGCCCCCCATTCGACCGGGTCGCGATCGTGCATGAGGTAGCCGGTCTCCTCGTGGACGACGACCTCGCGCAGCCCGCCCGTGCTCGAGGCGACCACGGGAACGCCGCTGGCGGCTCCCTCGAGCGCGACCAGACCGAAGGTCTCCGAGTGCGAGGGCACCAGCAACGCCTGGCTGTGTCGCATGAGCGCGGCAAGGTTGTCGCGGGACTGCGCGCCCACGAAGTGCACGTGGTTGCGCATGCCCAACTCGTCGATGAGCGCCTCCACCTCGGCGCGGTAGTCGGCGAAGTCGGCCGAGACGTCGCCGGCGATCATGAGGTCGGGTCGTGCGGCGGCCGGGATCTCCGCCATAGCCCGGATCGCCAGGTCGCCGCCCTTGAGGGGCTGCAGGCGCGCCGCCATGAGCATGTACCCGGCCTTCGACCCGCACAGCGGGCAGGCCGGGCGCTCGTCGGACGGCTCGGCCGGCCGGAAGAGCTCCAGGTCCACCCCGGGCGGAATGACCTGTACTCGCCGCGGGTCCGCCCCGCAGCGCTCGATGACGGTCCGCGCCTCGGCCGTGCTCACCGTGATGATCGCGTCGGACTCCCGCGCGCACAGTGCCTCCCCGGCCACCCGGTCGGGTGATTCCGGCGGCTCCCCGTGCGAGAGCGGCGAACCGGGCAGCGCGGCCACCGAATGGAAGCTCTGCACATGCGGAACGCCCCACGCCTTCGCCACGGGCAGCGCGGCGACACCGCTCATCCAGTGGTGGCTCTGCACGAGGTCGTACGGCTCGAGCGTCGCCAGACCGGCGCCGAACGCGTCGGTGTGCGCGTCGATGGCGCTCTTGGCGAGCGCTTGCGCGGGGCCGGCGTCCACGTGGAGCAGTCGGACGCCGCCCCCCAAGTCCTCGACGTCGCGCTGGTCCGGCGCGGAGCGTCGCGTGACGAGGTCGACGGTGTGCCCGAGGGCCACGAGCGCCCGGGCTTGGCTCAACTCGACCACGTTCATGCCGCCCGCGTCGCCGGCGCCGGGGGCGTCCGCGGGCGAGGTGTGCATGGACACGAACAACAGGCGCATTCCCACGGGCGTGACCCTACCCGCCCCGACCCACAAACGACCCGGGCCTTGGCTACCCTCGTCCCATGCGGATTTCCGAAGCGCACGTCGGGCGGACCTACCCGCCGACCGAGCCCTACCTCGTCAGCCGCGAGAAGATCGCCGAGTTCGCCGCGGCGCTGGGGGACGACAACCCGGCCTACGCAGGCCAGGACGCCGTCGCGCCGCCCACGTTCGCGGCCGTGCTGTCGGCGCGCGCGTGGGGGGCGATGTTCGCCGATCCCGAGCTTGACGTGGCGCTGCACCGCACGATCCACGGTGACCAGAAGTTCACCTGGGCGCGCCCGCTGCGCGCCGGCGACGAGGTCACGGCGACGCTCACGATCGGCAGCGTCCGCATGCGCGGCAACTCGGCGATCATCGGCGTCACCGTCGACCTGACGGCGGGGGGAGAGACGGTCTGCACGTCGGCGTCCACCCTGTTCCAGACCTGGCCCGAGGAGGAGTCCGCATGAACGCGTCGCACCCGACCGCACCGACCCCCAGTGTCGAGTTCGCCGCGGCGACGGTCGGCACGCAGCTCCCTCCACTCGAACTCTCGTTCACCCGCGCCGACCTCGTCCGCTACGCGGGCGCCTCGGGCGACTTCAACCCGATCCACTGGTCGGACCGAAAGGCTGCCGATCTGGGGCTGTCCTCGGTGATCGCCCACGGGCTGCTCACGATGGGGCGCGCGCTCAAGATCGTCACCGACTGGGCGGGCGACCCCGGTCGGGTGCGCAGCTACGGCGTCCGCTTCACGAAGCCGGTCGAAGTGCCGGACACCGACGAAGGCGTCGTCGTGCGGGTCACGGCGACGGTGACGGCGGTGACCGACGGCGTCGCGACGGTCGCCATCGACGCGCTCTGCGGCGAGACGAAGGTCCTGGGCGCCGCGAGGGCCGAGGTGTCCCTTGCCTGAGCTGTTGGCCGACCACACCACCTTGCGCGTCGGCGGCCCGGCGACGCGCTGGGTCGAGGCGACGACGACCGAAGAGCTGGTCGCGGCCGTCTCGGACGCCGACGCCGCCGGCGAGCCCGTCCTCGTCCTCTCGGGCGGGTCGAACGTCCTCGTCGCGGACGCCGGCTTTGACGGGACCGTGGTCCACGTCGCCACCCGCGGCATCGTGGCCGACGGCGGCAACTTCTGCGAGTACGACGCGGACGCCGTGGGCGACGGCGGCACCCCCGTCTCGTGCGGCGGCATCCTCGTCGAGGTGGCGGCCGGCGAGCCCTGGGACGACTTCGTCGCGTGGGCCGTCCGCAACGAGTTGGTGGGCGTGGAGGCAATGTCGGGCATCCCGGGGGCGGTGGGATCGACACCGATCCAGAACGTGGGCGCCTACGGGCAAGACGTCGCGCAGACCATCTGGAGCGTCCGCACCTGGGACCGCCGGCTGGGCGAGTTCAAGACCTTCCCCAACCTCGACTGCCGCTTCGCGTACCGCCACAGCCGCTTCAAGGCCGAGCCGGGTCGCTACGTGGTCGTGTCGGTGACTTTCCAGTTCCTCCAGGGCGATCTCTCCGAGCGCATCAGGTACGCCGAGCTGGCTCGTCGCCTCGGCGTCGAGCAGGGGCAGCGCGCGCCGATGACCCAGGTGCGCGAGACCGTCCTCGACCTGCGCCGCGGCAAGGGCATGGTCCTCGATCCGGACGACCATGACACGTGGAGCGCCGGCTCGTTCTTCACCAACCCGTTGCTGGACGCCGACGCCGCGGCCGCACTGCCGGCGGAGGCGCCCCGGTTCGTCCAGCCGGATGGGACGGTCAAGTCGTCGGCCGCCTGGCTCATCGACCACGCGGGCTTCGGCAAGGGCTACGGGACGCCCCCCGCCACCTTGTCCACGAAGCACACGCTCGCCCTGACGAACCGCGGGGGGGCGACGGCCGCCGACCTCGTGGCCCTGGCGCGCGAGGTGCGTGACGGCGTCCGGGATCGATTCGGGGTGACGCTGGTGCCCGAGCCGGTGTTCGTCGGGGTTGAGCTGGACTGATCTGTCGTTGCCCCTGGCGAGGGCAGGGTGACGCCCCGCCAGGCTGGTTGCTCGGCGGCGCGTCGTTCGGCAGGCCCCTCGTCACGCGAACGCACCGCCTCGACGCGTCCGATCCGGCCCGGTTCGACTCGCGCTGGCAAACCACGTACACTTCTGGTCTTGGTGGTTCTCCCACCCGGCAGGAGCTTGCCCTCGGGCGTTCCTGCGGGGGGATTCACCGGAGGGCAATAGCTCAATTGGCAGAGCAGCGGTCTCCAAAACCGCAGGTTGGGGGTTCAAGTCCCTCTTGCCCTGCTGGGTCGTCTCGCGGCCCGGAGAAGACGCAACCGGCACAGATGAGGCGAGGAACAAGGTGAGCCCGAGGAACGATTCCCCCGAGGAGTCCTTGGCGTCCCCGGACGAGCCGGTCGACGAGAATCTGCCCGGCGGCATGCTCGCTGAGGATCTGGCCGATCCGGAGCCCTACGAGGTCGCCGCCGACGAGGCGGAGGCCGAGGAGTTGGAGGCGGACGCCGAGGCGTCCGCTCTCGGCAGCGAGGTCGAGGTGGACGATCCCGAGCAGCTCAGGATGGCGGAGACCGCGGCGGCACGAGCCCGCAGCGCCCGCCCCAAGCGGCGGGTCGCGGAGGTCGTCCATACCCCGCCCACCCCCGCCAAAGGACGCCGCAAGGCGCGCCCGATGGCTTCCAAGCGCACGACGCCGAAGCAGTTCGCGGAGGAATCGGCCGAGGAGCTACGGAAGGTCGTCTGGCCGACGTGGTCGCAGGTGCAGCAGCTGTTCTGGGCGGTTCTCGTCCTGGTGCTGTTCGTGATCGCCTACGTCAGCCTGGTCGATCTGGGCTTCGGCTGGGCGCTCCTCCAGCTGTTCGGACGTACGGAAGGTTGAAATCAAGCATGACTGAGTCGCAGTCCGCAGACTCCTACAGCGAGACCGAGATCGAGATCGATCTCGGCGCGCTCGACAGCACCGAGGCGCCGGACACCGAGCTCAACCTCGACTTCGGCGACGACGACGCCGAGGCGGGCGACGACATCGAGATTGATCTGGCCGGTGTGGACGACGAGCCGGAGCCCGTGGCGTCCGAGCCGGACGCCGATGGCGAGGCTGCGCTCGAGGAACTCCGGACCACGCTGCGCACGCAGGCGGGCGACTGGTATGTGATCCACACCTACTCCGGCATGGAGAACCGGGTGAAGCAGAACCTCGACGCCCGCATCACCACGCTCGGCATGGAGGACTACATCTTCGAGTCGATCGTTCCGACTGAGGACGTCGTCGAGATCCGCAACGGGCAGCGCAAGAACGTCACCCGCACCTCGCACCCGGGCTACGTCCTCGTGCGCATGGACCTGACGAACGAGTCGTGGTCGGCGGTGCGGCAGACGCCGTCGGTCACCGGCTTCGTGGGGCAGGGCACCCACCCGGTGCCGCTGACGCTCGAGGAGGTCGAGCGCATGCTTGCGCCCGCCGTGATCGCGAAGGCGACCGCGGCGGCGGCCGGCGCGTCCGCACCGAAGAAGCGCAAGGTGGAGGTCGCCGACTTCAACGTGGGCGATTCCGTCATGGTGGTCCAGGGCCCCTTCTCAGGCGTGCACGCGACCATCACCGATATCAACGCGAACAACCAACGCTTGAAGGCGCTGGTGGAGATCCTGGGGCGGGAGACCCCTGTGGAACTCAGCTTCGCCCAGGTCCAGAAGGGCTGAGCGAACCCGTTCGTGCGGCCCGCCCCGGCGGGCCACCAACCACCCGGCACGACGCTCCCGGCCGTGCCATGAACCAGCAAGGACCCGAACATGCCTCCCAAGAAGAAGGTGGCAGCCCTCGTCAAGGTCGCCTTGAACGCGGGTGCCGCCACTCCGGCACCGCCGGTCGGTACCGCTCTCGGCCCGCACGGCGTCAACATCATGGACTTCTGCAAGCAGTACAACGCTGCGACAGAAGCCCAGCGGGGCACCGTCGTGCCAGTCGAGATCACGATTTACGAGGACCGCACGTTCTCGTTCATCACCAAGACGCCGCCGGCCGCCGAGCTCATCAAGAAGGCCGCCGGCCTGAAGAGCGGCTCCAGCAAGCCGAACTCCGACAAGGTGGGCAAGCTCACGCGCGAGCAGGTGCGTGACATCGCCAACACCAAGCTCCCTGACCTGAACGCCAACGACATCGATGCCGCGATGAAGATCGTGGAGGGCACCGCCCGCTCGATGGGCGTCACCGTCGAGGGCTGACCCCGCCGGTCGAGCTTGTCGACCGCCATTGGTCGAGCCTGTCGAGACCACCGCACGACAACACACCGTGGCAGGGCCTGCGCGGCCCGCACCACACCTGGTAGACGCCCGCAAGGGCTGAGGAAAGGAACCAGACATGAAGCGCAGCAAGTCCTACCGCGCGGCCGCCGAGGCGATCGACGGCGCGCAGCTCTACACCCCTGAGGAGGCGCTCTCCCTCGCGAAGGAGGGTGCGTCCGCCAAGTTCGACGAGACCATCGAGGTTGCCATGCGCCTCGGCGTCGATCCCCGGAAGGCCGACCAAATGGTCCGCGGAACGGTGAACCTCCCCAACGGAACGGGCAAGACGGCACGGGTCCTCGTCTTCGCCACCGGGGCCAACGCCGCCGCCGCCACCGAAGCCGGTGCTGACGAGGTCGGCGCCGACGAGCTCGTCGACAAGGTAGCCGGTGGCTACCTCGACTTCGACGCCGTCGTCGCCACGCCCGACATGATGGGCAAGGTCGGACGCCTCGGGCGCGTGCTCGGCCCGCGTGGGTTGATGCCGAACCCGAAGACGGGAACCGTCACCATGGACGTGGCCAAGGCCGTCACGGACATCAAGGGCGGGAAGATCGAGTTCCGGGTGGATCGGCACGCCAACCTCCACTTCATCGTAGGCAAGGCGTCCTTCACCCCGGAGCAGCTGAAGCAGAACTACTTCGCGGCTCTGGACGAGGTCATGCGCCTCAAGCCGTCCGCTGCGAAGGGCCGCTACCTGAAGAAGGTGACGATCTCCTCGACCATGGGACCTGGCGTGTCCGTTGACCCGGCGCGTCTCAAGCCGTCGGAGGCGGCTGCCAACTGACCAGCACGGTCACCCGGCTGCATCCGCGTGCCCCCGCCCTCCTGAGGGCGGGGGCACGCGGCGTCCACGGGTCGGACGCCGCCCCTCACTTTGCGCGGTGGCGCAGATCCACGCTAGAGTTGACCCTCGGTCCGGCGGGTGACTGCCGGGCCGGCGAGCCGCTCCTGATGGAGCACGTCGAGGAGGGCCCAAGAGCCCGATTTGACCCGGACGGGCGGTGAGCGTAAAGTAGAACGAGTGCCCCACGGGGAGGTCTTCCGAGGCTGATCCGTGGTTGGTGGTGGAAGTTTGAGATCTCAACAGCGTGCTTAGGTCAATGCCAGTTGGCCTGCCATTTTTTTGGTGGGTCTGTTTTTTTGCACTGACAACGGTTTTGTTGTTGGTGTCCTCGTCGCCTGCTTTGGTGGGTGATGTTTCTTTGAGATGATTGCTGGCCCTTTTTTGTGGGGTTGGTTTTTGTCAGGTGGGTTTTTCAT
>NZ_JARKOT010000284.1 GCF_029977985.1 Propioniciclava sp. | reverse complement strand
TGGTCCGCCAGCTCGACGGACGCGCCTGGCTGTACCTGCCCGCCCAGTCCCGCGTCGAGTTGTACACGGCGGCCATCGAGGACATGCTCGCCGACCTCGAACCCCACGACCGGCGCGACGTCTGGGAGCGCCTGCGCGGGCCTGTCCCTGCCGAGTGAGGGACGCCGCCGGCCTCCATCCGGCGGGCCGTAGGGTTGCCTTTCCTTCGTTGTGCCATACCCCCAGGGGGTGGACCATCGAGGTATGACTGACACCGCTGCCCCCCAGCCGGCCACCGTCGTGGACGCCGCCTCCTACCAGCGTGCCGAGGCAGCCGCCGGATCTCACTCGAGCCTGTTGAACAAGCTGCGGGCCGCCGTGCTCGGCGCCAACGACGGCATCGTGTCCATCGCCGGCATGGTGATGGGCGTGGCAGGTGCCACCACCGACTCGCTGGCAATCCTGATCGCGGGCATCGCGGGTCTGACGGCCGGGGCCCTGTCGATGGCGGTGGGCGAGTACGTGTCGGTGAGCGCTCAGCGCGACAGCGAGCGGGCCCTGATCGCCAAGGAGGTGTGGGAGCTCGAGAACATGCCGGACGCCGAACTCGCCGAGCTCGCAGGCCTGTACGAGGCGAAGGGCCTCACGCCCGAACTCGCGCTCGAGGTGGCCACGCAACTGCACGCGCACGACGCGCTCGCCGCCCACGCGGAGACCGAGCTGGGCATCGATCCCGAGGAACTGGTGAACCCGTGGGCCGCGGCGTGGGCGTCCATGGCTGCGTTCACGGTGGGCGCACTGGTTCCGCTGCTGGCGATGGTCCTGAGCCCGGCGACGCTGCGCGTGCCGGCGACGGCGGTGGCGGTCGTCCTCGCGCTGAGCCTCACCGGCTACTTCAGCGCCAAGGTCGGCAAAGCCAAGCCGGCCAAGGCGATCGTCCGGGTCATTCTCGGTGGCCTGCTGGCCATGGGGATCACGTACGGCATCGGCGCCCTGGTGGGCACCCAGATCGGCTGATCCGCCACCCCTTCCGTGCGGCAGGGGCACCGTGTGCAGTTCCGTGCTGCGCAACCGGTGCTGGGGCACTCCTTTCGCAGCACGCACCCGCACACGCCGGGAACTCCTGCGCAGGGCCGGAGGGGGAGTGCGCGGCCCCCTACCGGGGCAGCGCGGCGTCGGCGTCCGCTTCCGCGTCCGACCCGGCGAACTGGCTCATGTACAGGCGGTGGTAGGCGCCGCCGGCGGCGAGGAGCTCGTCGTGGTTGCCCTGTTCGACGATGGTGCCGTTCTCCATGACCAGGATCACATCGGCGTCCCGGATGGTCGACAGGCGGTGGGCGATGACGAACGACGTCCGGTCCGACCGGAGTGCCGCCATGGCCCGCTGCAGCAGCAGTTCGGTGCGCGTGTCGACCGACGAGGTGGCCTCGTCGAGGATGAGGATGCTCGGATCGGCCAGGAAGGCCCGCGCGATCGTGATGAGCTGCTTCTCGCCCGCCGAGACGTTCGAGCCTTCCTCGTCGATCACCGTGTCGTAGCCCTCGGGCAGCGAGTGGACGAAGCGGTCCACGTAGGTGGCTGTCGCCGCCGCCCGGATCTCCTCCTCCGTCGCGCCCGGGCGCCCGTAGGCGATGTTGTCCCGGATCGTCCCACCGAACAGCCATGTGTCCTGCAGCACCATCCCGATCTCGCCCCGCAGCGTGGCCCGCGGGATGGTCGTCACGTCGACCCCGTCGATCAGGATGCGGCCAGCGTCGACCTCGTAGAACCGCATGATCAGGTTCACCAGCGTCGTCTTGCCGGCGCCGGTCGGCCCGACGATGGCGACGGTGCGGCCGGGCTCGGCCACGAGCGACAGGTGCTCGATGAGCGGCTTGTCGGGGCTGTAGGAGAACGACACGTCCTCGAACTCCACCCGCCCGCGCACGAGGGCAGGGAGCGAGCCGGCGGCGTCCGGGGTCTGCTCGTCGGCGTCCAACACCTGGAAGACGCGCTCGGCGGAGGCCACGCCCGACTGCAGCAGGTTCGCCATCGACGCCACCTGCGTGATCGGCTGGGTGAACATGCGCGAGTACTGGATGAACGCCTGCACGTCGCCGAGGCTCATCTGCCCGGACGCCACCCGGATGCCCCCCACGACGGCGATGGCCACGTAGGACAGATTCCCGATGAACATCATCACGGGCATCATCAGGCCCGAGATGAACTGTGCGCCGAACGCGGCCTCGTAGAGCTTGTCGTTGTCGGACTTGAAGGACGCCTCGACCTCGCGGCTCCGCCCGAACACCTTCACGAGCGCGTGCCCGGTGTAGGCCTCTTCGATCTGGGCGTTGAGGTCACCGGTCGACTTCCACATGGCGGCGAAGCGGCCCTGGGCGCGCTTGCCGATGGTCATGGCGGCCACCAGCGACACCGGCACGGCGATGAGCGCGATCACGGCCAGCACCGGCGACACCCAGAACATCATGAAGAGGACGCCGACGAGGGTCAGCAGGTTGCTGAGCAGCTGGCTCAAGGTCTGCTGCAGCGAGGTGGCGACGTTGTCGATGTCGTTGGTGACGCGGCTCAGCAGCTCGCCGCGCGGCTGCCGGTCGAAGTAACTCAGGGGCAGGCGGTCGAGCTTGGCCTGCACGTCGCGGCGCATCCGGTAGACCGACCCCTGCACGATGTCGTTCAGGATCCAGCCGGACGCCCACGCCACGACCCCCGCGAGCACGGCCAGGCCGAGGGCGATCCAGCCCACCTGGGCGACGGCCGCCCAGTCGACGCCCTGGCCGGGCGTCACGTCCATGCCGCTCAGCATGTCGGCGAACGTGTTCTGTCCTGCGGCGCGCAGCTGCGCCACGACGGTCTCCAGCGGGACGCCCGCCGGCAGGTTCTTGCCGACCAGGCCGGCGAACAACAGGTCGGTCATCATGCCGAGGACGCGCGGCGAGACCACGTTGCCCACTACCGCGACGGCGGTGAGCGTGATGACGAGCCAGATGCGCGGCATCTCGGGGCGCAGGGTGCCGAGGAGGCGCCGCAACGACGGGCCGAAGTTGATGGCCTTCTCGGCCGGACCTTGGGCCATCGGCCCGTGGCCGCGCACCTGCGGGCCGTGCTTGGGCCGTTCGGCGGCCTCGGTGATCCGGTTCTGCGTGGGCGTGGACTCGCTCATGCCATCTCCTCCGCCTTGAACTGGGACTCGACGATCTCGACGTAGGTCGGGCAGGTCGCGAGCAGGGATTCGTGGGTGCCGATGCCCTCGATGCGGCCGTCGTCGAGGACGACGATCTGGTCGGCGTCGGCGATCGTGGCCACGCGCTGGCCGACGATGACGACCGCGGCGTCGGCGGTCTCGGGCTTGAGGGCGGCCCGCAGGCGGGCGTCCGTGACCACGTCGAGCGCCGAGAAGCTGTCGTCGAACAGGTAGACGTCGGGACGCCGCACGAGCGCCCGCGCGATCGACAGGCGTTGCCGCTGCCCGCCGGAGACGTTCGTGCCGCCCTGGGCGATCGGTGCGTCCAGCTGGCCGTCCATGCGTTCGACGAAGTCGCGCGCCTGGGCGACCTCGAGGGCGTGCCAGAGCTCCTCGTCGGTCGCCTCGGGGTTGCCGTACCGCAGGTTGGACGCCACGGTGCCGCTGAACAGATAAGGACGCTGCGGCACGAGGCCGACCGTGTTCCACAGCACTTCGGGGTCGAGCCGCCGGACGTCGATGCCATCGACCTCGACGGCCCCCGACGTGGCGTCGAACAGGCGCGGGATGAGGTTGACGAGCGTCGTCTTGCCCGAGCCGGTCGAACCGATGATGGCCGTCGTGGTGCCCGGCGTGACGTCGAAGGTGATGTTGCTGAGCACGGGGGCGTCGGCGCCGGGGTAGGCGAAGCTGACGTCGCGCAGCGACACCGCCCCGTGGGCGAGCACGTCGCCGACCGGCTGGGCGGGCGGCACGACCGAGCTCCGGGTGCCCAGTACCTCCTGGATGCGCGTCGCGCACACCTGGGCGCGCGGGGCGATCATGAGCATCATCGTCGACATCATCACGCTCATCAGGATCTGCATGAGGTACTGCAGGAACGCCGTGAGCTGCCCGATCTGCATCTCGCCGGCGTCGACGCGCAGGCCGCCGAACCACATGACGCCCACGCTGGACGCCGTCATCACCAGTTGCACCACGGGGAAGAGGGTGAGCATGCGGCGTCCGACGCGGAGCGATGCGTCCGTGACGTCGAAGTTGGCTTGCTCGAAGCGGGACGCCTCGTGCGGCTCTCGCACGAAGGCCCGGATGACGCGCAGGCCGCTGATCTGCTCGCGCAGGACGCGGTTGAGGGCGTCGATGCGGGTCTGCATGGCGCGGAACAGCGGCAGCGCCTGGATGAGGATGGTGACGATGATGACGCCCAGCACGGCGACGGCGACGGCGATGAGCCAGCTGAGGCCGATGTCCTCGCGGAGCGCCATGAACATGCCGCCCACCATCATGATCGGCGCCTGCACGATCATGAACGCCGTCATCATGACGAGTTGCTGCACCTGCTGCACGTCGTTGGTGTTGCGGGTGATCAGGCTCGGCGCGCCGAACGTGTTGACCTCGCGCGTGGAGAAGCTCAGCACGCGGGAGAAGATCGCCGCGCGCACGTCCCGGCCGAAGCCCATGGCCGTGCGGGCGCCGAAGTAGATCGCCCCCGCCTGGCAGACGATCTGCCCGAGGGTCACGCCGAGCATCGCAGCACCGAGGGACCAGATGGTCGGGATATCGCCTTGGGCCACCCCGTCGTCGATGATGCGTGCGTTGAGGGTGGGCAGGTAGAGGGCCGCGACGGTCGCCCCGAACTGGAGCAGCACGATCGCGACGATGTTGGCCCCGTAGGGGCGCAGGTAGGTGCGGAGGAGCTTGAGCAGCATCAGGCCTCCCGGGTCAGGCCGCGCAGAGCGAGCTGGGTGAGCAGAGCGGGATCGGGGATGTCTTGGGGAGCCACCATCGGGTGGTGGTAGCCCGAGGACAGAGCGAGCAAGTAGGACGCCGCCACGTGGGTCGGCGTGGCGAGTTCGGCGGCGAACGGGGCGAGCAGCGCGCTCACTTGGGTGACCCGGTCGCGGCGGATCGCCGCCGGGTCCGGACGCCGGCACGCACCCTGGGCGGCGGCGTCCGCCCCGCTTGGGCCGTCGGACGCCGGGCCGGCGCCGGCGGCGTCCCTGGCGGAGAGGAAGTTGGGGTGGAAAGCGACGAGGAGGGCCTTGACGTCACGGTGATGGCGATCGAGCGTGGCGAGCAGCCGGGTGACCGTTTCGCGCAGGGAGTCCGCGCGGGCGGCGTCCAGTTGGGCGGCGAAGCGGTCGGAGGAGACGGCCTCGGTGAGGCAGGCGGCGATGAGGTCGTCCTTGGAATCGTAGGCGCGGAAGATCGTGCCCTCGGCAATGCCGGCGGCCTCGGCGATCTGCCGGGTGGAGATGTCGGTGCCATGCTCGCGCAGCAGCGGCAGGGTGGCGTCCACGAGGGCTTTACGCCGCTCGTCGGTCGACATGCGTGGAGCTCGGGTCACGAGGAGCAACTGTAGGTGAGTGAGCGCTCACTCACAATCCGTTCGGACGCCGCGGCCGCCAGTTGCCGCGGGCCGGATAGGCTGCCCGAGACGAAGGAGGTGAACCATGACGCTGTTCCTGTGGATCGGGGCCATCGGGGTCGTGCTGCTGCTGCTCACACTCGTGCTCGACGACTTCCTCGACGGGATCCTCGACGGGCTCGGCGGCAGCGAATGGTTCACCGGGGCGGCGCTCGCGGGCTTCCTCGGAGCGCTCGGCT
>NZ_JARKOT010000279.1 GCF_029977985.1 Propioniciclava sp. | reverse complement strand
GGGCCCGTCGAGAATCCTCGACGCGCCCGACCGACGTCGTCTTTTCCCGGGAAGGAGCCCCGATGTTGGTGGAGGTTCTCGTCGGCACGGTGGGCCGCGCGCACGGGTTGCGCGGCGAGGTGTCCGTCCACGTCCGCACCGACGAACCCGAACGTCGCTTCGCCGTCGGCGCGCCGCTCCGGCTCGGCGGGAAGGACGCCGTCGTGGCGGCCAGCCGGTGGCACGGCGGCAACCTCCTGGTCGCCTTCGCCGGAATCGCCGACCGAACGGCGGCAGAGTCGTTGCGCGGGGCCGAGGTGTGGGCGTCCGTGCCGGACGACGAGGCGCCCGCCGAGGAGGGCGAGTTCTACGATCGCCAACTCGTCGGGCTGGCCGTCCGCGACCACACGGGCGCGGTGGTCGGCACGATTCGCGACGTCCTGCACCTCCCGGCGCACGACACGCTGGCGGTGGCGACGGCGTCCGGGGAGCGGCTGGTGCCGTTCGTCGAGGCGATCGTGCCGGTCGTCGACGTGGTCGCCGGTTACGTGCAGGTCGCCGACATCGGCGGCCTTCTCGCCGACGAGGAGGGCTGATGGCCCTCGCCAGCGAGCATGCGGAGCCGGCCCCGCGGGTGTACGCCGACATCATCACGATCTTCCCCGACTATTTCGCCCCACTGGGCCTGTCCCTCATCGGCAAGGCGCGCACGGCGGGGCTGTTCGACTTCGCGGTGCACGACCTGCGCCGGTGGACGTACGACCGCCACCACACCGTCGACGACACGCCCTACGGCGGCGGGGCCGGCATGGTGATGAAGCCGGAGCCGTGGGGCGAGGCGCTCGACCATGTCCTCGAGCACGCCTGGTCGACGCCGACGCTCGTCGTCCCCACGCCGTCCGGCGAGCCGTTCCGTCAGCAGACCGCCCATGAGCTGGCCGCCCTGCCGCACCTCGCGTTCGCGTGCGGCCGCTACGAGGGCATCGACGCCCGCGTCCTCGAGTACGCGCGCACGCGCATGCCCGTCCGCGAGGTCTCGCTCGGCGACTACGTGCTGAACGGGGGAGAGGTGGCCGTGCTGGCGATCCTGGAGGCGGTGGTGCGGCTCGTTCCGGGAGTGGTGGGGAATCCCGACAGCCTCGTCGAGGAGTCGCACAGCCTGGCCGGGGAGGGCTGGCTCGAGTACCCCGTCTACACCAAGCCCGTCTCCTGGCGTGGCTTCGACGTGCCCGACGTCCTGCTCTCCGGTCACCACGGCCGGGTCGCCCGGTGGCGCCGCGAGCAGTCGCTCCAGCGGACGCGCCAGCGGCGTCCGGACCTCCTCGACGAGCAGTCGGACGCCGCCGGTCCGGCCCCGCGGCGGGCCCTGCCGCCGACCGAGCCGGCGGACAAATAGACAACCACTGAATCGCGTAAATCGCCGTGTCAGTGCCCACTTGGCGGGAATTTGCTCCCATCTCGTGGAATCGGGGTCGTTGGCACGACAATGCCGAGCCGTTCGCCTAGGGTGAAGCCGTGGCAACGACAACCCTGACTCCTCACCAGCGGGCGGTCCGGTCCAGCGTGGCCCTGAAGGTGCTCATGGCGATCACGGGTCTGATCATGGTCGGATTCCTGTTGATGCACATGTACGGCAACCTGAAGGTCTTCCTCGGCGCGGACGCCTTCAACCACTACGCACATTGGCTCAAGGGAGAGATCCTCTACCCGCTCGTCCCCGAGGGCTGGTTCATCTGGATCTTCCGCGCCTTCATGCTGGCCGCGATCGTCGGGCATGTCTACGCGGCCGCCGTCCTCACGAAGCGCTCGCTCGACGCGCGCAGCAGCAAGTACGTGCACGGGCACAACCACCAGGAGACCTACGCGGCGCGCACGATGCGCTGGGGAGGCGTCATCCTGCTCACGGGCCTGATCTTCCACCTGCTGCAATTCACGGCGCACGTCGTCCGGACGGGCTTCAGCGCGGGTGACGAGCCGTTCGACATGGTCCACGCCAGCTTCAGCCAATGGTGGCTGGTGCTCGCCTACGCCGTGTGGGTGCTCGTGGTCTGCCTCCACGTGCGCCACGGCGTGTGGAGTGCGCTGACGACGCTCGGCGCCAACACGTCGCCGAAGGCCCGCGGGTTCCTCAACGGCCTCGCGTGGGTCATCGCCGTGACGCTCTTCGTGGGCTTCATGATCATGCCGGTGGCCGTTCTCCTGGGATGGGTGTGAGTGCCATGACGACGACCGTGACCAACGAGTTCTTCACCGTCGGTGAGGACATTCGCGACACGAAGGCCCCGGCGGGCCCCATCGAGCGCAAGTGGAGCCAGCGCAAGTTCAACGCGCGCCTGGTGAACCCCGCCAACCGTCGCAAGCTCTCGATCATCGTGGTGGGCACCGGCCTGGCCGGTGGCGCAGCAGCCGCGACGCTCGGCGAGGCCGGGTACAACGTCTTGAACTTCTGCTACCAGGACAGCCCGCGCCGCGCCCACTCGATCGCCGCTCAGGGTGGCATCAACGCCGCGAAGAACTACCGCAACGACAACGACTCCACGTTCCGGCTGTTCTACGACACAGTGAAGGGCGGCGACTACCGCGCCCGCGAGACGAACGTGTACCGGCTCGCCGAGGTGAGCGCGAACATCATCGACCAATGCGTCGCGCAGGGTGTCCCCTTCGCCCGTGAGTACGGCGGCCTCCTCGACAACCGCTCCTTCGGCGGCGTGCAGGTGCAGCGCACCTTCTACGCGCGCGGTCAGACGGGCCAGCAGTTGCTCATCGGGGCCTACCAGAGCCTGGAGCGCCAGGTGGCGGCCGGCACGGTGCAGATGTACACCCGCCACGAGATGCTCGAGCTGATCATGGTGGACGGACGTGCTCGCGGCATCGTGACCCGCGACATGGTGACCGGCGCCATCGAGGCGTGGACGGCGGACGCCGTGGTGCTCGCCACGGGCGGCTACGGCAACGTCTTCTTCCTGTCGACGAACGCGATGGGCTGCAACGTGACCGCCTGCTGGCGGGCCGCGCGCAAGGGAGCCTATTTCGGCAACCCGTGCTTCACGCAGATCCATCCGACGTGCATCCCGGTGCACGGCGACACCCAGTCGAAGCTCACCCTGATGAGCGAGTCGCTCCGTAACGACGGCCGCATCTGGGTGCCGAAGCGCGCGGAGGACTGCGACAAGGATCCGCGGCAGATCGCCGAGGAAGACCGCGATTACTACCTCGAGCGCATCTACCCGGCGTTCGGCAACCTGGTGCCGCGCGACATCGCGTCCCGCCAGGCCAAGAACATGTGCGACGAGGGCCGCGGCGTCGGGCCGGCGGTCGAGGAGGTCGACCACGAGACCGGCGAGACCCGACGCGTCCGCCGGGGCGTCTACCTCGACTTCGCATCGGCGATCGCCCGGATGGGCCGTGGGGCCGTGGAGTCCAAGTACGGCAACCTCTTCGACATGTACGCCCAGATCACGGGCGAGAACCCGTACGAGACGCCGATGCGCATCTACCCGGCCGTGCACTACACGATGGGTGGCCTGTGGGTCGACTACGACCTCATGAGCAACCTGACGGGCCTGTACGTGACGGGTGAGGCGAACTTCAGCGACCACGGCGCGAACCGGCTGGGGGCGTCCGCGCTCATGCAGGGTCTGGCCGATGGCTACTTCGTGCTGCCGAACACGATCAACGACTACCTGGCCGACGCCCCGTTCGCCAAGGTCGGGCAGGACCACCCCGCGGTCGTGCAGGCGCTGGAGGAGACGAAGGGCCGCATCCAGGCGCTCATCGATGTCAAGGGTTCCCGCACGGTCGACTCCTTCCACAAGGAACTCGGCAACATCATGTGGGAGTACTGCGGCATGGCGCGCACGGAGGCGGGGCTCAAGTTCGCCATCGGGCGCATCCGCGAGTTGCGCGAGGAGTTCTGGCGCGACGTCAAGGTGACGGGTATCAACGAGGACTTCAACCAGACGCTCGAGCGGGCCGGCCGCGTGGCCGACTTCCTCGAGATGGGTGAGCTCATGTGCGTGGACGCCCTGCATCGCCGCGAGTCCTGTGGTGGACACTTCCGCACCGAGTCGCAGACGGAAGAGGGCGAGGCGCTGCGCCACGACGACGAGTTCCTGTACGTGGCGGCCTGGGAGTTCACGGGCGCCGGCAACGCGCCGATCCTCCACCGCGAACCCCTCGAGTACGAGTTCATCGAGCTGAAGCAGAGGAGCTACAAGTGATCATCAACCTGCGAGTCTGGCGTCAGGCCAGCAAGGACGCGCCGGGCAAGATGGTCTCCTACCGCGTCGAGGGCGTCAGCGAGGACATGAGCTTCCTCGAGATGCTCGACCTGCTCAACGAGGACCTCACGGTGAAGGGTGAGGAGCCCATCGCTTTCGACCACGACTGCCGCGAGGGCATCTGTGGCATGTGCGGCGTCGTCATCAACGGGTCGGCCCACGGTCGTGGCTCGAGTCCGGTGCCGACCACCACGTGCCAGTTGCACATGCGGTCGTTCGCCGACGGGGCCACGATCGACGTGGAGCCCTGGCGGGCGGGCGCTTTCCCGGTGATCAAGGACCTGGTCGTCGACCGCACCGCCTTCGACCGCATCATCCAGGCGGGCGGCTTCATCAGCATCAATGCCGGTGCCGCCCCCGAGGCGCACTCGGTGCCGGCCCCGAAAGTCGAGGCCGACCGTGCGTTCGACGCGGCCACCTGTATCGGTTGCGGCGCCTGCGTGGCGGCGTGCCCGAACGGGTCCGGCATGTTGTTCATGAGCGCGAAGATCACGCACCTGGCGATGTTGCCGCATGGCCAGCCGGAGCGCTACAGCCGTGTCCGGACCATGGTGGCGACGCACGACGACCTCGGCTTCGGCGGGTGCACCAACATCGGCGAGTGCGCGGCGGTCTGCCCCAAGCAGATCCCGCTGGACACGATCAGCCAGCTCAACCGCGACCTCATCAAGTCGCTGTTCCGCACGTAGGTCCTTGTCGGACGGCGGAGGCCGGCCCTGCTCAGGCGGGGCCGGCCTCCGGTGCGTGGGCGCCTCGGCGGCTTCGGGCGATCATGCTCCACCCCAGGCCCAGCTCGACGCCGGTCTTGACGAGGATCACCGCCACCACGAGCACCTGCTGGTCGGTCAGGGTGAAGCCCAGGCCGGCGGAGAAGTCCCGAACGGCGTCCAGGATGCCACCGAAGAGACCGCCCGCGACTCCGTTCTGGCCGACGCCGAAGAACATGCCGGTGCTCAACGCCAGGCCCCACGCGATGATCGTGGTGACGTGCAGGATGATCATCCGCGGGTAGGGGGCCGCGAAGGCCTCCTCGGCGGTCGCCACCTGCCGCAGGCCGCTGCCGAACCAGACCGACAGCAGGTCGACGAGGTGGCGCAGCATGATGAGGATGACAGGGACGAGGAACCCGAGGAACGACAGGCGGGCGCCCATCGCGAAGCTCAGGAACGCCACGAAGACGAAGTGCACCGCGCAGAACAGGCCGTAGTGGAGGGCGAAGAAACCCGGACGGCGCTGCCCGCCGTTTCGGGCCGTCATGATCTTGACCACGGTGATGGCGCCCATCACCACGTTCTCGACCCAGAACAGGAGCAGGACGTTGCCGGCCGGCCAGCCCCACACCAGGACGCCCGCCAGCAGCACGAGGTTGAGCAGCAGGCCGCCGACGAGGTCGCGCTTGTTTCCGACGGGGGCCGGCACGGTCATCGAGAAGCGCGCCACCCGCGTCACCCTAGTGGACGCCGTCTCCCGCGCTGAGCCGATTTCGCGGCGTCCCGACGCCTGTGGCAGACTTGGTGAGGTTGTGCGCGCCCCTGCCACAGGGGGAACGGTGTGCCAACTCCATCGACGAAGACATTGAGGTGACCTGTGGCACCGGCAAGGAACACCGATGAACAAGATCGTGTCCGAGATCGCGGCCGCACAGCTGCGTGACGACCTCCCCGACTTCCGCCCCGGCGACACCGTGCGCGTGCACGTCAAGGTCGTCGAGGGCAACCGCTCCCGCATCCAGGTGTTCACCGGCGTGGTGATCGCCCGCAACGGCCGCGGGGTCGCCGAGGCGTTCACGGTGCGCAAGGTGTCCTTCGGCACGGGCGTCGAGCGCACCTTCCCGCTGCACTCCCCGATCATCGAGAAGGTCGAGGTCGAGCGCCGCGGCGACGTGCGCCGCGCGAAGCTCTACTACCTGCGCGGCCTCAAGGGCAAGGCGGCCAAGATCAAGGAGAAGCGCGACAACTGATCGCGCTGGACAGGGCTCAGGCCGTGGCAGACGAGGACCGCTCCGGCGGCATCTGGGGAATCCTGCGGGAGACCATGATCGTCGTCGTGGGCGCGCTGATCGGGTCGACACTGTTGCGGCTGTTCCTGCTGCAGGTCTTCCTGATCCCGAGCCGCTCCATGGAAACCACGTTGAACGTGGGTGACCGGGTGGCGGTGCTCAAGGTGGGCGGCTACGCGCGCGGCGACGTCGTGGTGTTCCGAGACGACCTTGAGTGGCTCGGCAACCCCGATCGGTTCAACCAGCCGATGTGGCGCGAGGTGCTCACCTTTGTTGGCCTCCTGCCCGACGAGGCGACGAATCACCTCGTCAAACGGGTGATCGGCCTCGGCGGCGACCACGTGGTGTGCTGTGACACGCAGGGCCGCATCACCGTGAACGACACGGCGCTCGACGAGACGTCCTACCTGTACAAGGACGCCTCGGGAGTGCAGGACGCTCCGTCGGCGTATGCATTCGATGTCACGGTCCCGGCGGGTCACGTGTTCGTGATGGGCGATCATCGCACGAACTCCGCCGATTCGCGCTGCCACCTCAGCGAGGAATCCGCGGGCGTGGCGGGCCTGGGCGGCTTCCCGTCGTCGGACGCCGTCGTGGGCAAGGTCGCGTGGACCATCTTTCCCTTCGACCGATGGCGCGGCTTCTCTACCCCGGACACCTTCGCGTCGGTCCCGGACGCCTCCGCCGAGGCCCCGGCCGAGCCGGTGATCGTGGGCGAAGCTCCGCCCTGCTGATGGGGGCTCCCGTGGCGTTCGTCGTCCGCCGCGACGCGGGCCTCTACGGTTACGAACGGGCCCTGGCGCGTGCCGGGTTCGGCCTGGTCGCCGGCGCTGACGAGGCTGGACGGGGCGCCTGTGCCGGGCCGCTGGTGGCGGCGTCCGTCATTCTCCCGCCCCGCCAACTGGTGGGCCTCGACGACTCCAAGAAGCTGACGCCGCGGATGCGCGAACGGCTGTACGACGTGGTGACCGCCAGGTCGGTGGCGTGGGCGGTGGTGCGAGTCGAACCGGAGGAGTGCGACGCGCTCGGCATGCACGTGGCGAACGTGGAGGCGCTGCGCCGTGCAGTGGCGCTGCTCGAGGTGCGGCCTGACTTCGTGCTGACCGACGGCTTCGGCGTCGACGGGCTGGGGGCGCCGTCCCTGGCGATGTGGAAGGGGGACGCCGTGGCGGCGAGTGTCGCGGCGGCGTCCATCGTGGCGAAGGTGACCCGTGACCGGATCATGACCGCCTACGCCGCCGACCACCCGGGTTACGCCTTCGACGTGCACAAGGGGTACTGCACGCCGGACCACCAGGCTGAACTCGACGCGCGCGGCCCGTGCGCGATCCACCGAATGAAGTGGGAGAACGTCCGCAGAACGATTAGGCTGGAGCAGTCATGAGCACCGAGGATCTCGAGCAGTACGAATCTCAGCTGGAGCTGCAGCTCTATCGCGAGTACAAGGACGTGGTGGGCATCTTCACCTATGCGGTGGAGACCGAGCGGCGCTTCTACCTGTGCAACGCCGTCGACCTGAAGGTGCGCACCGAAGGGGGCGACGTCTACTACGAGGTGTCCATGGGCGACGCGTGGGTCTGGGACATGTACCGGCCGGCCCGATTCGTGAAGTCGGCCAAGGTCCTGACCTTCCGCGACGTCTCGATCGAAGAGATCGCCCACTCGGATTTGCAGGTGCCCGACAGCCTCTGAGCCCGCGCCGGGCCGTTGGTTGCGCCTTGTGGCCACCCTCGCCACTGATGTCTGCCGCTGGCGCCGAGAGAAGTGCGCCTTCGCGTGACGGATTTGGCCCTCTGAGGGCTAATGCAAGGGCGTGAGCGATGAACGAAGAGACGTAGGCCGGCGGGGTGAAGACGTGGTCGCTGCGTACCTTCAGCGACGGGGCTGGCGTGTGCTGGCGCGCAACTGGCGGTGTCGGCTGGGCGAGATCGACCTCGTGGCCCGCGATCCCGACGGGGTGGCCGTCGTGTGCGAGGTCAAGGCGCGCACGGGTCTTGGGTTCGGCGACCCGCTGGAGGCGATCACCTACGCCAAGCTCCGGCGTTTGCGGGGGCTGGCTGCGGCCTGGCTCGCCGAGCAGGGTCGCGGCTTCCCCGGAGTGAGGGTGGACGCCTTCGGTGTCCTGTGGCATGCCGACGGCACGGCCACGATCCATCATGCGCGGGCGGTCGAGCCGTGAGGCTGGGGGGTGCGGCCTCCGTGGGGCTGGTGGGGCTCGAGGCGACGATCGTGGAGGTGGAGGTGGCGGTCGTCTCCGGGCTCCCGCGGACCGTGATCGTCGGTCTGCCCGACGCCGCGCTCAACGAGGCACGCGAACGATGCCGGGCGGCCATCGCGCAGGTCGGCCTGCCGTGGCCGGCCCAGTTGGTCACCGTGAACCTGTCGCCCGCAACGCTGCCCAAGGCAGGGTCGCACTACGACTTGGCGATCGTGTCTGCGCTGCTGAGCGCCATGGAGGAGGTGCCGCCCGGGCGGCTCGCGCAATCGGTGCTGCTGGGCGAGCTTGCGCTGGACGGTCGAGTGCGTCCGGTGCGCGGGCTGCTGCCGGCCGTCCTGGCTGCCGCGCGCGAGGGCTACGGGCATGTGATCGTGCCCGCCGATCAGGTGGGCGAGGCGCGGCTGGTGGAAGACGTGGAGGTGGTCGGCGTCAGCTGTCTGGCCGAACTGGTCGGCGTGCTGCGCGGGGCGGCGCCCGTGGTGTACGAGGCGGAAGGCCGCACGCCGCCGCCGGAGGTCCGGTCGGTCGACATGGCCGATGTCGCCGGTCAGCTGGAGGCGCGCTGGGCGGTGGAGGTGGCCGCCGCCGGTGGGCACCACCTGTTCCTCAAGGGGCCACCTGGGGTTGGCAAGACACTGCTGGCCGAGCGTCTGCCGGGGCTGTTGCCCGAACTGGGTCAGGCGGAGGCGCTGGAGGTCTCGGCGATCCGGTCGGTGTGCGGGCTGGGGCTCGACGGTCTCGTGTCGGTGCCGCCCTTCTCGGCGCCGCACCACTCGGCGTCCGTCGCGGCGCTGGTGGGAGGCGGGTCGCGCATGGCGATGCCAGGGGCGGTGTCGCTGGCACACCACGGGGTGCTTTTCCTGTACAAGGTTCGGTAACATGGTTTAGTGTTCAAGTGCCGGGGAACCCGGCCTACACACAGGAGGCACACCATGTCCGAACCCACCGCCAACACCTGCCCCGCCTGCCACGCCGCGCCCGGCCAGCCGTGCACCACCAAGTCGGGCGGCAGGGCCACGGCAACCCACAAGGCACGCCTGGAGGCCGTGGCCGACGCCGCGCCCGAGTGCCCCCGCAAGCACACGGCGCCCGGGGCCATCGCCCGGTGCGCGGCCTACTAC
>NZ_JARKOT010000278.1 GCF_029977985.1 Propioniciclava sp. | reverse complement strand
CTGGTGGGCATCGGGCACGCGGCGGTCCGGCTGGGCGAACCACGGCCCGACGTGTCGGTCGCGGTGCGCTCGGGCGACACCTCACCCGAGGAGCGCCGCCGGTTCGCGAAGGCGCCCACCGACATCCTCATCACCACGCCCGAGTCTCTCTACCTGCTGCTCACGTCGCAGGCGCGGGAGGCGCTCCGCGGGGTGACGACGGTCATCCTCGACGAAGTGCACGCCGTCGCGGGCACCAAGCGCGGCGCCCACCTCGCCCTCAGTCTCGAGCGGCTCGACGTGTTGCTCGAGCGGCCCGCCCAGCGCATCGGGCTGTCAGCGACGGTGCGGCCCCTCGACGAAGTGGGGCGGTTCCTGGCCGGAGGGCGACCCGTGACGACCGTCGCGCCGCCCGCCGACAAGGCGTGGGACCTGTCGGTCGTCGTCCCTGTGCCCGACCTTTCCAGCCTGGACGCCGCCCCGGCGGCCGCTGCCTCCCCCGGAGAGGGGCACGGCGACCCCGCGCCGCGCACGGTCCCCTCGATCTGGCCGCACGTCGAGGAACGCGTGGTCGACCTCATCGAGCAGCACCGCTCCACGCTCGTCTTCGCCAACTCCCGCCGCCTCGCCGAGCGGCTCACCACCCGCCTCAACGAGATCGCCGACGAGCGCATCTCGGGGGCCACGCAGGCCGAGCGAGCGGCGTCCGTCGCCACGGACGAGCAGCGCCTGCGGTGGCTGGGCAATCCGCTGGAGAGCGGCCCCAGTCAGAACGGAGCGGCCCGCCCACCCGCCGAGGTGATGGCCCAGTCCGGGGCGGCCGCGAACGCGCCGGCGGTTCTGGCGCGGGCCCACCACGGGTCGGTGTCGCGCGAGCAGCGGTCCGAGACGGAGGAGGCCCTGAAGGCGGGCCGGCTACCCGCGGTGGTGGCCACGAGCTCGCTCGAGCTGGGCATCGACATGGGCGCCGTCGACCTCGTGGTGCAGGTGGAGGCGCCGCCCTCGGTGGCGTCCGGGCTGCAGCGCGTCGGCCGGGCGGGCCACCAGGTGGGTGCGGTCTCGCGGGGTGTGTTCTTCCCCAAGTACCGGGGCGACCTCGTGGCGAGCACGGTCATCGTCGAACGCATGCGTGCGGGGGCGATCGAAGCGCTCGCGATCCCGGCCAACCCGCTCGACGTGCTCGCCCAGCAGATCGTCGCCATCGTCGCGCTCGACGCGATCAGCGTCGACGAGCTGCTCAGCCTCGTGCGTCGCGCCGCGCCCTTCGCGACGCTCACCCGCGGCGTCCTCGAGGCGGTCCTCGACATGCTGGCGGGCCGTTACCCGGCCGAGGAGTTCGCCGAGCTGCGTCCCCGCCTCACCTGGGACCGGACCA
>NZ_JARKOT010000267.1 GCF_029977985.1 Propioniciclava sp. | reverse complement strand
ACGGGCAGGGACCGGCGGCGCGAGCGGTCGGACGGCCGGCCGAACCGGCCGGCGACGACCGTGCCGCACCCGGGACAGGCGCCCGCGGCGTCCAGGAGGAAATCGGTGACCTGGAACCAGTCCCTGCGGATCACGGCGAGCCCGCAGCCAGGGCACCACGTCGTGTGCCCGGCCGGATCGTGGACGTTGCCGGTGTAGACGTACCGCAGCCCGGCGTCGAGGGCGAGGCAGCGGGCGCGGGTGAGGGTGGCGGGCGGAGTGCGCGGGACGTCGCGCATCCGGTGGTCGGGGTGGAAGGCGCTGAAGTGCAGCGGCACGTCGGGGCCGCACTCGGTGGCGACCCAGCGGCTGAGCGCCGCCAGGTCCGCGTCGGAGTCGTTGTGCCCCGGGATCACGAGGGTGGTCAGTTCGACCCACACGTCGGTGTCGTGGACGAGGTAGGCGATCGTGTCCAGGACCGGCTGCAAGTGCGCCCCGGTCAGCCGACGGTAGAACGTGTCGCTGAAGCCCTTGAGATCCACGTTGGCGGCGTCCATGACAGCGAAGAAGTCGCGCCTGGCCTCGGGATTCACGTAGCCGGCGGTGACGGCGACATTGGCAAGCCCACGCGCGCGGCACGCCTGGGCGACGTCGATGGCGTACTCGGCGAAGATGACCGGGTCGTTGTAGGTGTAGGCGACCCCGGCGCACCCCTGCGCCACCGCGGTGTCGGCGATCTGCTCGGGGGTGCCCTCGTCGGCGAGCCGATCCATGGCGCGGGAGGTCGAGATGTCCCAGTTCTGGCAGAACCTGCAGCCCAGGTTGCAGCCGGCGGTGCCGAAGCTGAGGACGCTCGTGCCGGGCCAGAAGTGGCTGAGCGGCTTCTTCTCGATGGGGTCGATGGCGAACCCGGACGACCGCCCGTACGTGGTGAGGACGAGCCGGTCGTCCTCGTTGGCCCGCACGAAGCAGAAGCCGCGCTGGCCCGGCCGCAGGCGGCACTCGCGCGGGCACAGGTTGCACTGGACGCGCCCATCGTCGGTGCGTTCCCAGTAGCGGGCGGGATGATGGCTCATGGTTCCTCCGCCCACGCCCGGACGCCGTAGCGCGCCAGGGCGAGGTCGTGCGGCCAGTGTCCGGGGCGCAGTCCGGCCTTGGCGAGGAGGGCGTCGACGAACGCGTCCGCGTCGCCGAGGTGGTCCCACACCTGGGGCAGGAAGGTGGCGCGGTGGCGTCCGGCCGTGAGGATGAGGCCGTCGATGCCGGGCCGCAGTTGCGCCAGCGCGTCGGCGCGCGAAGCGAACGTCAGCGGTTCGGGCTCGCCCAGCACCGACACCTCGACCCGGACGCCTCCGAACTCGTCGGAGCGCAGCGGCTCGAACCGGGGGTCGCGGAACGCCGCGTTGCGGGCGTTGGCGGCGACGTCCTCACCGAGGGGCGCGTGTGCCACGAGGGTGCCGATGCAGCCGCGCAGCCGCCCGTCGGTCGTGAGGGTGACGAAGCAGGCACCTGGGGCGTCCAACCACGGCGGCTGCGCCGCGCGCGGGGCGGTCAGCCCGAGGCGATCGGCGATCGCTGCCCGGGCCAGGGGCAGCAGGACGCCACCGGCGTCGGCGGGCAGCGCGAGCATCACTCCTCCTCGTGCCAGGCGATCGCCGCGTAACCGACGACGCGGGACCGGTCGCCCGCCGTGTCGCCGGAGTTGCCGGCGCCCAGCAGGGTGGGGCGCAGGCGGTGCCGCGGGGCGGCGGTGAGCAGGCCGTTCAGGGGCCGGACGCCGCAGGCGTCGTCCGGGCCGACCGGCGGCTCGACGCGGAGGATGCGGTCGAGGGTGGCGGCATCCCGGGCCCGGGCCCGGTCGTAGGGCAGATAGTGCGAGAGGTCGGAGCTGATGACGACGAGGGTCTCGGGGCCGCCCCACACGGCGTCGAGGACCTCGGCGGCCTGCTCGGGAGACACCTCGCCGACCGCGAGCGGGACGAGGGCGAACGGGCCGAGCACCCGTTGCAGGAAGGGCAACTGCACCTCGAGGGCGTGCTCGTCGGCGTGCACATCGGTACGGGTCACCACCTGGGGCAGGCCGGCGAGGCCGGCGAGGGCGTCGCTGTCGACGGGTACGGCGCCGAGCGGGGTCGCAAAGGCGTCCGCGCCGGGCAGTGCGACCCCGCGGACGCCCACGCGATGGGTGGGGCACGCCACGACGACCCGCGTCACGGAGTCAACGGACGGCGCGACGGTGGCGAAGGCACGGGCGGCGAACGGCCCGGAGTAGACATAGCCGGCGTGCGGGCTGACCAGCGCCTTCACGCGCCCGGGCACGGGCGGAGAGGCGGCGTCCGCGAGGAGGCGGTCGACCGTGGCCGCCAAGCGGGCAGGATCGGCCGGATAGAAGGATCCGGCAACGGCAGGCGGTCTGATCGTCATCGTCCAACCCCCTCGGGAGGGATCCAGCCTACCTCCACCGCCGAACCCCGGCGGAGGCCGGTAGGGTGCCGAGCGTGCGCCGCTACCTTGAGGTCGATGTGTTCGCGTCCGGCCCTCTCACGGGAAATCCGCTGGCGGTGGTGGTGGACGCCGCCGGGCTCGACACCGCGGCGATGCAGGCCTTCGCCCGCTGGACGAACCTGTCGGAGACCACGTTCCTCCTGCCGCCCACCGATCCTCTCGCCGACTACCGCGTGCGCATCTTCACGCCGTTCGAAGAGTACCCGTTCGCCGGCCACCCCACCCTGGGCTCGGCGCGCGCCTGGCTGGCGACCGGCGGCGTGCCCGCCACCGCGGGACGGGTGGTGCAGGAGTGCGGGGCCGGGCTGGTCCCGGTGCGGCTGGACGGCGCCACGCTCGCCTTCGCCGCGCCGCCGCGGACGCGCACCGGCCCGGTGGACACCGCCACCCTCGACCGCCTCCTGCCGGCCCTCGGGATCGGGCCGGCCGACGTGGTCGCGCACGAGTGGGGCGTGAACGGGCCGGCGTGGCCGATGCTGCAGCTCGGCTCGCTGACGACGTTGCGGGCGATCAGCCCGGAGGCCGGCGTCCGCGCAGGACTGGTGGGTCTGTGCGCACTGGCGGACGAGGGGCCGCACGCGTACGAGGTGCGGGGCCTCTTCGAGGGGGGCGAAGACCCGGTCACCGGCAGCCTCAACGCTGCGCTCGCGCAGTGGTTGCGCATGCGTGGGCTGGTGCCGGCGCGGTACACCGTCAGCCAGGGGAGGGCGATCGGGCGGAACGGCATCGTCACGGTCGACGACGACGGCACGGACGTGTGGATCGGTGGGGAGGCGTCCGTGGTGGTGTCAGGCACGGTCGCGCTGGAGTCCTGACGCGGATCAGGGGCCGGCGAGGTCGTCGTCGACGTAGCCGCGCGCAACCGCGCCGAAGCCGGCGACCACCATGGCCACCGACGAGGCGATGAGCACCCACAACGGGACGGCCCAGCCACCCGTCACCCCGTGGACGACCCCCACCAGGAACGGGCCGAGCGCGGCGAACGTGTACCCGATGGTCTGGCCGAACCCGGAGAGCCGCGCCGTCACGTGGGGGTCGCGTGAGCGGGCGGTGATGAGCGCCAGCGCCATCGGGAACGCCGCTCCGGACAGCCCCAGCGCCGTCGCCCACAGCCACGGCAGGAACGTCGGCGCATACAGGATGCCGAGGTAGCCGACCGCCAGCAGCACCCCCATCACCACGACGACGGGCCGCAGGTCGGCGACGCGGTCCACCAGGCGTGCCATGACGAGCCCCGCCGGAATGCCGAACGCCGGAATGATCGACACGAGCAGCCCCGCGTAGGCCGCGTCGAGCCCGCCGTCGCGGAACATCTGTGACACCCAGCCGAACTGGACGTACGCCTGCATCGACTGGATCCCGAAGAACACCCCGAGCGCCACCGCGCGCCGCGACCTCAGCAGGCTCGGCCCCTTGTCCCGGCGTCGGGTCACCCCTGCGGACCGGTCCGTCACCGCGACCGCCACCATCGGCACCACGGCTGCCAAGGCGGTGAGGCCGCACCCGAACAGGGCCGCCCGCCAGCCGCCCGGGAGCGACCGCGCCATCGGCACCGCCAGCGCGGACGCCGTGGTCGCCCCCACCGCCAGGCACGTGCTGTAGGCGGCCGTCAGGGTCGCCACACGTTCGGGGAAGCGCCGCTTGATGAATGCGGGGACCAGCACGTTCCCGATCGCGATGCCTGCGAACCCCAGCACCGTGAGCGCGAGGAACCAGGCGGCATCCGACACCCACGCCCGGACGCCCAGCCCGATCGCCGCGGCGGCCATGCCGAGCCACAGGGCGCCATTGAGCCCGACGCGCAAAGAGAATGCGACGGCGAGGCTGCCGAAGAACGCGAAGCACACGCCGGGCAACGCGGTCAGGACGCCGCCCCACGCCGCCCCCTGCCCCAGCCCTGCGAGCACCTCGGCGATAATGGGCCCCAGCACGGTCGCGCCGGGCCGCAGGTTCAGCGAGATGAGCACCACGGCGGCGACGGCGACCCACGTCGCCTGCCGCCGAAGCTTCGTCATGCGCCTCACTGTAGGGGTCGCGACCGACGGCGACACCCGCCCTTCCCGCCCGCCTTCCCACAAGCCGGACCGGGAAAAAGGCCGCGATTCGGTCACGTCTGCCCGCAGCGCCGCCCATTCTCCCTAGACTCGCGTCCAGAAGCCCCGCGAATGAGGTCCGCAGCCAGGTCAGGAAGGGGGACGGTCCGCCATGTCGTCGACACCCTCCGACGCCCCGCCGCGGACCCGCCCGCGCCGGCTCGGCGACGACGACCTGCGCGCCGTCCGCCTCGTCGGCCTCGTCGTGCCGGTCGTGTTCATCGGCGTCGTCCTGGCGGTGCGGCCCGTCCTGTACAGCCTGCTCGGCCACGAGACCGGCTTCTTCGTCATCGGCGCCACGATCGTCCTCGCGTCCGCCGCCTTCGGCTGGATCATGTACCGCCTCATCGGCCGCGCCCACGCCGAGGCCGTCCATCATCAAGAAGAGCTCGCCGCCGAGCGCGCCCTGCGCGACCTCGAGAGCCAACGCCACGCCGCCGCCCTCACCGAGCGCGACCGCATCGCGCGGGAGCTCCACGACAGCGTCGCGCAGATCCTCGGCGTCGCCCACCTCAAGCTGCAGGTCCTCGGCGTGCACCCCGAGATCCGCGCCTCGGAGAAGCTCTCCGGCGAGGTGGACGCCCTCACCCAGCTCTGCCGGGACGGCTACGCCGACGTCCGCGAGGCCATCATGGGTCTCAAGGACGCCCACCTCCCCCACCCGGCGATCCTCGAGCACGTCGACGCCTACCTCGAGCGCTACTCGCGCCTGTCCGGCATCCCGACCCGGCTGGACGCCGACTGCGCCGGGCTGGCCCTCGCCCCGGACGCCGAGGCCCAGGTCATCCGCATCATCCAGGAAGCGCTCAGCAACGTGCGCAAGCACGCGGCGGCGTCCGCGGCGACGCTGGAGGTGCGCAGTTCCGGGGACGCCACCACGTTCACGGTCGCCGACGACGGCCGCGGTTTCGACCCGGACGCCGTCGCGCGGTCGGCCGACGCGGGCTACGGGCTGGCGTCCATGAGCGAACGCGCGGCCGGCTTCGGCGGGCGGCTCGTCGTGGAATCGGCCCCGGGGGCCGGCACGCGCGTCCAGGTGGTGGTGCCGGCCGATCTCCGCCTGGACGAGGAGCTGAGCGCATGACGGACCGGCCCGCCCGCATCCTGCTCGCCGACGACCTGCCCCTGTTCCGGCAGGCGATCGCCCAGCTCATCGACACCCAGGCCGACTTGGAGGTCGTCGGACAGGCGCCGAACGGTCTCCTGGCCGTGGAGGCGGCGATCGAGCTGCGGCCCGACGTGGTGGTGCTCGACGTGGAGATGCCTGTCATGAACGGCATCGAGGCGGCCCGGCGGTTGCGCGTCGAACTGCCCGACGTGCGCATCGTCATGCTGACCGTCAGCGACGACGACGTGCACCTGCTGGACGCCGTCCGGCTCGGCGTCCACGGCTACCTCCTCAAGGACCTCGCCCCCGCCGAGTTGTTCGACATGATCCGGTCCGCGCTGCGCAACGAGAACCCCGTGTCGCCCGCCCTCGTCGGCCGCCTGCTGAGCGCGATCCGCGCGGGGGACGCGCCGCGGGCGAAGGTGGCCGAGGAGGGTCCAGTCCTGTCGCAGCGCGAGCTCGACGTGCTCCGCCTCGTCGCCGACGGACTGTCGAACAAGGAGATCGGCGTCCGGCTGTCCATCACCGAGGGCACCGTGAAGAACCACGTCCACAATGCGCTGGCCAAGCTCGACATGGACAACCGCATCCAGGCCGCCACCTACGTCGTCCGCCACGGCATCGGCCGCCCCCACCACTGACGCCCGCTGCGCCGACGGGGTGTATCTCCGGTTCTACCTTCTTTCTATCCCCTGCCGGATGGCTGGACCGCCCCGGCGCGGATCACGATGGCCGGGAGGGGTCCCGTGCGGACGCCGACAACGGAGGGGGTGGGCCATGCGCCGCTGGGTCGAGGTGGTCCTCGACTGGTTCAGGGTGAACATCGGTTCGTCCTGGCGCTGGTTCCTGCCCCTCGTCGGTGCGCTGACGGGCATCCTCGTGGGCCTCATGGTGTTCACGTTCGGCTACGCCGGCGGCGCCGCCTACTTCGGCCACGACCCGGGCGCGTGCCTCCAGTGCCACTCCATGAAGGAGAACTACGACTCGTGGACCCGCGGCCCGCACGGCCACGCCGCCACCTGCCAGGACTGCCACTCCCCCCACGACGACGCCGTCGCCTGGCTCATCTCGGAGGCCGACAACGGGTTCTGGCATTCCCTGAAGTTCACCACGGGCGCCTACCCCGAGAACATCAAGATCCGCGACGTCAACCGCAAGATCGCCGAGGAGTCCTGCCTGCACTGCCACGCGGGTCTCACGGACGACATCCGCATGACGCGCGCGGGGGCGTCCCACGACGACCAGATCGACTGCCTGCAATGCCACGCCAACGTCGGACACATGAGGTGATGTGAGAATGAGTACCTCAACCACTGAGAAGGTCGGGGGCCGCAAGCCCCGGTGGGGGTTCATCGCGACCGTCCTCGTCCTCGGCGCGGTCGTGGCCGTGGGCGTCCTGGCGCTGCTGGTGGACATCTTCACCAAGCGCACCGAAGCCCAGCAGCCGTACTTCCAGGTCGTGCAGCTCACCGACACCACCTACGACCCTGCAGTGTGGGGTCAGAACTTCCCGCTGCAGTACGAGGGCTGGCTGAAGACCCAGGAGATGCCCGCCGACGAGCAGTTGCTCCGGACGCCGACCGCCGACGACCCGCGGACGGTGATGGCCAAGAGCAAGCTCGAGGCCGACCCGCGCCTGGTGACGATGTGGCAGGGCTACGCGTTCTCGGTCGAGTACAACGAGCCGCGCGGCCACATGTACATGCTCGAGGACCAGCGCCTCGTGAAGCGCGTCACGATGTTCAAGCAGCCCGGCGCGTGTCTCAACTGCCACGCGTCCTTGCCCGAGGTCGTCAACACCCTCGGCAACGGGGACGCCGCCGCCGGCTGGGCCGCGATGAACAAGATGCCCTATAGCGAGGCGACGACCTACGCGCAGCATCCGGTCGGCTGCATCGACTGCCACGACCCAGCGACGATGAAGCTGCGTGTGACGCGCCCGGCGTTCATCGAGGGCATCAAGGAGTACAAGGCCTCCGAGGCCGGTGGCAGCGTCGCGAACTTCGACGTGAACACGATGGCGTCGGCCAAGGAGATGCGCACGTACGTGTGTGCCCAGTGCCACGTCGAGTACTACTTCGCCGGGGACGAGAAGACCCTCACCTTCCCCTGGGAGAAGGGCCTTACCGTGAACGACGCGATGGCCTACTACGACGAGATCGGCTGGTCGGACTTCACGCACAAGCTCACCGGCGCCCCCGTGATCAAGGCCCAGCACCCCGACTTCGAGACGTTCAGCCAGGGCGTCCATGCGTCGGCGGGCGTGACCTGCGCCGATTGCCACATGCCGTACAAGCGTGAGGGCGCCGCGAAGATCACCGACCACCAGGTCGCCAGCCCCATGCGCACCAACGAGACGATCAACACCACCTGCCTCACCTGCCACCGCACGTCGGAGGAGGAGATGCGGGCGCGGGTCGACACGATCCACAACCGGTACGAGGAGACCAAGAACACCGCGTTCGACGCCCTCGACCAGCTGATCGCCGACATCGTCAAGGCGCGCGAGAACGGCACCGACCAGGCGCGGATCGAGGAGGCGTGGGCCTACCAGCGGCAGGCGCAGTTCATCGTCGACTACGTGACGAGCGAGAACAGCCGCGGCTTCCACGCCCCCGCCTACACGAACCAGATCCTCAACCAGGCGACGGACGCCGCCCGGCGCGGCCAGCTGGCCCTGCTGGGACAGACCTACCCGCCTGCCTCGGCGCCGTCCCCGGCCCCGGTTCCGGAGTACACGCCGCCGCCAGCCTCGCCGACGCCGAGTCCTCAGGCACCGGAGACGGCATCGGCCCCCACCACCCCGTAAGGACCGGCAGCCCGCCTCGGACCCGGGCTCCCGCCACGGACCCCATCCCTACCCGACGGTAGGGGTGGGGTCCGCGTTGTTGTGCCCCCCTGTGCCAGATTCGTGCCCGGCGGAGGATGGTCCGCGCGGCCGCGACGGGCCGAGAGTGGGGGCACACCCGGTAGGAGGGGACCATGGTCCGAGCATCCTCGTCCCGCCCGGCCGAGCTCGACGGCGATCTGTACGACGACTACGCCCTCGACCTCGAGACCGGCGACGCCCACGAGACCGAACGCCCGCGCGTCCGCGAGCGGCGGCGTCCGGCCAAGGGGGTGGTGACCGTCACGGTGCTGCTCTTCGCGGGGGCGCTCGTCTGGTCGATCTACTTCGCCGGACGGCCCGCCACCGCCCTCCCCGACGGGCACCCGGACGTCTCCTCCATGACGGCCGCGCCGGTCGCCGCCGCGACCACCCCGCCCGCCCTGGACGAGGCGCTCGCCGCCGAGCTACAGGCCAAGGTCGACGCCGACCCCAACGACCTGGTGAGCATCCGCGCTCTGGCCGATGTGTACTTCCGCGCCGAGCAGTTCGACACGTCGGCGTCCTGGCTGGAGAAGTTCGTGGCGGCCAGGCCCGACGACCTCGACTCGCGACTGGTGCTCGGTGTGGCCTACTACAACGTGCAGCGCTTCGACGACGCCAAGGCTCAGTGGCTGAAGGCGACCGAGATCTCGCCGACGAGCGCGCATCCCTGGTACAACCTCGGCTTCCTCTACCTCAGCACCGACCCGCCCGACATCGGCGCAGCGGAGGCTGCGTGGAACCGCGTCATCGAGCTCGACCCCGGCTCGGACCTTTCCTCGAGCGTCACCGAACACCTGCAGCGGTTGCAGGACTCCGAGGCGATCGGCTCGCCGGCGCCGACACCCTGACGGTGCCGGGGCCGAGCCGATCAGCCGTTGGTGGAAGCGCTCGCACCCACGTAGGCCTTGAGGTGCTCTCCCGTGAGGGTGGACGCCTCGGCGACCAGATCGGCGGGGGTGCCCTCGAAGACGACGCGACCGCCGTCGTGGCCGGCCCCGGGGCCGAGGTCGATGATCCAGTCGGCGTGCGCCATGACGGCTTGGTGATGCTCGATGACGATGACGGTCTTGCCGGAATCGACGAGCTGGTCGAGCAGGGCGAGCAGCTGGGCGACGTCGGCGAGGTGGAGGCCCGTGGTCGGCTCGTCGAGGACGTAGATGTCGCCCGCTTCACCCATCCGGGCCGCCAGCTTGAGGCGCTGGCGCTCGCCGCCGGACAGGGTCGTGAGGGGCTGGCCGAGGGTGAGGTAGCCGAGACCGACGTCGACGAGCCGCTGGAGGACCTTCGCGGCGGCGGGCGTCCGGGCCTCGCCGTCGGCGAAGAAGGCGCGGGCGTCCGTGACGGGCATCGTGAGGACCTCGTGGATGTCGCGGCCGCCCAGCTTGTACTCGAGCACGGCCGCCTGGAAGCCCTTGCCGTCGCAGACCTCGCAGGTGGTGGTGACGGTGTCCATGAAGCCGAGCTCGGTGAAGATCACCCCGGCCCCGTTGCACGTGGGGCACGCCCCTGCCGAGTTGGCGCTGAACAGGGCGGGCTTGACACCGTTGGCCTTCGCGAAGGCCTTGCGGATGGGCTCGAGGACTCCGGTCCAGGTGGCGGGGTTCGAGCGGCGCGAGCCCTTGATGGCGCCCTGGTCGATGACGACGACGCCGTTGCGCTTCTCGACCAAGCCCGCGATCAGGGATGACTTGCCCGAGCCCGCCACCCCGGTGAGAACGACGAGCACGCCGAGGGGGATGTCGACGTCGACGTCGCGCAGGTTGTGGAGGGCGGCGCCGCGGATCTCGAGGGCGCCCGACGGCGTCCGCACCTCCTCCTTGAGCCGCGCGCGGTCGTCGAGGTGGCGTCCGGTGAGGGTGCCGGAGGCGCGCAGCCCGGCGACCGGGCCCTGGAAGACGATCTCGCCGCCCGCCGAGCCGGCGGCGGGGCCGAGGTCGACGACGTGGTCGGCGATCGCGATGGCCTCGGGCTTGTGCTCGACGACGAGGACGGTGTTGCCCTTGTCGCGCAGGCGGAGCAGGAGGGCGTTCATGCGGTCGATGTCGTGCGGGTGGAGCCCGATGGTGGGCTCGTCGAAGACGTAGGTGACGTCGGTGAGCGCGCTGCCGAGGTGGCGGATCATCTTGATGCGCTGCGCCTCGCCGCCCGAGAGGGTGCCCGAGGCGCGGTCGAGGCTGAGGTAGCCGAGGCCGATCTCGACGAACGCGTCGAACAGGTGGCGGAGGCTGGCGAGCAGGGGGGCGACGGAGGGCTCGTCGAGGGCGGCGACCCAGGCGGCGAGGTCGGAGATCTGCAGCGCGCAGGCGTCCGCGATGGAGAGGCCCGCGATCTTCGAGGCCCGGGCGCCCGCGGTGAGGCGGGTGCCGTCGCAGTCCGGGCAGGTCTTGAACGTCGCCGCGCGCTGGACGAAGGCGCGCACGTGGGGCTGCAGTTCGTCCGGGTCCCGGCTGAGCATGGACTTGCCGATCCTCGTAAGCACGCCCTCGTAGGTGACGTTGATGCCCTCGGCCTTGATCTTCGTGGGCTCCTTGTAGAGCAGGTCGTGCAGCTCGCGCTTGGTGAACTTCGCGATCGGCTTGTCCATGTCGAAGAACCCCGAGCCCGCGAAGATGCGGCCGTACCAGCCGTCCATGGAGTAGCCGGGAACCAGGAGGGCCCCGTCGGAGAGCGACTTGGTCGCGTCGTAGACGGCCGTGAGATCGACGTCGCTGATGTGGCCGATGCCTTCGCAACGCGGGCACATGCCGCCGACGACCGAGAACGACGCCTTCTGGGCGATGGTCTTGTCGCCGCGCTGAACGGTGACCGCTCCCCCACCGGTCGCCGAGGGCACGTTGAACGAGTACGCCTGCGGTGAGCCGATGGGGGGATCGCCGAGGCGGCTGAAGAGCACGCGCAGCAGTGCGTTCGCGTCGGTCACCGTGCCGACGGTCGAGCGCACGTTCGCGCCGAGCCGCTCCTGGCTCACGATGATCGAGGTGGTGAGGCCGTCGAGGGTGTCCACATCGGGGCGGTCGAGGGTCGGCATGAACCCTTGCACGAACGCGGGATACGTCTCGTTGATCATGCGCTGGGATTCGGCGGCGATCGTGTCGAACACGAGCGAGCTCTTCCCCGACCCGGACACGCCGGTGAAGGCGGTGAGCCGCCGCTTCGGGATCTCGACGCTGACGCCCTTGAGGTTGTTCACCCGGGCGCCCTCCACGCGGATCAGGTCATGGCTGTCGGCAGCGTGCGGCATGAGGCCGCAGCCTATCCCTCGGACCCACCGCACACGACCACCGCGCGCTACCACGCGATCCCGGCACGGCCCGCCGCACACACGATCCCAGCACGCGACGGCCGGCGCCCGCCGCAGCCGGGCGGCCTCGGAGCGTCGCGTGCTGGGATCCGGTGGTCAGTGGATCTCGAGGGCCGCGGCCTCCCGAACCCCGACGGTGCCGTCGGCGGTCAAGGTGACCCCGAAGCCGTCGGGTTCCAGGAAGCTGCGCAGGCTGAAGACGATCTCGCCGTCGGCCAGGTAGAGCTCGGTCACCGAGCGGTCGTGCACGACGAGCAGATCGACCTCGTCGCCCTCCGGCAGCGTCACCGAACGGACCATCTTGCGCGCGTCGTGCGAGCGCGGGTAGCGGGCCGTGCTGCGATCGACGGTCATCTTTCCCTCGGCGAACGCCACCGACACGTGGCACTCCTCCGTTCCCAGCCGCAGGGTCGCAGCGGCGGCGTCCGACAGATCGAGGTGCAGCGTGAGGACGAACGACCGGATGCCGTCGAGTTCGGCGAGGGCGGTGGTGGTGTCGGTGAGGGACTGGCCGGCGACGGCGAGCGGGGCGAGGCCGAGCTCCCCCGTGCCGACGACCGGCTGCTGGCGCAGCTTGCCGTCGTGGAGGGTGAGGGTGCGGGGGACGGACAGGCAGTGGATCCAGCCGTGGTCGGGCAGCGACGGGTGGTCGTCGGTGGCCGAGTTGCCGACCCACGCGATGTAGGTGACCGGACCCTCGTCGCCGGGGGCGCGCTTGAAGACCTGCGGGGCGTAGTACTCGAAGCCGGCGTCCATCTCCGTGATGTCGGTGACCTCGTGGAATGCGGTGCCGTCGAGGCGGCCGACGACGTAGCCGACGGCGAAGATGTTGCGGAACGCCTCCTCGCGCGCGGGGATGCCCTGCGGGCTGAAGATGAGCACGTCCTTGGTCTCACCGGTGACCTCGTCGGTCATCGTGAGGAAGTTCGGGCACTCCCACATGTAGCCGAAGTGGTCGAAGGCGCCGGCGGCGTCCGGGAAGGAGAGGTCGCCGTCGTAGCGCCAGTGCAGCAGGTCGTCGGAGCGGAGGAACACCATGGCGCCGATGTTGCCGACGCGCTTGGCGCCGATGGCCATGCGGTAGGAGCCGTCGGTGTCGGTCCAGACCTGGGGGTCGCGGTAGTGCGGGGTAAAACCGTCGGGGGCGGAGTCGATGATCGGATTGCCCTCGTACTTGGTGAAATGGACCAGGTCGGGGGTGGTGACAAGGCACTGGTGGCTGGCGCGGGTCACGTCGCCCGGGCGGACATTGCCCGAGTAGAACAGCCACACCTCGTCGCCGTTGAAGAAGGCGTTGCCCGAGTAGGCGCCGTCACGGTCGTAGTCGCGGTCGGGGGCGATGGCCGGCGGGTGCGTCTCCCAGTGGACGAGGTCGTCGCTGGTCGCGTGCCCCCAGAACACTCCGCGCTCGGGGAAGAACGGGCTGAACTGGTAGAAGGCGTGGTAGGTGCCGTCCTTGATGAGCAGCCCGTTCGGGTCGTTGAGACGCCCCACCGGCGGGGCGACGTGGAAGATGGGGCGGTCGGGGTCTTCGCCGGCGCGGGAGGCGGCCATTGCCTCAGCTGCGCGCTGCATGAGGTCGTCTGTCATGGGGTCACGCTAGCGTGTCCAACGTTGGACAGACGGTTTTCGGATCAACTGACTCAACTCGGACCAGCAGCCCGCGCGTTGCGCCTGCACCGAGGCGCACTCAACCTCGGTGCGGCTGCTCTCCCGCTGGTGCGGACGCCGGCGCTGCGGCCGGTAAGGCTCCGCGATCCTCGGCGCCGCTGGCGCGCGCTACCGCACGAACTGGTCGATGGTCGCGATGATGGCCGGGCGCAACTCCGCCGGTGTGATCACTCGGTCCACGGAACCGACCTCGACCGCCCGGTGGATGTTGTGCACCGCGTCGAACTCGGCTGCGATCTCGCTGATCTTCTCCGCCCGGACGGCCGCGCGCGCATCGGCCAACTCCACCTGCAACGCCGCCTTGGCCTCCGAACGTGCGGTCCGCAGTCGGGCCTCCAGGTTCGCCACGCGCGGGTCGGACGCCGTCCGCTTGCGCACATCGCCGGCGAAGACGACCGCCGCCGCTGGGGCACCGCCGATGACGGACGCGAACGATCCCTCGATGGCCAACACCGTCAGGTTGTCGTTGAGCCGCTTGCTGAACACCACGTACGCGCCCCCGTGGTACCGCGAGATGACGCAGAACACGATCGGGCCGTCGAAGTTGACGATCGCCCGGCCGATCTCGGCGCCGTACTCCAGTTGCAGGTTCCGCATCGACTCCGGCGACCCGTCGAAGCCCGACAGGTTCGCCAGCACGACGACCGGCCGGTTCCCCGAGGCCGCGTTGAGGGCGCGCGCGACCTTCTTGCTCGACAACGGGAACAGCGTGCCGGCCGTGTAGGTGTCCGGACCGTCCGTGGGCGGGAAGCCCGCCCGCGGCACCGGCTTGGACTCGATGCCGATCACGCACGCCGAGTGCCCGCCGATGCGCGCGTCCATGACGACGGCGGTGTCGGCGTCCGCCATGCCTGCCCAGCGCTCGAGGCGCGGATGGTCGGCGTCGCACACCGCCGCGATGACGGTGCGGATGTCGAACGGCTTCTTGCGGTCCGGGTTGTGGGTGGCGCTGAAGATCTGCCCCACGGTCGTGAAGTCCGAGCCGGGCATGACGTGCGGGAAGTCGGACACGTCGCGATCCAGCGGATCGGTCGTCGGCGCCCGCCGCGGCCCGGCCTCGCCGGGCGCTACGTAGGTGTGCTCGTAGTGGTTCAGCAGGATCTCGAACGCCCCGACGAGATCGGGCGCCCAGTACTGCGCCTGCCCGTTGGGTCCCATGACGCGGTCGTAGCCGCCGATGCCGAAGTTGTCCTCGGCGGAGACGCCGCCGGAGAAGTCCAACGACTGCTTGCCCGTGAGCACCATCGCCGAGTCCGGCGTCATGATGAGGATGCCCTTGGTGTGCATGAGCATCGTCGCCTCGGCGTTCCAGTAGGGCTGCGCGCCCACGTTGATGCCGGCCACGACCACGTTGATCTCGCCGCCCGCCTGCGTGAAGTGCACGATCCGGCGCAGCGCCGCCCCCACCCAGTCGAGGTTCTCGGTGCCCGAGTCCATCGAGATCCGCGCGCCCGAGCTGAGCGTGAACCACTCCACCGGGACGCCCTTGGCCTCCGCCCGGTCGATCGCCGCGATCACCCGGCGACACTCGGCCTCGGCGAGGGAGCCCAGCCCGCGGGTGGGGTCGCCCGACAAGATGATGCGCGTGATGCCCTCGGGATGCAGCGGCGTCAGGGTGGTCACCTCGGCGCAGATGATGCCCGCCTTGTTCTGGCCCGGACGCCGATCCACCGGTACGAGCCGATCCGGCTCGCCGGCGGCGACGGAGGGATCGAGGTCGAGTTCGACCAGCGTCCCGCCGGGCCCAGCCAGCGTGCCGGACAGCTCGTAGGGATACACCAGCCCGCGCCGCCGCGCCCGCACGATCTTCGCCGTGTAGTCGTCGAGCGGCTGGAGCGGCTCGGTGGGCGGGGGTTCGACGGTCGTTGTGACGCCGCCGCCCGGCTTGGCATGGAACCGGATCGCCATCGGGATCGACGGCTGACCGGGCCGCACGAAGGTGCCTTGAGCGACGACCTCCTCGATGCCCGCACCCTCGCTGAGCGGCGTGATCTTGCCCTGCAGGGCGGTCACGTCGCGCAGGTCGAGGTCGATCTCGGGCCACACGGTCACCCACACGTGGTTCATGTCGAGCGCCCGCCCGGCCGCCCCGCGCGCCGACCGCGTCCGCCGGATCGCCTCCAGGCAGTTCTCCACCGCCCGCTCGGCGTGCGGCAGGCCGATCAGGTGACCCGCGGCGTCCCGGACGGCCGCCAACTGGCTGACCTCCGCCATCGCCACCAGCCGCTGGTCGGACGGGTTGGAGCGCGCCACGCAGTCGAACAGCAGGACGCCGCGCGGCGACGGCAGGCGGGTCAGGTCGAACTCGCGCAGCCGCCACAGGTTGAGGCGCCGGAAGATCATCGGGTGGACGCCGCGGATGCGGGCGTCCTCGGCGAGGACGCCGTCGGCGTCGGGCCGGAACGTGACGTAGTCGACCTCGCCCTCGGCGGGCAACACGCACACGACGACGCGCCGGAGGCCGCCCGGCCACGCCCACGCCTGCAGCACCGGCTGCAACTGCGCCGACAGGGACGCGTGGTCGGACGCCTCGGGCCACGTCACGTACAGCTCGACCACGGCGTCGTCGCCTGCGTGACGCCGGGCGAGGGCGTCCGCGACGGCGTCGGCCACCGGACCGTTCGCCCCCAACTCGTCGGCCCGCGCGGCGGTCGCGATCGCGGCCGTCGGACGCCCCTCGAGCCGGTAGCGTCCGACGACCACGGGCCGGTCGTCGACGAGATCGGCGCGCATGTCGCTCAGGTCGTAATCGCCGTAGTGCTTGACGGTGAGCACCTCGAGCAGCGGCTCGGGGCCGCCGATCCCACGGTGCAGGCGCTCGGCGAGATGCAGCACGAGGCGTTCCGGGATGGCTGCCAGCGCCGCGATGCGTTCGGTGTGGTCGGGGGCGTCCGGATGCGCGGCGAGGGCTTCGACCTCCGCGGCCACGCCTGAGAGCACCTCCTCGCGCTCGGCGTCCACCTGCGGCTGGTCGAACCAGCGGAACCGCACCGACCGGGCGAGATCTCCGACGGCCGGGAAGCGCCGCTGCGTCGCCCGGACGAGCCGCTCCAGTTGCGGACGCGCCGAGGCCGCGACGCCGGCGTCCGGCACCGGCTCGGAGATCCAGCGGTCGAGGATCGCCAGCACGACCTGGACATCGTCGGCGACCCGCTGCTGGGCGAGGAAGACGCGGAAGACGGCCTCCTCGAGGGCGGGCGTCCGGTCGAGAGCATCGACGCCGTAGTGGGCCAGCGCGCGGCCGAGGCGGTCGGTGAACTGCTCGGGCAGGCCCGCACGCTCGGTGTCGAGGCTCTGCAGGTAGCCGTGGAAATACTCGCGATCGGAGTGGATGCGCAGCTCGGTGCTCGCCTGCTCCGACGCCGGCCGGTTGCGGCTCAGCTCGGCCAGGTCGGCGAACAGCGTGAACAGCTCGACCTCGCCCGCCAGCACGTCGGCGCCCTCGGCGCGGGCTTGTTCGCGCGCGGCGAGGTAGGCGGGCAGGGTGCTGCCGGCGGCGTCGACGTCGTAGCCCATGAGGTGCGCCGACAGCTCGCCGAGCAGGGACGCCGCCCGTTCGGACGCCGTCGGCCCGGCCCCGCTCGTGGGCAGATCGACGGGCTCGGACGCCGCCTCCTCGGCCTCGCCGTCGCCCTCGGCGAGGGGCTCGAGACGGACGAGGGGCGCCATGGACTCGACCTGGCTGCCGCTGATGACGAGGAGTTCCTTCACGCGGGCCGCGAAGGGCGCGCCGATCACCGTCTCCATCTTCATGGACTCCAGCACGACGACCGGAGCACCGGCGGCGACCTCGTCGCCGACCGCGACCGGCGTGGCGACGACAAGCGCCGGCGCCGGCGAGCGCAGAACGCCGCCCTCGTCGCGGCTGACGCGGTGCGTGACGCCGTTGACCTCGATGAGGTGCACCGGGCCGTGGGTGGCAGACACGATGCGGTAGGTGACCTCGCCGACGCGGAGGCGTCCGTGGACGTCGTCCAGGCGTTCGAGCCGGGCGTCCACGGCCTCCTCGCCCACCCGGACGCGATAGCAGTCGGTGCCCACCCGGAACACCGTGAGCGTGTGCACGACGCCGCGCAGCGTGAGGTCCACCGAGAGACCCGCCTGGTGGGCCGCCTGCGGCCGGCCGCCGTGGGCGGTCTCGAGGAGGCGGGCCACCTCGAGCTTCTCCGCCTCGTCGTACGCCTCGATCGCCGCGGCGACGAGCGCCACGCCCGAGTGGGCGTCCGCCACGAGCTCGCCCTCGGCGCGGACGCGGTCGATCCAGCCCGTGTCCGCCCAGTCGGGACCCGACACAACCTCCGGCCGGCCGAGCAGTTCGAGGATGAAGCTCTTGTTCGTCGCACCACCCTCGATGATGACGGTGGTCTCGGCGAGGGCGCGCCGGAGGCGTCCGAGGGCCTCGGCGCGGTCGCGGCCGGACGCGATGATCTTCGCGATCATGGAGTCGAAGTCGGCGGGGATCGAGTCGCCCTCGGCGACCCCGGTGTCGACGCGGATGCCGGGGCCGACCGGGAAGTCGAGCCGCGTGATGAGTCCGGGGGCGGGGGCGAAGTCGCGGTCGGGATCCTCCGCGTTGAGCCGCGCCTCGATGGCGTGCCCCGCCTCGACCGGGCGCTCGCCCAGCGGCTCGCCGGCCGCGACACGGATCTGGGCTTTGACCAGGTCGAAGTCGTTGGTGACCTCGGTGATCGAGTGCTCGACCTGCAGGCGCGTGTTGACCTCGAGGAAGGCGAACAGGCGGTCGCCCGGGTGGTAGAGGAACTCCACCGTGCCCGCGCCCGCGTAGCCCACCGCGAGAGCGAGCCGCTCGGCCGACGCCTTCAGCTCGGCCACGTCCTCGGGGGCGAGGAGGGGGGACGCCGACTCCTCGATGACCTTCTGGTTGCGGCGCTGGATCGTGCAGTCGCGGACGCCGAGCGCCCACGCGGTGCCCTGGCCGTCGGCGATGATCTGGACCTCGACGTGCCGGGCACCGGTGACGAGCCGCTCCAGGAAGACGACCCCCGAACCGAAGGCGCGCTCGGCCTCGTCGCGGGTGCGCTGGTAGGCGTCGGTGAGATCGTCGGCGGTGTCGACGCGGCGGATGCCGCGCCCGCCGCCACCGGCCGTCGCCTTGAGCATGAGCGGGTACCCGATGCGGTCGGCCGCGGCGAGGGCGTCCTCGAGGGTGTCGACGCCGCCGCCCGACCAAGGCGCCACAGGGACGCCGACCTCCTCGGCGATCAGCTTGCTGCCGATCTTGTCGCCGAGCTTGCGCATCGCCTCGCCCGAGGGGCCGATGAACGTGATGCCCAGGCTCGTGACGAGGTCGGCGAACGCGGCGTCCTCGGCGACGAAGCCCCAGCCGACCCACACGGCGTCCACACGCGCCTCGCGGAGCACCCGGGCGAGCAGGTCGTGGTTGAGGTAGGGGCGGTCGGCGGCCGGGCCGAGCGGGAAGGCCTCGTCGGCCTCGCGGGCGAACATGGCCGTGCGCTCGGCGTCCGTGTAGAGGGCGATCGTGGTGATCGGGGCGGCGTCGGGGTGCTGAGCGTTCAGGTCGCGGACAGCGTGGATGAGACGCATCGCTGCCTCACCACGATTGACGATCGCGATGCGCTGGAACACGTGACCTCCTGGAACGGCGTGCGGGACTCACAGCAATGTCCCACGGGTGAGGGGCGGGCCGCACGCAGGCATGGCAACTTTCGGCGAAATCGCCCCAATCCACGCCGGGGAAACCAAGGTGTTCGCGGAATCACTTGTGGGGTTCCTACAACAGGCGCGCGCCGGACGCCGCGGGTGCCTCGGGGTGGAACCCAGTAGCCTGCGGGGGGGAGAAGGAGACGGGCATGGTCCAACGGCCGGTGAAGCCGCGCACGTACGCGGAGTACGTGGCGGACACGCTCATGGGGCGCCTGCTCCGCCGCGACCTTGCAGCGGTGGTGACCGCGTGGGGCGGACTGCTCGCGGTGGCCGGCACGGTGGCCGCCCTGATGGGGGTGGGGTCCGGGCTGTTCTGGGTGGGGGTCGGCGTCGTCGTGGCCGGCGTGGCCCTCTGGGCGTGGCGTCGCTTCCAGCGCGTGCTGGACCGGGAGGCCGTGCCCGTGCACACGGCCGGCGGGCACGGGGTCGTGAAGGACCCCAACCGCTTCGGCAACGTGTCCCTCTACTTCCTGCTGGCGGCGATCGTGGGCGGAGCCGTCATCGCCTGGCCGCGGTTGGAGCCGGGGTCACGTCCGGTCGCTGTGGTCGCGCTGGTGGCGATGGCTGCGTTCGTGGCGTCCGTGCAGATCCCGGCGATCCGTCGGGAGCGGACCAAATTCGCCGCCGTCGAGGCCGGGCTGGCCGCGCACCCCGACCTGGCGGCCATCTACCGCCAGAACCTGCAGCACTGGGACGCCGGCGGCACAGCACCTGGACGTGGCCAGCGCCGCCAGGCGCCGAGGAAGCGCACCTAAGGACCGCGCGCCGATTCACACCCAGCGCGGAGCGGGGGATGCCTGACCGGACGGGACGCCGGCGGCATGGGTGCGGAGGCGGTCGGGACCGGAGCGGCTCTGGACGACCACGGTGCTGCCACGCACGCCGGGATCGGCGGTCGTCCAGACGGCGGAGACCGGCGCTGGCCGGCTCACGAGCGCGGTCGGGATCGCCACGACCACCGCAGACACGCCGCACACGGACGCCCCCACGAGCGCCGCCATGCCGAGATACCAGCGACTGACCACGATCCTCCTGCACCCGGGCCTGAACCAACCACCCCACCCAACCAGACGCCCATCGCCGAACGGAACCGTTGTTGAAACTTGACCCCCGCACCCGTCCAGCGCGCTCGCCGCTGCGAACGCGCGAGCGGCGCCCAGGATGGTCCTGGGCGCCGCTCGTGCGGAACAGGGTCAGCGGGTGGCGACGAACACCTCGTCGGCGAGGATGCCCGGGCTGACGCGGAGCACCCCGTCGTCGCCCACCGGGATCGGCAGGACGATGTTGCCGGTGGCAGTGGCGCCCGGGTAGAGCTCGTTCCAGTCGAGGGCATCGGGGGCGACGACGCCCGAGTCGGTGGTGGAGACCACGTTGCCCCCGCTGGTGACGTACTCGACGGACACGAAGAGGGGCGACTGGGCGTCCTCGCCGTTCCGCGTGATGGAGACGTTGATGAGCCCGTAGGCCGTCCCGTCGGCTGGCTTCTCGTTGTACGGGTTCTCGGCGAGGACCTGATCGGTGGCGTCGGCGGTGAAGGAGTTGACCGCGACCGTCCACTCGTCGTTGCTGATGGCCGACCCCAGCGGGTAGGGGTTCTCGCGCGTGCCGAGGTCGCCGGACGCATCCGGACCGCCTGAGCTGCTGCCGCCGGTGGAATCCGCCGAGGTGACGGGCGCGACGGTGATATTGCCGCCGGTCGCCTCGTTGATGGCGATGGCGGTGACGACCAGGGTGGCGATCAGCCCGACGATCGTCCCGACCACCGAGACGATGAGTGCCGCGATGGCGAGGCCCTTCTTCTGGTCCTTCAGGAAGAGCGTGACCAGCGCAAGGATGAACGCGACGGGCAGCAGCACCCACGCGACGACCATCACGCCGGGAATGACGGCCAAGATGAACCCGACCACCGCCAGCGCCAGCGCGACGATGCCCATCGTGGGTTTGCGGTCCACGGGTGCGGCGGGGGCGGTGGGCGCGAACTGCGGCGGGATGCCGGCCGCCGGGTACCCACCGGCGGGCTGTTGCGGGGCAGGAGGCTGCTGGGGGTCGAAGGGGGGCGTGCTCACGGCGGACTTTCCTTTCGGGGGTGTGTCAAGGCACCGACACGCTAGCGGGGTGGGCGTCGCCGCGGCGTCCGGTCCCATGCGTCGGGACCGGCGGGGCGATCGGGACACACCGTGCTCCCCGGCGCGCTCGCCCGGCTCGCCGGGGAGGCGGGCAGGCGCCGCGTGCGCGATGATCGGGGCATGCACGGTTCCGGCCCACCCTCACCCCTGGTCGTCTCGCTGATCGGAGGGTTCTCGCTCCTGTTGGCGTGGATCCTCTCGCTCGGTCTCCCCTCGCTGGGGGCGCTCATGGCGATCCCCATGGTGGTCGCGGCAGCGGGCGGCCTGTACGCCTTCTCGCTCGTGCCGGGCGCCCTCCGGGAGGACAAGCTGGCCGCCGGCCCGTGGGCCCCCCCTCGACCCGTCAGGGCGCCCCCGCTCGGGCACACCGGGCGTCCAGCAGCTCGCCTTCCACCTCGGCCAGCAGCTCCAGGGCACGGCTTATGTGGTCCTGACCAGCGCGGACGCCGTCCGCGTCGCGTGGAACACCGGTGACGTGCGCTACAACCCGATCCTGAGCCAGAACCGCGTCGAGCGGGTCTACACGACGGTGCTCGCCGAGGAGCGGCCCGGCACGTTCCTGCGCCGGGACGTGTACGAGGCCTACGACGCCACCCTCGGTGTGCTTTACGCGTCGGCCTGGCGGGCGATGAGTGGCGGCCGCCTCCGCCGCGTGGAGCGGCGGGTCGATGTCGCGGTCACGCCGCGCGGACCCGAGGTGGCCGTCGACTACTGGCTCGACACGCGTATCGTCGACCGAGCCGTGGACGCCGCCCTCCAGGCCGTCCACGGTCGGGCGAAGCTGGGGGCGATCGCGAAGGGTGCCGCGGCGATGGCCGTGGTCGGCCTCGCGTGCACGTTCCTCGGCATCGCCGTCGCCATCGGCGCCGCGGTCGCCGGCTGAGCCGGCGACGGCAACCGGAGACGGCACCGGCGGCGTCCTCAAGCCTTCGGCACTCCGCGCGCGCTGCCGATGAACGCCTGGTAGTCGGCCAGGTAGCCGCCGATCTCGGCGGCGGCGGCGAGGGTGAACGCGAGCGCCCACCGCCGCTCGCCGGTGCGCTCGCGCAGTTCCATGAGCGTCTGGAACTGGCCGACCTCGACATCCCGGTCGCCCAGGATCACGGTGAGCGAGATGGCCTGCATGAGCCGATCGGGGGCGGAGTCGTCGCGCTTGACGAGCCGCGTGTCCTTGCCCATGGCCTGCGACTCGGCCAGCATCAGGTCGGCCGCCTGCACGAGAGTCGCGCCGGGGGCCAGCTCTGCCGCCCCCACGAGGATGCTCGGCGCGAACGTCGGGAACGCGCCCACGCGCATCGCGAAGAGGCGCGCCCCGGGGGGCGGCGTCACCTCGCGCCACTGGTCGTTGGGCAGCTCGAATTCGAGGTACTCCGGGCCCCCGGGGTGAGTGGTGCTCTGGTTGTCCATCGTTGCTCTCCCGATCAGAAGATCTTGTCGAAGAAGTTGCCGACGCCCTCGGCGACGTCCTTGGCGGTGTCCACCATCTCGCCGACGTCGATCTCGACGTTGAGGCCGATACTGCCGCCGTCCCCGAGGGCGACGCCGCCTGAGGCCCCGAGCTTCAACTTAACGTCAGAGAAGCCGATGTCGACCGAGCCCTGGGCGCCGATGCCGGCCCAGACGCCCCCCTTGACAGCGGCGGTCACACCTCCGACGTCGAGGCCCGCCTTCCCCTCGGCCTTGGCGCCGGCGAAGACCTCACCATCGGCGTGCACGCCCGTGCCCGTCACCTTCGCGGAACCCTGGGCGATGGCGCCCGCGTAGGCGTCGCCGCTGCCCTTGAGGGCGACGTGGTTCGCGAGGGCGACGAACCGGCGGCCGACGCGGTGACGCCGGCGACCAGCTGGCCACTCGCGGACAGCTCGCCCGGGCTCGCCACCGATCCCTTGGCGAACAGGCCGGCCCGGGCGTCCGCCTCACCCTTCGCGTCGAAGCCCAGGATCTGGCCCTCGCGCTCTCCCGAGGCGAACTCGTGCCCCACCTCCAGCTTGCCGCTGAGGATGGTCAGTTTGGGTTTGGGGATGGTCGAGTTGGGGTCGTTCGTCGTGTTGTTCGGGGTGAACCAGTGGTCGCCCTTGGCGAGCGAGACCTCGCCGCCCGGGAACCAGTCGAGGGGATGCTCGATCTGGAAGAAACCGTCCTCGCCGAAGAGCCCTCCCTCGCCGAAGGGACCGTTCGGCCACGGGATCGGCCAGCCGCCGGGGGGCATCGGCACGGGGAAGAAGGGCGGCGGCCACGGGCCGGGCCACCCACCGGGCGGGTACGGGATCGGATCGTCGGGATCCGGAAGGGGGTGCGGCCAGGGGGCGCCCGAGATCGGGCCGACGCCGCCGATGCCGCCGCCCGAGTCGCTGGCGCGCTCCTGCTCGTCGGCCTCCTGGCGCAGCGTCTCGGACGCCTCGGCGAGGGTCGCGGAGGCGTCCTCGAGGCACGGCAGCAGCCGGCTGCTCCAGCGCTGGCGGAAGCGGTCGGCGTCTCGCCCCTGCCACGAGCCGCGCATGATCGCGGGCGCCAACTGGCGCGACGCGCTGTCGATGCGCCGCGAGGCGGCGCGGAAATCGTTCGCGAGCTGTCGCAGTTCGGCGATGTCTGCTCCGACCATGGTGCTCATGTCATCTCCCGGGGGTGGCGGGCGGGAATTCATTACGCAGGCAGGCTAGGGCGGCACGGCCGGAGCAGGCCATGGGGAGCACTCCCCGACCGCTCTGGCCCGGCCCGGCCAAGCGTGCGACAGTTGGCCCATGAGCGACTTCACCGACGCCGACCTGCGCGGCGCCCGTTTCGTGCGCACCGACCTGTCGGGAGCGGTGCTGCGGGGCGTCATGGTCGACGACGTCGACATCGACGCGCCGTGGCTGCTGGGGGGCGGGGGCGTCCTCCGGGTGAACGGGGTCGACGTGACCGGCTACGTGGACGCCGAGCTCAACCGGCGCTTCCCCGGTCGTGAGTTGAGGCGCCCCGACGATCTGGAGGGGCTGCGCACCGCGTGGGCGGCGGTCGAGGCGGCGTGGGCCAAGGCGACCGCACGTGCCGCGACGATGGCGCCGGGCGTGGTCGACGAACAGGTGGACGGCGAATGGTCGTTCGCCCAGACGCTCCGCCATCTGGTCATGGCCACCGACACGTGGCTGCGCGGCGCGGTGCTGGGCGTCGAGCGCCCCTACCATCCGCTCGGACAACCCAACGTGGAGTACTACACCGACGGCTACGATCCGGCCGTGTTCGCCTCCGGGACGCCGCCCTACGCCGAGGTGCTCGCCATCCGGGCCGAACGGCAGGCGATGGTGCGGGACTTCCTCGGCGACGCCACACCCGAACTCCTCGCCGAGACCCGCCCCAACCCGTGGGGGCCCCAGCACCGCGTGACCGTGCTGTCCTGCCTGCGCACGATCCTCGAGGAGGAGTGGGAGCATCTGCGCTACGCCACCCGCGACCTGGACACCTTGGCCAGCCGCGACTGAGGCGTCCGCCCGCGCCGAGAGGCGCTGTCGGTCATCGGACGGATAGGCTGATCGGTGCCGGCGAGCGCCGGCCCGAGCGACGGAGGCAACGACGCCATGCAGCTCAACCGCACCCACCTGCCCGACCTCGATGCCCGCGTCGCCGTGCCGTCCTACGATCCGGCGACGCTGACGCCGGGGATCGTCCACATCGGCGTCGGGGGCTTCCATCGCGCGCACCAGGCCGTCTACCTGGATCGGCTGCTCAACCAGGGCCAAGCCCACGACTGGGCCATCATCGGCCTCGGCCTGCTGCCGGGCGATGCGGCCATGCGGAACGCCCTCGCCCCCCAGGACCACCTGTACACCGTCACGGAGAAGCACCCCGACGGCACGCTCACCCCACGGGTCGTGGGCGCGATGATCGACTACCTGTTCGCCCCCGACGATCCGGGAGCCGCCCTGGCCCTCCTCGTCGACCCTGCCGTCCGCATCGTGTCCCTGACCATCACCGAGGGCGGCTACCACGTCGACCAGGCCTCGGGGGAACTCGTGGTCGACGCGGCGCTCGCCGCGGATCTCGAGCCGGACGCCACCCCGGCCACCGCGTTCGGGTACCTCGTCGAGGCGCTCGCCCGCCGCCACACCTGCGGGACGCCGCCCTTCACGGTGATGAGTTGCGACAACATCCAGGGCAACGGTTCGCTGGCCCGCCGCATGATCACCGCCTACGCACGGCTGCGCGACCCCGGCCTGGCCGACTGGATCGAGGCCGAGGTGGCGTTCCCCAACTCGATGGTCGACCGGATCACCCCGGTCACCACGGACGCCCATCGCACCGCCCTCCGCGACCGCTTTGGGCTGGACGACAACTGGCCGGTCGTGTGCGAGCCGTTCCTGCAGTGGGTGCTGGAGGACCACTTCCCCTCCGGCCGGCCCGCCTGGTCGCACGCCGGCGTCCAACTCGTCGACGAGGTGCTGCCCTACGAACTGATGAAGCTCCGCCTGCTCAACGCGAGCCACCAGGCACTCGCCTACCTCGGCCACCTGGCCGGTTACACCTACGCGCACGAGGCCGCGCAGGACCCCCTGTTCGCCGACTTCCTGCTCGGGTACATGGAACGCGAGGCCACCCCGACCCTCGAGCCCGTGCCGGGCGTCGACCTGGACGCCTACCGGCACACCCTCATCGAACGGTTCGCCAACCCCGAGGTGCGCGACACGCTCGCACGGCTCGCCGAGTTCACCTCGGACCGGATCCCCACCTTCCTCCTCCCGGTGGTGCACCACGCCCTCGCGCACGGTGGCGAGTTCCGGCGTGCCGCCCTCGTCGTGGCGGCCTGGGCGCGCTACGCGGAGGGTGTCGACGAGCAGGGTCGGCCCATCGACGTCGTCGACCTGCGCCGCGACGAGGTGATGACGCGTGCGGCACGGAACCGCGACGAGCCCGTGGCGTTCCTCGCCGACCTGAGCCTGTTCGGCGATCTGGCCGAGCAGCCGGCCTTCACGGCCGTGTACACCGAGGCCTTGGCCTCGCTGCACACCATCGGCGCCCGCGCCACCCTCGAACACTGGGTGTGATCGGCTCTACCCTGAGGGTGTGCCTGACCTGTCCGTGCCGCCGGGGCCCGGCGTCCCGGACGGCCTCGTCGTTCCCGTCGCCGACCTGACCGAGCGGTTCGCCCGCGCCTCCGGCCCGGGCGGCCAAGGGGTGAACACCACCGACTCGCGCGTGCAAC
>NZ_JARKOT010000264.1 GCF_029977985.1 Propioniciclava sp. | reverse complement strand
TGATCTCGCCCTTCGACGACGTCGCGGTGGTCCGCGAACTGGGGGAGGAGTAGCGCGGTGGAACCGATCACGCTGGTGGAGCTGGCCGGGGCCACGGGAGGCCGGCTGGCGGGTGCGGACGCGCCGGCGGGCGCGCTCGTGGGGCCCGATGTCGTCATCGACTCGCGCCAAGCCTCCCGCGGGGCCTTGTTCGTCGCCCTGCCGGGCGAGCGCGTCGACGGCCACGACTTCATGGCCGGTGCGGCGGAGGCGGGGGCGGCCGCCGCCCTCGTGACCCGCGAGGTCGACGTGCCGCTGCCGCAGGTGCTCGTCGCCGGCGGGGTGCGGGCGCTGGCCGACCTGGCCACGCACGTGGTTGCGCGCGGCAAAGCCCGCGGGCTCGTCGTGGTGGGCGTCACCGGGAGCTCGGGCAAGACCTCCACCAAGGACCTCATCGCCTCCGTGCTCGAGTCGGGCGGCCCGACCGTCGCCCCGCCCGGGTCGTTCAACAACGAGATCGGTGCCCCGCTGACCGCCTGTCGCGTGGACGCCGCCACCCGCTACCTCGTCACCGAGATGGGCGCGCGTGGGCTCGGGCACGTCGCCGCCCTCTGCCGCGTGACGCCGCCCACGATCGGCGCGGTCCTCAACGTCGGCCACGCCCACCTCGGCGAGTTCGGCTCGGTCGAGCAGATCGCGGTGGCCAAGGGAGAGCTCGTCGAGGCGCTGGACGCCAACGGCTGGGCCGTTCTCAACGCCGACGACCCGCGCGTCATCGCGATGGCGCTGCGCACGCAGGCCCGTGTGGCCGCCTGGTCGAGCCGGCAGGACCCCGTCGAGACCGGCGCCGCGCTGCGTGTCTGGGCCGCGGACATCGACGCCGACGAGCTGCAGCGCCACCGGTTCACGCTCCATGTCGCCGGCGACGACCGCCCCCCGGCGCGCGCCGACGTGACGCTGCGCGTCCTCGGCGAGCACCAGGTCGCCAACGCGCTCGCCGCCGCCACGGTCGCGCTTGCCGCCGGTCTCGAGCCGGACGCCGTCGCAGCCGCCCTGTCGGCCGCTCAGCCGCGCTCCCGCTGGCGGATGGAACTCGTCGAGCGAACGGACGGGCTGGCCATCCTGAACGACTCCTACAACGCCAACCCCGACTCCATGTCGGCCGCACTCGTCGCGCTCAGCCGCCTGCGGCGTCCGGGTGGGCGCCTCGTGGCAGCACTGGGCGACATGCTGGAGCTGGGCGACGGTGCCGCTTCAGCCCACCGGGGCATCGGCGAGCTGGCGGCCGAACTCGGCATCGACGAGCTCGTTGCCACCGGCGCTTTCGGCCATGACCTCATCGCCGGCTTCGGCGACGCAGGGAGTTCACGCTACGTTGAGGACGTGCCCGCACTGACCCGCCACCTCGATGGCAGCCTCGGCCCGGCCGACGTCCTGCTGGTGAAGGCCTCCCGGGGTCTCGCGCTCGACCGCGTCGCCGACGCCCTCGTCGCGGACGGGGGAGCCCGGCCATGATGATGGTGCTGCTCGCCGGCGTGCTCGGTCTCGTCGGCGCCCTGGTCGGCACGCGCGTCGCCATCGCGCTGCTCGTGCGGAAGGGGTACGGCCAGTACATCCGCGACGACGGCCCCGTCGAACACCTCAAGAAGAAGGGGACGCCGACCATGGGCGGGCTGGCGATCATCGCCGCCGTCCTCATCGCCTACTTCGGGGCGCACCTCATCTTCTTGCGGCCCCCGACGGCCTCCGGGCTGCTTCTGCTCGGCCTGTTCACCGGGTTGGGGTTCGTCGGGTTCCTGGACGACTGGATCAAGATCTCGCGCGCCCGCAGCCTCGGTCTGAACAGTCGCGCCAAGCTCGCTCTCCAGGCGATCATCGGCATCGCGTTCGCCTGGGCGGTCTTCCAGTTCCCCGACCAGCGCAGCGTGACGCCGGCGAGCCAGGCGGTCTCGTTCCTGCGCGACATCGCGTGGCTGGCCCTGCCGCTGCCGCTCGCGATGATCTGGGTCATCTTCATCATCGCTGCGCTCAGCAATGGTGTGAACCTCTCGGACGGTCTCGACGGGCTCGCCACCGGCCTGAGCACGATGGTGTTCGCCGCCTACGCGATCGTGAACGTCTGGCAGTTCAACCAGTGGTGCTCGCGGCTCGATTCCGCCGGGCCGCAGTGTTACGTGGCGCGCGACCCGATCGACCTCGCCGCCATCTCGTTCGCCCTGGCCGGCGCCTGCTTCGGCTTCCTGTGGTGGAACGCGTCGCCCGCCAAGATCTTCATGGGCGACTCCGGCTCCCTCGCGCTCGGCGGTGCGGTGGCCGGCCTCGCGATCATGACGCGCACCGAGTTGCTGGTCGTGATCCTCGGCGGCATGTTCGTCATCATCACCTTGTCGGTGATGCTGCAGGTGGGGTTCTTCAAGCTGACCGGTGGCAAACGCCTGTTCAAGATGGCGCCCCTGCACCACCACTTCGAGATGAAGGGCTGGTCCGAGCAGACCGTGGTCGTCCGGTTCTGGATCGTCTGTGGCATCTTCATCGCCGCCGGCCTCGGCGTCTTCTACTCCGAATGGGTCGCCCGCCTGCCATGAGTGGGGATGCACGCGTGAACACGCTCGATTGGCTGGGCGCGGCCGACCGCCTGTCCCCGTGGGGCGAGGCGACCGTCCTCGTCGCGGGCCTCGGCACCTCCGGTTTCGCCGCGGCTGACGGCCTGATCGCGCTGGGGGCCGGCCGGATCATCGTCCTCGACTCCTCGGACGCCGCCCAGAACGTGGAGAAGGCCGAGCTCCTGCGGCAGCTCGACGTCGAGGTGACCCTCGGGGAGGGGGCCACGGACGTGCTTCCGGACGGCGTCCACCTCGTGGTCACGTCGCCCGGGTGGCGGCCGACGGCGCCGCTGCTCGCCCAGGCGGCTGAACGGGGACTCCCCGTGTGGGGCGAGGTCGAGCTCGCCTGGCGGATGATGCAGCCCGACCGGGTGGTGCCGTGGCTGGGCATCACCGGCACCAACGGCAAGACCACCACCACGGCCATGCTCGAATCGATGCTGTCGGCGGCCGGGTTGCGCACCTCGGCGGTCGGCAACTACGGCCGGCCGATCATCGAGGCGCTGCTCGACGAGATCGACTACGACGTGCTCGCGGTCGAGCTGTCGAGCTTCCAGTTGCACTGGACCCATTCGGTGGCCCTGCACTCGGCGGCCGTCCTGAACCTGCACGCCGACCACCTCGAGTGGTACGCCCACGAGGCTGACCCGTACGCCGCCTACGCCGCCGACAAGGCCCGCATCTACGAGCGGGTCACCCACGCGTGCGTGTACAACGTGGCCGACCCGGCCACCGAACGAATGGTCGAGGAGGCCGAGGTCACCGAGGGCGCGCGTGCGATCGGGTTCCGCTTGGCCGTGCCGGCACCTTCCATGCTCGGCGTCGTCGACGACCTCCTCGTCGACCGCGCGTTCGTCGAGCAGCGCCGCGATTCGGCGCTGCCGCTCGCGCACGTGGCGGACGTGCAGCCGGCTGCGCCCCACAACGTCGAGAACGCGCTGGCAGCGGCCGCGCTGGCCCGCAGCTTCGGTGTCGGCCCGCAGGCGGTGGCCGAGGGGCTGAAAGCACTGCAGCTCGGCGACCACCGCATCCAGACCGTCGGCGAGGTCGGCGGCGTCACCTTCGTCGACGACTCGAAGGCGACCAACCCGCATGCGGCGGCGTCCTCCATGCGGGCGTTCGACTCGATCGTGTGGGTGGCCGGCGGCCAGGCCAAGGGGACCATGTTCGACGAGCTGGTGGCGACCTACGGGGCCAAGCTGCGGGGCGCCGTGCTGCTCGGCGTGGACCGCCAGGTCATTGCGGACGCCCTCGCCCGACACGCGCCGGACGTCCCCCGGATCGTCATCGATTCCGGCGAAACTGAGGCGATGACCCAGGCGGTCATCGAGGCGGCGCGCCTGGCGCAGCCCGGTGACACGGTCCTCCTGGCGCCCGGGTGCGCCAGCAAGGACATGTGGCCGGGGTACGACGCCCGGGGGCGCGACTTCGCGGACGCCGTGGGTCGCCTGGACGGGCACGACTGAGGACGACGCAGCTGAGAAGGAGGAACAGGTGGCGATCCTGACCCCGAGCAAGCCGCCTCGGACTTCGAACCGACCGCGCCCGACCGAACGGTCCGCGCTCGCGACGACCGCCTCGGCCTGGCTCAACCACCCGATGGCCGACGTGGTGCTGGTGGGCTCGGCCGCCGGGCTGCTCCTGGCCCTGGGGTCGATCATGGTGTGGTCGGCGTCCACGGTGTTCAGCTACACACAGTTCGGCGACGCCTTCTACTTCATGAAGCGGCAGGTGGTGTTCCTTGTGGTCGGGATCGTCGCGGGGTGGATCGCCTCGCGGATCTCGGTCACCCGACTTCGCTCGATGGGCTGGCTCATCTTCGGGGTCGCAGGGCTGCTGCTGGTGTTGACGTTCACACCGCTCGGGTACCGCGTCGGCGGCAACACGAACTGGCTCAACCTCGGCGGCGAAGGTTCGATGCTTCGCCTGCAGCCGGCCGAGTTCGCGAAGATCGCGATCGTGGTCTGGGGTGCAGCTGTGCTCGCCAACAAGCGGAAGCTGCTGGACCAGCCCAAACACCTGCTCGTGCCCTTCCTGCCCTTCTCCCTGCTCCTCATCGGCCTTGTGATCCTGCAGCACGACCTCGGCACCGCCATCATCATGGGTGGTCTCGTCGTGGCGGTCCTGTGGTGCGTGGGCGCACCCTTCCGAGTCCTCGGGACCCTTGGCGTCGTCGTCGCCGGAGGTCTGGGCGCGCTCGTGCTCGCCAACCCGTCACGTATCGCCCGCATCGGGGGATTCCTCGACCCTGCGGCGGATCCGAGCGGCGTCAACCACCAGCCCATGCAGGCCCTCTACGGGCTGGCGACGGGGGGCTGGTTCGGCGTCGGTCTCGGCCACAGCCGCCAGAAGTGGGGCAGCCTCTCCCAGGCCCACACCGACTACGTGCTGGCCATCATCGGGGAGGAACTGGGCTTGATCGGCACCCTGGCCGTGATCGCCCTGTTCGTCGTCCTCGGCTACGCCGGCGTCCGGATCGCCTTGCGCAGTTCCACGTTCTTCGGGCGCCTCGTCGCGGCCGGCGTCACGAGTTGGATCATGATGCAGGCGCTGGTGAACATCATGGTCGTACTGCGCCTGCTGCCCGTCCTGGGTGTCCCCCTGCCGCTCGTCTCCTACGGTGGCTCCGCGCTGCTCGCGAACCTCATCGCCCTCGGCGTCCTGGTCGCCTGCGGCCGCGACGAGCCCGATGCCAGAGCATGGCTCAAGCGCCGCGCCCGGGCCCGCGCCCCGCGGCGGCGCATCTCGGCCGTTCTGCCCGGCCGTTCCTGAGAGGAAGACATGGTCTCGACAAGCTCCACCAACGAGGATCCGCCACGCCCGGCACGCGGGGTCTCGATCGTCCTGGCCGGCGGGGGTACCGCGGGGCACACGTCGCCGCTGATCGCCACCGCCGAGCGCCTGCGCGAGCAGGAGCCCGGCGTGCGCCTGGTGAGCGTGGGGACGCCGAAGGGCCTTGAATCCCGGGTGATCCCTGCGGCCGGGCTCGACCTGCGGATGATCCCGCCGGTGCCGCTGCCGCGCAAGCTGACCCCGGCGCTGCTGGGTGTTCCGGCCCGCCTGTGGGGTGCTGTCCGGCAGGCGCGCGCGATCCTCGACGACGTGGACGCCGACGCCGTCGTAGGGTTCGGCGGGTACGTGTCGCTGCCCGTCTACCTGGCGGCCCGGCTGCGCCGCACGCCGGTCGTCATCCACGAACAGAACGCCGTTCCGGGTCTCGCGAACAAGGTGGCCGCCCGGTTCGCGGCCGTGACCGCGGTCTCCTTCCCCGACACGCCGCTGCCGAAGGCACGCTACGTCGGCCTGCCCGTCAAGGCCGCCCTCTCCAGCCTCGACAAAGCCGCCGAGCAGGACGCCGCCCGCACCGCCCTGGGCTTCGCCGCCGGGCGGCCCCTGCTGCTGGTCAGCGGCGGCTCCCAGGGCGCGGTCGCGATCAACACGGCCGTCGTCGGTGCCCGCGACCGGCTGCTCGCCGCCGGTATCGACGTCCTGCACGTTCTCGGCCCGAAGAACATCACGGACGCCGACACCGCCGTCACCGACCCGGCGACCGGCGCCACCTACCGCCCGGTCGGCTACGTCGACGCCATGGAGCAGGCCTACGCCGCCGCCGACCTCATGGTCGGCCGCTCGGGGGCGGGCACGGTCGTCGAGACGGCGACGGTGGGCCTGCCGGTCGTGTTCGTCCCGCTGCCGCACGGCAACGGGGAGCAGGCGCGCAACGCCACCTTCCTCGTCGAGGGCGGCGCCGGCGTCCTCGTGCCCAACGCGGAGCTCGACGCCGACCGTCTCCTCGCCGAAGTGCTGCCGATCATGACCGATCCCGAGCGGCTGCGGCGCATGGCGGCGGCCTGCCGTGGGCTGGTGCCGCCGGACGCGGCGTCCGACCTCGCCCGGATCGTGCTCGACGTCGCCAAGGGGAAGTGACATGCCGCTGCTCCGCCCCGTCCCCCTGCAGCCGGCCACCGCGGTGGGCGGCGTCCATTTCATCGCGATCGGCGGCGCCGGCATGAGCGGGATCGCCGCCGCCTACCATGCGCTCGGCGTGCCCGTCTCGGGCAGCGACCGGTCTCCCTCGCCCGCGCTGGACCACCTCGCGCGGCTCGGCATCACGACCTTCGTCGGGCACGACGCCGCCCAGCTCGGCGAGGCCGAGACCGTCGTCGTGAGTTCGGCGATCAAGCCCGACAACCCCGAGCTCGCCGACGCACGCCGGCGCGGGCTGCGCGTCTGGCACCGCTCGGCCGCCCTCGGCGCGCTCATGCTCGGGCGGCGCGGAGTCGCCGTCACGGGCACCCACGGCAAGACGACCACCTCGGGGATGATCGCGACCATGCTCGTCGGTGTGGGCGCCGACCCCGGCTATGTGATCGGCTCGCCGCTGGCCGCGACCGGGGAGAGTTCGGCACTCGGCACCGGCGAGGCGTTCGTCGTGGAGGCCGACGAATCCGACGGCTCCTTCCTGCAGTACCCGGCCGAGATCGTCGCAGTGACGAACATCGAGGCCGACCATCTCGACAACTGGGGCACCCCCGCGGCGTACGTCGCCGGCTTCGCCGAGATGGCGGGCGCCGACGGCGTCCGGACGGTCGTGCTGTCGGCCGACGACCCGCACACACCCGAGCTGGCCGCAGCCCTCGCCGCCGCAGGAAAGCAGGTCGTGACGGTCGGCGAAGGATCGGACGCCGACGTCCGGCTGACCGACCTCGAGCTGACGGCCGCGGTGACGCGAGCCCGGCTCGTCGCTGACGGCGACGAGGGTGCCCTCGAGCTGGCCGTGCCCGGCCGCTACAACCTGCAGAACGCTGCGGCGGCCTACGCGGTCGGGCGGGCGCTCGGCCACGACGGCCCAGCCCTGCGCAGCGCCCTGGCAGACTTCGCGGGAACACACCGGCGGTTCGAGTACAAGGGGGCGCTGGGCGGCGTCCGCGTGTACGACGACTACGCGCACCACCCCACCGAGGTGGCCGCCGCGCTCGCCGCCGCCCGCACGCGGGTGGAGGAGGGTGGCCGGCTGGTGGCGGTGTTCCAGCCCCACCTCTTCAGCCGCACCCGCGATTTCGCCGGCGAGTTCGCGGACGCCCTCAGGGCCGCCGACCTCGTGGTCGTCTGCGGCATCTACCCGGCTCGGGAGGATGCTGCCGATTTCCCCGGTGTGTCCGCCGACCTGATCGCCCGGCCCGTTGCGGACGCCGGCACCGACACACTGCTCGTGCCCGGGCTCGCGGCCGCGGCCGACGCGCTGGCGGCGCGGCTGCGGCCGGGCGACCTCGTCGTCACGCTGGGCGCCGGCGACATCACCACGCTCGGCCCACTCGTGCTGGCCCGTCTGGGAGAGCGGCGATGAGCACGCGCGTCACCGAACCCCTCGTCGACGTCACCGGGGCCCGCAAGCGTCGCGCGCAGGCCCGGCTCCGGCGGCGGAAGACGGTGGTGGGCGTGCTGCTGGGCGTCCTGGTCCTCTTCGGCGGAGGGGCGTGGCTCATGGGCTACTCGTCGGTCTTCTCGGTCGACAAGGTCACCATCTCGGGGCTTGCCACCCTCACCTACGACGAAGTCGTCGCCACCGCCGCCTTGCCGCTCGGCGGTCCGCTGGCGCGGGTCGACACGGGCGAGGTGGCAAGCCGGGTCGCGACCCTGCCCGCTGTGGCATCCGTGACCGTCACGCAGCAGTTCCCGCACACCGTCGCGATCGACATCACCGAACGGACGCCGCTACTCGTCCTCGTGAGGGGCAGCCAGGTGACGTGGGTGGACGAGCACGGCGTCTCCTTCCACACCGGCAAGGACCGGCCGGACGGCGTCCTGCAGGCCAAAGAAGGCAGCGGAGACCAGGAGCTCCTGTCGGCCTATGCCGCTGTGGCGCGGACGCTCCCCTCGGTCGTGCGGGAGCAGACGAGTGCCATCAAGGGCTCGACCCTCGACTCGATCGCCCTCGAGCTCACCGACGGCCGGACGGTCGTGTGGGGCAGCCCCGAGGATTCGGAGCTGAAGGGTCAGGTCCTCGTGCCGCTGCTGTCGGTGAAGGCGCGCGTGTACGACGTGTCCGCCCCGACCAACCCGACCACTCGGTGAGCCGGCCTCTGGTCGGTTGAGGGTTGAGGGGCAAAGTCTCAACCAGAGGTTGAGGGGCGCGCCGATGGGGCAGGCGCGATGGGCAGGGCCCGAAGGGCCTGCACTACCCTTGCCACCAGTCCACCCGCGCTGTTCCTTCCCCGCTCCAGCAGCCACTCGCGCCCGTGGGCGGAACGTGCAATCAGATCCGTGTCGAGTAAGGAACGGTAAGCAACCGTGGCGAGTGCATCCCAGAACTACCTGGCAGTGATCAAGGTCGTCGGCGTCGGTGGGGGTGGTGTCAACGCCGTCAACCGCATGATCGAAGCGGGCCTGCGCGGCGTCGAGTTCATCGCCGTGAACACCGACGCCCAGGCACTGCTCATGAGCGACGCCGACGTGAAGCTCGACATCGGCCGGGATCTCACGCGGGGCCTCGGTGCCGGCGCCGATCCGGACAAGGGGCGTCAGGCCGCAGACGACCATGCGGACGAGATCGAGGAGGTCCTCAAGGGGGCCGACATGGTCTTCGTCACCGCCGGCGAGGGTGGCGGCACCGGCACGGGCGGCGCCCCGGTCGTGGCACGCATCGCCCGCTCGCTGGGCGCCCTGACGATCGGCGTGGTCACCCGCCCGTTCAGCTTCGAGGGCAAGCGGCGCTCGACGCAGGCCGAAAGCGGCATCTCGACGTTGCGCGAAGAAGTCGACACCCTCATCGTCATCCCCAACGACAAGCTGCTCGAGATGACCGATCACCAGGTGGCGATCCTGGACGCCTTCAAGCAGGCCGATCAGGTGCTCATGCAGGGCGTGTCCGGCATCACCGACCTCATCACGACGCCCGGTCTCATCAACCTCGACTTCGCTGACGTCAAGGCCGTCATGAGCAACGCCGGCTCGGCGCTGTTGGGCATCGGTTCGGCCCGCGGCGAGGACCGCGCCCGCGCCGCCGCCGAGATGGCGGTCAGCAGCCCGCTGCTCGAGGCGTCGATCGACGGTGCCCATGGCGTCCTCCTCTCGATCGCCGGCGGCTCCGACCTCGGCCTGTTCGAGGTGTCCGCGGCGGCCAACCTGATCGAGGAGGCGGCCCACGAGGACGCGAACATCATCTTCGGCACGGTCATCGACGACGCTCTCGGCGACGAGGTGCGGGTCACGGTGATCGCGGCCGGCTTCGACGGCGGCCAGCCGCCGCGGCGCCAGCCCGGCATCACCCGCCAGCCCGACCTGGCGCGTCAGCGCCCCAGCGCGCCGTCGGCCCCGGCGAAGCCCGCCGACGAGCCGAAGCAGCCGGCCTCGGCGCCGGCCCAGCCCGCGGAACCGCCGCAGGAGCGGCCCCAGCCCCCGCGGCCGGCCTACCGCCCGAACGAGCAGCTGGGTGAGGACGAGCTGGACGTGCCCGATTTCCTCAAGTGAGTCCCACGCAACCGTGATGTTCACCCATCGCACCGACCCCGGCGCCGACGGCGTCGGGGTCGCGTTCACCTCGGCCGAGATCGATCTCGGCGATCGTCAGGACGCCGCCCACCGAGCCGCGGCGTTCGCGCGGGTGTCCGCTGCCCTCGGCGTCCCGATCGCCGTCGTGCGCCAGGTGCACGGCGCCGACGTGTGCGTCGTCGAGGCCGCGCCGGCGGCGTCCGGGTTGATCGATCTGACGGCGACGAAGGCAGATGCGCTCGTGACGACGCAGCTCGGGATTGGGCTGGCGGTGCGGGTCGCCGACTGTGTTCCGATCCTGCTGGCGGACGCCGCGGGCACGGTCGCCGCGGCGGTGCACGCCGGCCGCGAGGGTCTGCTCGCGGGCGTCATCGGGGCCGCGGTGGCCGCGGTGCGTGCGCGCACGGACGCCGCCCTGCAGGCCTGGGTGGGTCCGCACATCTGCGGGGCTTGCTACGAGGTGCCGGACGCGATGGCCACGGACGCCGCCGCGCGCCTCGGTGTGGGCGTCCCGACGACGCGCTGGGGGACGCTCGGGATCGACCTCGGGGGCGCCGCGCGGCATCAGCTGGAGGGATTCGGCGTAGCGGTGGCCGAGGTCGGCGAGTGCACGCTCACCGCCGAGCACCTGCACAGCCACCGGCGCAACCCCGCGGCGGGCCGCCTCGCCGGGATCGTGTGGCTCGCCGGCACGCACTGAACAAACGGGCGAGGGCTCCCGGGGCCACTCCCGCCCCGTCCGGCCGTCCGGAGCGCGGGCACGCCGGGCGTGCCGCAGCGGTGGATGTGACGGCGCGGGCTAAGGTTTTCGTGATCACGAACGAAAGGTTCACCATGGCCGATGGATTCAAGAAGGCCGCCGTCTGGCTGGGCCTGATGTCCGACTCGCCCTATCCGGACGACGAGCGGGACGACGAGCGCACCGAGGCCGTCGACTTCGACCGCGACGAGCCGCGCGACCGTGACCGCGAGCCGGTGCGCCGTGAGGTGACGACGCAGGTGGAGCCGCGTTCCGACGCGTCCGTGACCGCACTCGACGCGCGGCGTCCGGCGACCGCGAAGGCCACCGCCGACCTGAGCCGCATCGTCACGGTCCACCCGCGCACCTACAACGAGGCGCGCACCATCGGCGAGCACTTCCGTGACGGGATCCCCGTCATCATGAACCTCACCGACATGGAGGACGCCGACGCCAAGCGCCTCGTCGACTTCTCCGCCGGCCTGATCTTCGGCCTGCGGGGCACGATCGAACGCATCACGAGCAAGGTGTTCCTCCTCTCGCCGGCCGACGTCAACGTGACGGCCGAGGACAAGGAGCGGATCGCCGGCGGGTTCTTCAACCAGAGCTGAGCCGCGCGCCCTCATTGGCCGGGTGGGCCGCTCTGCACTACGCTGAGATACTGCCCGTGCGCCTCGTCGTGCTGGGCTCCCACTGGTTGTCCCACACGTGAGGTGAGCAATGACCCTGACCATCGAACAGGTGCGCGACACGCGTTTCCACCTGGCCCGGCGCAACGGCTACGACCCGGCCGATGTCGACACGTTCGTCGACCGTGTCGAGACCACCCTGGTGCAACTGGCCGAGGAGAACGCCACGCTGCGGCAGCAGGTTGCTGCCCTGAAGTCGGGGGAGGGTGCCGGCGGTGACGACTCCGAGGCGATGGCCGCGAAGGACGCCGAGATCGAGCGCCTGAAGAGTGAGCTCGAGGCGCGCTCGCGGGAGTTGGAGGAGGTGCGGTCCGCCGCTGCCACCGGCGACAACGAGGAGGTCGTCAACGGCCTGCGCGCCGAGCTGGACGAGAAGAGCCGCCTCCTCGCGGAGCGCGACGACGAACTGTCCCGCAAGAACCAGGAGATCACCTCCCTCAACGAGTCCCTCGCGGGTGGCGGCGACGAGGCTGAGCACCTGCGCGGCGAGATCGCGGGCCGCGACAACGAGCTCAACGCGCTGCGCGAGCAGCTCGGCGGCAAGGACGGCGAGCTCGGCGACCTGCGCGCCCAGCTCGCGAGCAAGGACGACGAGCTGAACGGCCTGCGTGGCGAGGTCGAGAACCTGCGCGCGCAGGCTACGGCCGGTGCGGTGGGTGTGGCCGGCGTCGCGGCCTCCGCCAACCGCGAGGAGATCGTGGTCCGGTCGGCGGCCGAGGCGTCCCCGGCGGTCACCCGGTTGCTGCAGATGGCGACCGAGCAGGCCGAGTCGCTGGTCGTCGAGGCGAAGGCGGAGGCCCAGCGCCTCACCTCCGACGCCCAGGCCGAAGCCGAGCGTGTGACCTCCGAGGCCCGTGCCGAGGCCGAGCGTGTCACGTCCGAGGCCCAGGGCAACGCCGAGCGCACGACCAACGAGGCCCAGGCGCACGCGAGGCAGGTGACGGAGGACGCCGACAAGAAGGCGCACGACCTCGTCACCGATGCGCAGACGCGCGCTGAGCGCATCGAGTCCGAAGCCCGCGTCAACGCCGAGAACGTCACCAAGGACGCCGCCGATCGCGCCGCCCAGGTGGACAAGGACGCCGCGGCCCGCCGCGAGGAGCTGTTCACCACGCTCGAGAGCGAGCGCGACGAACTGGCCAGCCGCGTCGACCACCTGCGCGACTTCGAGGGCCGGTTCCGATCGACCTTCACGTCGAACCTGCAAAGCCACATCGACGCGCTGACCAACAACCTCATCCAGCCCGACGACGAGCCCGACCTGCTCAAGGAGAACATGCGGGGCACGTCGAGCACTCCGCGTCTGGACGCACTGCTCGGCAAGGGCGAATGATCCCCTCACGATCAGTGGACTGAAACGATCCGGCGGGGCCGGACGCCAACGTGCGGCGTCCGGCCCCGTTGGTGCTGCCGGGGTGGTAGCCTCGGCGCTCACCGACGCTTGAAACGGAGGTTCCCCGATGGCCAAGAAGGCCGATGGCGGCAACGTGGTGGTTCCGATCCTGGAGGGCGAAGACCCTTGGACCGCGGACGAGCTCGAGGAGATCCGTGAGGATCTGGTCTTCGATGTCCAGCGCATGGAGCGCGCCCTCGCCACCAGCGCCCGCGGCCTCGAGCGCCTTTTCGACGAGGGCACCGAAGGGGCCGGCCGCGACCCGGCCGACGTGGGCTCCTCGAACTTCGAGCGTGACCAGGAGATGTCGCTGGCGCAGAACGCCCGCGACCTGCTCGACCAGGCCCAGACGGCGCTGCGCCTGTTCGACGCCGGCGAGTACGGCTGGTGCGAATCGTGCGGCGAGCCCATCGGGAAGGACCGGCTCATGGCCTTCCCGCGCGCCACGATGTGCGTGACGTGCAAGCAGCGGGAGGAGCGGCGATAGGCGCCCCGCACGCGCCGGTCGCCCGGCGCCTCATCTGGACGACGGCCCTCACCATCGCGGCCGTCGGCTACGCCCTCGACCAGGTCACCAAGTACCTGGCGATCACCTATCTCGATCCGGCGGATCCGCCCGTCCTGCTGGGGGGGCTGCTGACCCTGCAGCTCATCTTCAATCCGGGGGCCGCATTCAGCATGGGGGAGGGTTTCACGGTCGGTCTGACCGTGATCGCCGCTGCGGCGCTCGTCTTCGTCCTGGCCTGGCTGTTGCCCCGGACCCGGCATCGCGGCTGGTCGGTCGCGCTGGGGCTCCTGTTGGCCGGCATCCTCGGCAACCTGACCGACCGGCTCGTGCGTCCGCCGGGGTTCGCCCACGGACACGTCGTCGACTTCCTGCAACTGCCCTACTTCGCGATCTTCAACGTGGCCGACATGTGCATCACGTTCGCCGCGGTCGCGATCATCTGGCTGGTGGCCGTTGCTGGCGTCGAGCCTTCGGGGCGTCGGGCCGACAAGGCCGAACGGGCGGCGTCCGAGTGAGTGTCCATCTGGTGCCCGACGGCTTGGCCGGAGAGCGGGTGGACGCCGCCGCCGCCCGCATGACGGGCGTCAGCCGCAGCCGCATCGCCGAACTGGTCGAGCAGGGACAGGTGTTCCTCAACGGCGCCCCGGTCAGCAAGTCGACGCGGGTCGCGGCAGGTGACCTGCTGGAGGTCGAGATCCCTGCGCCACGACAGGCGACGGTCGTCCCGCAGGAGGTCGCCGGCATCCGGATCGTGCACGACGACGCCGACATCGTGGTCGTCGACAAGCCCGCCGGAGTCGCCGCGCATCCGTCGCTCGGCTGGGACGGACCCGATGTGGTCGCCCACCTGGCAGCGGCCGGGTTCCGCATCTCCACCTCCGGCGTGCCGGAGCGGCAGGGGATCGTCCAGCGGCTCGACGTGGGCACCTCCGGCCTGATGGTCGTGGCGAAGAGCGAGCCGGCCTACACGGCACTCAAGCGAGCGTTCCGGCGCCGCGAGGTGGACAAGATCTACCACGCGCTCGTCCAGGGCCACCCCGACCCGTTCACGGGCACCATCGACGCCCCGATCGGACGGCATCCCGGCCACGACTGGAAGATGGCGATCGTGGACGGCGGACGGCACAGCGTCACGCACTACGAGACCCTCGAGGCGTTCCGGGCAGCCACCCTGCTCGAGATTCACCTCGAGACGGGCCGGACGCACCAGATCCGCGTCCACCTGGCCGCGATCAGGCACCCCTGTGTCGGGGATCCGCTGTACGGGGCCGACCCCGTGCTGGCCGCGAAGCTGGGTCTCGACCGCCAGTGGCTCCACGCCGTGGAGTTGTCGTTCACCCATCCGTCGACGGCGGAATGGGTGACGTTCACCTCCCCGTACCCGGCCGATCTCGACGCCGCGTTGCAGGCCGTTGCATCGGAGTGATTTCTCAAGCTGGCAAGGGAAGTTGCCTCCAATTGCCGTCCGCCCCCGCGTGGTAACGGAACTGTCACGGTCCTGCGATAACGTGGAGGACGTGGTGAATCTCAAGAATGACGGACTCCCCAACCGACGCGCCAAGGTCGTGTGCACCTTGGGCCCTTCCACCGACACCCTCGAACGAGTGAACGAACTGGTCGACGCGGGCATGAACGTGGCCCGCCTCAACATGAGCCACGGCGACCACGAAGATCACCTGCGCCGCCTCAACGCCGTGCGCCAGGCCGCCGAACTGGCCGGCCGGCCGATCGGTGTCTTCGCCGACCTGCAGGGCCCGAAGATCCGGCTGGGCCGGTTCGTGAACGGTGCCGAGCAGATCAATCCCGGCGACCGGTTCACGATCACGATCGACGACGTGCCGGGCACCGCCGAGCGGGCCAGCACGACCCTCAAGACCCTCACCGAGGACGTCAAGCCCGGTGACCAGATCCTCATCAACGACGGCGCCATCGAGTTGCGCGCGCTGGAGGTGACCGACACTGATGTGGTGACCGAGGTCATCATCGGCGGACAGGTGAGCAACAACAAGGGCATCAACCTGCCCGGCGTGGCCGTCAGCGTGCCGGCCCTGAGCGCGAAGGACGCCGACGACCTGCGGTGGGCCCTCGAACACGGCGTCGACATGGTGGCGCTCTCCTTCGTGCGGTCGGCGTCCGACGTCGACGACGTGCACGCGATCATGGACGAGGTCGGCAAGCGCATCCCGGTGATCGCCAAGATCGAGAAGCCGCAGGCCCTGGCCGCCATCGACGACATCGTGGTGGCGTTCGACGCGATCATGGTCGCCCGTGGCGACCTCGGGGTGGAACTGCCGCTGGAGGACGTGCCGAGCGCCCAGAAGCGCATCATCCAGGCCGCTCGCCACGCCGCGAAGCCGGTCATCGTCGCGACGCAGATGCTCGAGTCGATGATCAGCGCGCCGCGCCCGACGCGCGCGGAGGTGTCCGATGTCGCGAACGCCATCCTCGATGGTGCCGACGCCGTGATGCTCTCCGGTGAGACCGCGATGGGTGCCTGGCCGATCGAGGCCGTGGACACGATGGCGCGGATCATCCGGAAGACGGAGTCGATGGGTCTCGACCAGATCGACTTCATCGACTGGGACCCGCACACCACCAGCGGCATCATCGCGAAGGCTGCGGTCGACGTGGCCGAGCAGATCGAGGCGAAGTACCTCGTGGCGTTCACCAAGACGGGCGACACGGCGCTGCGCCTCACGCGCTTGCGCTCGGAGATCCCGGTGTGCGCGTTCAGCCCCTACGTGGAGACGGCGCAGAAGATGACGCTGGTGTGGGGCGTGAAGTCGTTCACGACCCCCGAGTACGTGAGCGTCGACGCCATGGTGGACGCCGTGCTCAACGGGCTGGTCGGCCAGCAGATGGCGACGACGGGCGACAAGGTCGTGATCGTCTCGGGCAATCCGAAGCATTCGGCGGGGAAGACGAACGCGCTGCGGGTCGCCGTCGTGCCGTGACCGACGGCGTCCGGCCGAAGTACCGGGAAGGGGATTCGAACCCCTAAGGACTGTTAGGTCCAGACGGGTTTGAGCCGTCCGCGTATACCGTTCCGCCACCCCGGCAGGGTGCGCATCCATCCTGCCACACGCGGAACGCCGACCGGAAAACGATGGACAACCTAAGCTGGGGGTCGGGACGACCCGACCCCCGGGATCATGGAATGAAGAAGTGGAGTGACGAAGGTGAGTGAGAAGCCGGTCCCCCAGAGGCAGCCGCGGGTGCTCGTGGCCGAGGACGAGGCGCTGATCCGTCTGGATCTCGTCGAGTTGCTGACGGCCGAGGGCTACGAGGTGATTGCCGAGGCGGGCGACGGTGAGGAGGCGCTCAAGCTCGCGCGCGAGCTGGAGCCCGACCTCGTGGTCATGGACGTGAAAATGCCCAAGATGGACGGCATCACGGCCGCGACGGCCATCGCCGAGGACCGCATCGCCCCCGTCGTCATGCTCACCGCGTTCAGCCAGCGGGAGCTCATCGACCGGGCCCGCGAGGCCGGCGCGATGGCGTACGTGGTGAAGCCGTTCGACGCCTCCGACGTGGTGCCGGCGATCGAGCTGGCCATCGCTCGTTTCGCCGAGATCCGGCAGCTGGACGACGAGGTCGCAGACCTCGAGGACCGCCTGGCGACCCGCAAGGCCGTCGACCAGGCGAAGGGCATCCTGCAGGAGGGGCTGGGCCTCACCGAGGCCGAGGCGTTCCGGTGGATCCAGAAGACCGCCATGGACCTCCGCAAGCCCATGCGCGAGGTCGCCGAGGGTGTCATCGACCACCGCAAGTCCGGCGGGAAGTCGGGCAAGCGGGCCGCTGCGCGCAAGCGCGCCGACGAGGATTGACCCGGACGCCGCCGTTCGCGGCGGTGCCGCACGCGACGCCGGGTGGGCGCTCTCAGCGCTCACCCGGCGTCGGCGTCTGAGATCATGGGCGCGGCCGCAGCGCACACGTGACGCGGGCGGTACAGATGCGCTCGCCGGCGTCGTCGGTGAGGACCACCTCCCACGTGCCCAGGCTGCGGCCGACCCGCAGCGCCGTCGCCCGCCCCGTGACCCAGCCCGCGCGGGCGGGCGCGTGGTGCGTGGCGTTGATGTCCACGCCGAACACGGCGCCTCCACCGGCCGCCACGGCCGCGGACAGAGAGGCCAGCGACTCAGCCAGGACACAGGACGCGCCGCCGTGCCACAGCCCCAGCGGCTGGGTGTTGCCCGCCACGGGCGCACGCCCGACGGCATGGGTGGCGGACAGCTCCAACACCTCGATGCCAATCCGCTGGTCGAGCCCATCGGACCTAGCGGCGGCTGATTTCACCTGTTCGACGACGTCCATGGGGTCATCTTGCCCGAGCCCTACCCCTACGGGTGATCCGTGGCGCCGAACCGATGCCTAGCGTGTGTGGCAACGTGCCGCACGGTCCGTGCCGCACGCCCACTTTCGAGGAGGAAAGCATGGCCAATCCGAACGAACCCACTTGGGAACGGGAGACGCACACCCCCGAGTTCATCGACGAGACCGGCAATCGCGCCAGTGACCCCCTCGCGCCCCGGCCGACGACCGACAGCCCCGTGCCGGGCTCGCCGGTCGGTGAGCCGCCGTCCGCCGGCGACCGCGCCAAGGGCGTCGCCGACCATGCCGCCGGCGAGGCCAAGGACGTGAAGGACCATGCCGTGACGGCGGCGTCCGGTGTCGTCGACACGGCGAAGCAGGAAGCGGGCCATGTGATGGACGAGGCCAAGCTCCAGGGCCGCCGCCTCCTCGACGAAGGCGCCAACGAGCTGCGCACCCAAGCCGGTGCGGCCCAGGGGCAGCTGGCCTCCTTCGTTCGTCAGCTGAGCGACGAGCTCCAGACGATGACGCGCTCGGAGGCGTCGGGCCCGATGACCGACCTCGCGGGTCGCGCCGAGCAGTACGGGCATCAGCTCGCCACCTTCCTCGAGCAGAAGAGCCCCGATGACGTCCTCGTGAGGCTGCGGCGCTACGCGGCCCGCAACCCGTGGACGTTCCTCGCGATCTCGGCCGGCGCCGGCTTCCTCGCGGCACGCCTCTTCCGCGGCCTGCAGGGCGCCCACGCGGACGACCAGCGCTACGAGGGCTATGAGACGCACCGGACGCTCGGTCAGGGCTCCCCGTTCACCGCCCAGCCGGCCGCCGAGTTCGATCCGGCCGTGTCCCGCGAGCCGCTGGTGCCGCGCGACGCCGTCGTCGACGAGGTGCAGGTGCGCAGCGAGTGGGGCGAGAGCCGATGACCTCGGATCCGTACGACCCCACGCTGCCGCCGGGTGCGACGGCGGTGCCGTCCGAGGCGGACGCAAGCTATGCGCGCTACCGCGCCGAGGACCGTTCCCTCGGGGAGATCGCGTCCGACCTGATGGACAACGCGTCCACGCTGATCCGTCAGGAGGTCGAACTGGCCAAGGCCGAGGCCTCGCAGGCGGCGTCCCGTGCGGGCAAGGGCGTCGGCATGCTCGCCGGCGCCGGTGTGGCCGCGCTGCTCGCCCTCATTGCGCTGACCCTGGCGCTGTGGTGGGGGCTCGCCGTGCTGATCGGCAGCGTCGCCGCACCCGCCCTCGGGTGGAGCGGGCTGATCGTGATGGTCATCTGGCTGGTGGTGGCGGCGGTCCTCGCCGCCGCCGGTCGCGCCGAACTCACCAAGGTCAAGGGCCTGCCCAAGACCGCCGAAACCCTGTCCAAGATTCCGAACGCCGCCACCGGTAACGAAGAGGAGAACCGATGAGCCAGAGCCAGACCCCGGAAGAGATCCGTCGCGACATCGAGCGCACCCGCGCCGAGCTGAGCGACAACGTCAACGCGCTCGGCGACTCCGCCAAGCCCGGCAACATCGCCCGCGAGCAGGTCGACAACCTGCGGGGCAAGGCGGCCGAGCTCAAGGCGAAGGTCTTCGGCGACCCGAACGACCCGTGGGACGACGGTGCCGTCGGGGGCGCCGGGCAGGCGCTGGCCGGCGCGCGCGACTCTGCGGTCGGCGCCGTTCAGGACGCCCCCCGCCAGCTGAAGCGGCAGGCGCAGGGCAACCCGCTCGCGGCCGGACTCATCGCGTTCGGCGTCGGTGCGCTCGTCGGTGGGTTGCTGCCGGCCTCGCGTGTCGAGAAGGATGCCGCTCGGCAGGTCGAGGACGCCGCCCAGCCGGTCGTCGATCACGTCAAGGAGATGGCGGACAACGCCCGCCAGAACCTGCAGCCCACCGCGCAGGAGGCGGCCGACAGCGTCAAGTTCGCCGCGCAGTCGGCGGGGGAGACGGTGAAGGCCGAGGCGCAGGACGCCGCCGGCGAGATCAAGGCTCACGCCCAGGACTCGGCCCAGGCCGTGCAGGACCACGCCAAGACCGAGGCCGACGAGGTCAAGCGCGAGCACTGACGCCTGCCCGGCCGAGCCGGTGCCGGTCGAGTAGTGCCGGTCGACTGGTCCCGGTCGAGCAGTGCCGGTCGAGCAGCACCGCACCCCGCTGGTCGAGTTGTCGACACCACGAGCCCCGTCCCGCCGCACCCTGCGGGACGGGGCTCGCCCGTCCCCGGGAATTGTCGGTGGCTGCCGCTAGGCTCTTGAAGGTGACCACAGGGGTGAGCGCACCGGCGGCGTCCGGTCGGCCGAGGCTGTTGCTGATCGACGGGCACTCGGTGGCGTACCGGGCGTTCTTCGCACTGCCCGTCGACAACTTCTCGACCACGACGGGGCAGCACACCAATGCCGTGTACGGGTTCACGTCGATGCTCATCAACGTGCTGCGTGACGAGCAGCCGACGCACGTGGCGGTGGCGTTCGACGTCTCCCGGCAGACGTTCCGGACGGAGGCGTACGCCGACTACAAGGCGAATCGCTCCACCTCGCCGGAGGAGTTCAAGGGGCAGGTGGCGGTGGTCAAGGAGGTGCTCGACGCGCTGAACATCGTCCACGTCGAGCTGGAGGGCTACGAGGCCGACGACATCATCGGCACACTGGCGCGGCAGGCCCAAGGTGCAGGCTGGGAGACGCTGATCTGCACCGGAGACCGCGACTCGATGCAACTCGTCGATGCGTCGACGACGGTGCTGTACCCCCGCAAAGGTGTCTCCGACCTGGCGCGCATGACGCCGGCGGCGGTGGAGGAGAAGTACCTCGTCGCACCCGCCCGGTACCCCGAGCTGGCGGCGCTGGTGGGCGAGACCTCCGACAACCTGCCGGGCATTCCCGGAGTGGGCCCCAAGACGGCGGCGAAGTGGCTCGCCGAGTTCGACGGGTTGGAGAACCTTTTGGCGCACGCCGACGGCGTCCGCGGGAAGGCGGGGGAGAACCTGCGGGCCAACCTGGAGGGCGTCCGGCGTAACCGGCAGCTGAATGCCCTGGTGTGCGACTTGGAGTTGCCCGTGAGCCTCGACTCGCTGGAGCGGCGCGACTGGAACCGCGAGGCGGTGCACGAACTGTTCGACTCGCTCGAGTTCCGGGTGCTGCGGGAGCGGCTGCTCGAAACCCTGCCCCAGCACGAGGCGGAGCCCGAGGGCGGGTTCGACGTGGCGGGGGAGGTGCTCGCGCCCGGGGCGGTCGCCGGCTGGCTGGCCGAGCACGCCGCCGGGCTCATCGGGGTGGACGCCACGGGTCACTGGCGGGCGGGTACGGGCGACGTGTCGGGCCTGGCGCTGGCGTCGCTCGACGGGGCCGGGGCGTGGGTGAGCACCGAGACGCTGACCCCCGCCGACGACGCGGCGCTGGCTGGCTGGCTGGCCGACCCGGCGCGGCCCAAGGCTCTGCATGACGCGAAGGGCCCGCTGGAGGCCCTGTGGGCTCGCGGGTGGGATCTCCAGGGGCTGGCGTCCGACACGCAGATCGCCGCCTACCTGCTGCGTCCCGACCAACGCACCTACGACTTGGCCGACCTGACGGTGCGACACCTGAAGCGTGAGTTGGCCGTGGACTCGGCGGGTGCCGAGCCGAGCGAGCAGCTGGCGTTCGACTTCGACGACCCCGACGAGGGCACCGACGCGATGGTGCGGGCGCGGGCGGTGGCCGAGCTGGCGGGCGTCCTCGAAGCCGAGTTGGACGCGGCTGGTGGCCGGTCGCTCATGGCGGAGGTGGAGTTGCCGCTGCAGCGGACCCTGGCGGTCATGGAACGCACCGGCATCGCCGTGGACGCCGACGCGCTCGACGCGTTGTGGTCGGACTTCGACGCGGGGGTGCAGCAGGCGGCGTCCGAGGCGTACGGGGTGCTGGGGCGGCAGGTGAACCTCGGCTCGCCCAAGCAGCTGCAGACCGTGCTGTTCGACGAGTTGGGTATGCCGAAGACGCGGCGGACGCGGACCGGCTACACGACGGACGCCGACGCGCTCGAACAGCTGTATGCGAAGACGGAGCACCCCTTTCTGGCGCACCTGCTGCGGCATCGCGACCAGATCCGGCTGCGGCAGACCGTTGAAGGGCTGCAGAAGTCGATCGCCGACGACGGGCGGATCCACACGACGTACTCGCAGACGGTGGCGGCCACCGGTCGGCTGAGCTCGACGGACCCCAACCTGCAGAACATTCCGATCCGGACGGAGGCGGGGCGGCGGATCCGCGAGGCGTTCGTGGTCGGGGCCGGGTTCGAATCGCTGATGAGCGCCGACTACAGCCAGATCGAGATGCGGATCATGGCGCACGCGTCGGAGGACACCGCCCTCATCGAGGCGTTCACCTCGGGGAAGGACTTCCACACGGTGACCGCGTCGCGCGTGTTCGACGTGACGCCCGAAGAGGTCACCGGCGAGCTCCGCGCCAAGATCAAGGCGATGAACTACGGGCTGGCCTACGGGCTGAGCGCGTTCGGGCTGAGCGCCCAGTTGCGGATCCCCACGTCGGAGGCCCGCGGACTGATGGAGGAGTACTTCGAGACGTTCGGGCACGTGCGCGACTACCTGGGCGAGATCGTCGTGACCGCTCGCAAGACGGGTTTCACCGAGACGCTGCTCGGACGCCGCCGCTACCTGCCCGACCTGGGGTCGTCGAATCGGCAGCGCCGTGAGATGGCGGAGCGGATGGCGCTGAACGCGCCGATCCAGGGCAGCGCCGCCGACATCATCAAGGTGGCGATGCTCGACGTGGAGTCGGCGCTGGCGCGCGAGGGGTTGTCGTCCCGGATGCTGCTGCAGGTTCACGACGAACTGGTGTTCGAAGTGGCGCCCGGGGAGCGCGCCGCGCTGGAGACCGTGGTGCGGCGCACGATGGGCGGCGCCATGGATCTCGCCGTGCCGCTGGACGTGTCCATCGGTGTCGGCCGGAGTTGGCACGACGCGGCACACTGAGCAGGGGGTTGGAGTGGGTCTGAGGGCGATCTCGTCGATGGCGACGAGGCACGTGCTGCAGGAGTTGTCGGACGCCGCCGCCGCGGCCGGGTTGCCGTCGGTCGACGTGACGTCCGTGGGCGGGGTGGTGGCCGCCGATCGGGTGGCGGCCGGGGAACCGTTCGACCTGGT
>NZ_JARKOT010000260.1 GCF_029977985.1 Propioniciclava sp. | reverse complement strand
ACTCCGTCCCCCAACTCATCGCAGCGATCCGAGCGTTCATCACCGGCTGGAACGACCGCTGCCACCCCTTCACCTGGACCAAGGACCGCCGACGAAATCCTGCCCCACGCCCGTAAACGAACCTCAGACGCGGGACACTAGTGGATGCCTTCCTGCTACTCGTTGACCTCGGGCAACGATGTGCACAGCGCTGAACTGGCCGTCGGTGGCCGGGCCCACGTGCCGGTCATGGTGTCCTACCCCATGTGGTCGCGGCGGTCGATCCGGGCGAGGAGGCGAAACTCGTCGGGTTGGACGCCGCGACCGCGGCCGGTCGCGCCCTGACGGCGGCCGACACGTGGACACCAGCGACGTACGTGCCCGGGGAGTACAGCATGCCGGGCGCCGGCTCGCACCCGCCCTACGCGCCGGCCGTGCTGGCCAGCGGCCAGGACGCCGACTACACCACCGTCATGACCGTCGACCGGTTGTCCGACGCCGACCTGGCGGCCTTCGCCCTGCACGATCCCCGCCAGGAGGATACGACCCGGAGCTCATGGCGCGCAGGGAGGCGGTCGAGTCGACGCATCTGGTGCTCGAGGGCGGCGACGTGTACGCCGGCTGGTTGGCGATGCGGCCGCCCAGCGAGGCGGCACCGGCAACCGACGGTGACCTGTCGGGGTTCGTCTGGCTCGACAGGCTGACGCGGCTGAGCGGGGTCGGCTTCGAGCCCGGGCAACCCCTTCGGCCCGTGCCTGCCGTTCCCGCCTCGGTGCCGCTGACCGAGTACCCGCCCCTGACGGTCCTCGACACCTCCTACCGCAGGGGGACCCAGGTACGCGCAGGCCGCTCCGGCGACCTGGCTGGGTGCACCACCCGCGCGGATGGCTGTTGGGGCGGCGTGGGCCTGCAGGTGGTGGGGCACTTCGACCCGGCGCTGCTGCGGCAGGGCGGCGAGCTCGGCAGGGTGCCGCTGGAGGAGTACCACTCGGCCGTGATCGACGCCGCCGACGACGCCACGCAAGACGCCCTCGGCGCCGACACGCTGCGCCCCGACCTCAACCCGTACGGCTACGCGCAGATGCCCCCGTCGATCCTGGTGCCCATCGCAGCGCTGCCGATGTTCACCTCGGCGGGGGGTGACGTGGCGTCCGCCGCGCCCGTGAGCGCCGTCCGCGTCCGGGTGTCCGGGGTCACGGGCATGGATGCCGCCAGCCGCGAGCGGATCCGCCTGGTCGCCGAGCGCATCCAACAGGCGACCGGGCTCGAGGTCGACATCACGACGGGTTCGTCGCAAGTTCCCCAGCGGGTCGCGTTACCGCCGAGCCAGCTGGGTGTGCCCGCCCTGAGCCTCGACGAGATGTGGAGCAAGAAGGGCGTGGCCCTCGCGATCGCGGACGCGCTCGACCAGAAGAGCCTGCTGCTGTTCACGCTCATCCTCGTGTCGGCGGCGCTGACGGTGGGGGTGTCCGCGGCGGCGGCGGTGCAGGCGCGGCAGCGCGAACTCGGCACGCTGGCGTCACTCGGGTGGTCGTCGGGCCGGTTGACGGCCTCGGTGCTGCTCGAACTGGGTGTGATCGGGCTGGCCGCCGGGGTGCTCGGCTCCGCGTTGGCCTGGCGGCTCGCGTCGGCCCTCGGGGTCGAAGCCGGTTGGTGGCGTCCGCTCGTGGCGGTGCCGGCCGCGCTCGTGGTGACGTTGTTCGCCGGTCTCGGGCCGGCGCTGCGGGCTGGGCGGACGCGGCCGATCGAGTCCCTGCGGCCCGTGCTCGCGGGCGCCGGTTCGGCGCGCTGGCGGGTGGGCGGCGCCACGACGTTGGGTCTCGCCCAGGCCGGACGCCGCCCCGGACGGGTGGCGTTGGGCGCCCTCGCGGTGGCGCTGCCCGTGGCGGCGCTGACGTTGCTCGCGGGGATCGTCCAGGCCTTCCAGGGGGCAGTGGTCGGCTCGGTCCTGGGGGATGCGGTGTCGTTCCAGGTGCGGACGCCCGACCTCATCGCCGGCGCGTTCCTCGCCGCGCTCGGGGCGGTCGCCGTGTCGCTGATCCTGTTCCTCGGCGTCCGGGAGGACGCCCGCTCCTACGCCGCCCTGAGCGCCGCGGGGTGGCGGGACGCGATGCTCGGCTGGTCCGTAGCCACCCAGGCGCTGGTGATCGCCCTGGTGGGCGGCGTGGTCGGGGCCGGGTTGGGCGTCGCGGGGCTGGCCCTTCTGGCCGGTCCGGTCCCGGCGTCCGGGTGGGCGGTGGCTGCCGGCGTCGTCGCGGGCGCGCTGGCGGCGTCGGTGGTGTTGGCGCTCCTGCCGGCGGTCGCGCTGGCCCGCCAGGACACCGCCCGCCTCCTCGCGGAGGAGTGAGGCTCTGCCGGGGCGTCAGTTCTTCGCGAAGATGCCGCCGCCGCGCTCGAGGCGGCGCTGGCGCTGCCAGGTGTCGAAGCGGTTCGGGTGGCGCGCCTTGATGTCGCCGAGCGACCCCTTGCCGCGGACGACGAGCAGCGGGTTGCGGCCCGACGGGCGCGGCACGACGGACGACTTCACCGTGCCCATCCCCTTGGTGACCCTGCTCATATCGACGCCCCAGCCGTCCGGGACGATGAACACCGCATCGCCCGCTCCCCCCTGCACGACGACGTCGATGACTTCGGCCGAGAGGCGGGCGTCCACAAAGTTGAGCTTCACGTTCGCCGCCACGGGGTGAAGCTCCATGAAGGGCGGCACCTCCCACGGCCCGGCCCGGACGACGTCGTCCCAGCGGGCCAGGAACACCAGGGGCTCCTGCCACGTCCAGCCCGGCTCGCCCGACCGCACCGCTGCGGCCACCGACGGGTTCACCGCCGTCTCGAGCTCCGACGGCGGCAACAGGTCGGCCAGCAGCGGGCGCAGGTCGTCGCGGGTCTTCGCCTCGAGGGCTGCCTCGATGCGCCCGTCCAACTCGGCGAGGGTGAGCCGCCCGTCGGCCGCCGCCTCGCGCAACGTCTCCACGGCTTGGTCGCGCTCGGCGTGGCCGATGCGGATCGAACCGGAGTCGCGCGTGCTCATGCGCGCCAGCCTACCCAGCCCGGTCGGACAGGTCAGACGATGCGCTCCAGCACCACCGGGGGGGTTGCGGCGGCGTCAGGACCGATGACGACCGCGTCCGCGAGGGCCTCCTTCGCCCGATCGAACCGCTCCGGCGTGTCGGTGTGCAGTGCGAACAGGGGCTGGCCAGCAGTGACGGGGTCGCCGACGCCCGCGGCCCACGTCACGCCCGCAGCGGCCTGGACCGGGTCTTCCTTCCGCGCCCGGCCCGCGCCGAGCCGCCAGGCGGCGATGCCGACGGCGAAGGCGTCCATCGACTGGATCACCCCGGACGCGGGGGCCGTCACCACCTCGACCTCACGCGGGGCCGGCAGGGGGGCGTCCGGGTCGCCGCCCTGGGCGCGGATCATGGCCTTCCAGGTGTCCATCGCCTTGCCTGAGGCCAGCGCCTCGGCCGGGTCGGTGTCCACCCCGGCGGCGGCCAGCATCTCGCGCGCCAGCGCCAGCGAGAGTTCCACGACGTCGGCGGGACCGCCGCCGGCGAGCACCTCCACCGACTCGGCGACCTCGACGGCGTTGCCCGCCGACCGGCCGAGCGGGGACTCCATGTTCGTCACCAGCGCCACCGTGTTCACGCCGGCGGCCTTCCCGAGGTCGACCATCGTCCGGGCCAGCTCGACCGACCGGTCGAAGGTCTTCATGAAGGCGCCCGCACCCGTCTTCACATCGAGCACGAGCGCTCCGGTGCCCTCGGCGATCTTCTTGCTCATGATCGAGCTCGCGATGAGCGGGATCGCCTCAACGGTCCCGGTCACGTCCCGGAGCGCGTAGAGCTTCTTGTCCGCCGGGGCGAGCCCAGAGCCGGCCGCGCAGATCACCGCGCCGACCTCCTCGAGCTGACGCATCATCTCCTCGTTGCTGAGCGCGGCGCGCCAGCCCGGCACCGCCTCGAGCTTGTCGAGCGTGCCGCCCGTGTGGCCGAGCCCCCGCCCCGAGAGCTGCGGGACGGCCACGCCGCACGCAGCCACGAGGGGCGCGAGCGGAAGCGTGATCTTGTCCCCGACGCCGCCCGTGGAGTGTTTGTCGGCGGTCGGTCGGGACAACGTGCTGAAGTCCATCCGTTCGCCGGTGTCGATCATGGCCTGGGTCCAGGTGGGCAGCTCGCGGGCGTCCAGGCCGTTGAAGAAGATCGCCATGGCCATCGCGGCCATCTGCTCGTCGCCCACGGCACCGTCGGTGTAGGCGTCGATCAGCCACCGGATCTCGTCATCGCTCAGGTCACCCCCGTCGCGCTTCGTGCGAATCAGGTCGACGACGTCGAAGGTGCTCATGGCTGCGAGTATGGCAGGCGGAGGCCGCCCCCACTCGGCGCGCACGAAGCGCACGGTGCCCCCGGGCCTGACCTGCGCGAGGGCGTCCAGGCCTGCGGCGTCCACGACGCCGATGACGGGGTACCCGCCGGTCACCGGGTGGTCGCGGCCGAACACGACCGGCAGTCCGTCCGCCGGCACCTGAACCGCGCCCGCCACGGTGGGCTCCGACGCGAGTTCGCCCTCGCGGGCGCGGGCGAGCGGCTCGCCCGCCAGCCGGACGCCCACCCGGTTGCTCGCCGGTGTCACGGTCCACCGCTGGGCGAACAGCGCGGCGACGGCGTCCCACGTGAACCAGTCGTCGCGCGGGCCCAGACGCAGGTTGAGGGTCACGTCGCCGGGGGGTCCGGACGCCGCCGGTGCGCTGCCGAGCGCTCCCGCGGCCCGGTCGCCGACGGCGAGCGCGTCGCCGGGTCGCAACGGCGGAGGACCCTCGCCGGAGAGCAGGTCGGTGGCCGCCGAGCCGAGCGTGCGGGGCGCCTCGATGCCACCGCGGACCGCCACGTAGCTGCGGAGCCCGATCGCCGGCTCCCCGAGCACGAGCACGTGGCCGTCCGGCAGCACGAATGGCCGCTCGACCGGCGGATTGTATTCGCCGGTGGGGTGGGTTCCGGCGGCGAACAGGGTGGGGTCGGCGCCGGTCACGGCGAGCACCTGGTCGCCGATGGCCTCCAGCGCGAGCCCGCCCAGGAGGGCCTCGATAAGGACCGCTTCGGGGGCGTTACCGACGAGGGCGTTCGCGCGCGCCGCGGCCGCGGCGTCCGCTGCTCCCGACTCGCTGACGCCGAGATGGGCGTGGCCGGGGCGGCCGGCGTCCTGGAGGAGAGCCTGCGGCCCTGTGGCCCGGACGCCGAGGCCGCGCCTCGCCCGCTGGGCCGGCGGGGGTGGCGGCGGCGTCACATGCACGGCGTCGCGGACCGCGACGTAACGCACCCGCTGGCCGGGGGCAACGAGCGCCGGCGGGTCGCGGCGGGCATCCCACAGCACGGCGGGGGAGCGGCCGATGAGCTGCCACCCGCCCGGCGAGGCCCGCGGGTAGACCCCCGAGAACTCCCCGGCGAGCCCAACGCTCCCTGCGGGCACCATCGTGCGGGGCGTGGCGCGGCGGGGCACGTCGAGGGTGTGGTTCTCCCCGATGCAGTAGGTGAACCCCGGCGCGAACCCGCCGAACGCGGCCGTCCACAGCTGGCCGGTGTGCGCCGCAACGATGCCGTCGGTCGACAGCCCCGTCAGACGGGCGACGTCCGCGAGGTCTTCGCCGTCGTACACGACCTCGATCGGGATGACAGAGCTGCTGTTGGTCGAGCTCGTCCAGAGCTCGTCCAACGAGCCCAGCGAAGCGACCAGCGCGCGGGCGGCGCCTGCGGCGTCCGGATCGACGGCGCGGACCAGCAGGGTGCGCGCTGCGGGCACGAGGTCGACGACACCGGGCGGCCGGGCCGCGCGGAGAGAACGGTGGAGGGCGAGGACGGCCGCAAGGGTGGGGAGTTCGACGAGGAAGGCGCGGTCGCCGACGGGGAGGAGCCTCATGCGAAGGGTGCCAGCTCGACGCCGGCCGCCTGGAGCGCCACGCGCACGGCGCGGGCGATCGCGACGGCGCCTGGGGTGTCGCCGTGGACACAGATGCTCTCGGCGGGGATCCGCACCGGCGATCCGTCGACGGCCTCGAGGACGCCGTCGGTCGCGAGGCGGACGACGCGGGCGGCGATGGCGGCGGCGTCGGTCAGGACGCTGCCGGGCCGGCTGCGCGGAACGAGGGTGCCATCGGGGGCGTAGGCGCGGTCGGCGAACGCCTCGATGACCGGCCGGAGCCCGCGGGCGGTCGCAGCGCGCTCGATCGCCGAGTGGGGCAAGCAGAGCACGGGCAGCTCGGGCAGCACCTCCGCGAGGGCTGCGGCGACGGCGTCCGCCTGCTGCTCGTGGTGGACGATGGCGTTGTAGAGCGCTCCGTGCGGCTTGCAATAGCGGACCTCGGCGCCCGACTCCGCAGCGACGGCGACGAGCGCGGCGAACTGATCGAGGACGGCCCGGTGCAGTTGGCTGGGCGGCAAGTCGATGAAGACGCGCCCGAAGCGGGCCCGGTCGGCGTAGGAGACGTGCGCGCCCACCGCGACCTCGTGCGCGGCGGCAGCGGCCACGGTGGCCCGCATGGTGTCGGCGTCGCCGGCGTGGTAGCCGCACGCCACCGAGGCGCTCGTGACGACCGCCATCATGGCGGCGTCGTCCCCGATCGCCTCGCCGGAGTCGGCGTTGAGGTCCATGGGGTCAGTGTGGCAGGCGGTTGTGCCAAGGTGGACGCATGCCGGACGCCGCCCCGCAGCAGCTCGTCCTCCACCGTTTCTCGGTGAAACCGCACCACCTCGACGTCTGGCGGGCCGCGTGGCCGGACGAGGTGGCCCTGCGGCGTCGGCACGGGTTCACGTGGCATCGGGCGTTCGTGGAGACCCACGCCGAGCCCAAGGTGACATGGCTGTACGCCCACGACGACCCGGCCGCGGGGGAGGAGTCCTTGGCGGCCGACCCGGACTACCAGGCACTCGTGGAGCACCTGCGGCCGCATGTGTTCCGCAACGTGCTCGTACGCCCGGTGCGAGGCGAGATCGTGACGGACGCCGTCACCGAGCGCCTGGCGATCATGCGGCGGTATTCGATCACGGGGGACTGGGCGGCGTTCTTGTCGCTCTGGCGGCGGATCGTGGCCGTGCGGGCGGCGTACGGCTTCGACTGCCTCTTCGCCGTCGCCGACGAGCCGGCGAACCTGTTCACCTGGGCGTTCGACTTCGCCGGCACGTGGGCCGAGTTCGCCGACGCGCAGAAGCCCTACTACCGCGATCCGGCCCGGGTGGAACTGCGGGGCGTGTTCGACTTCATGGCCGACTACCAGATCACGCCCGCCGAGCAGGTGCCCATCCCGCCGGGTGATTCTGATCTCGCCGGAATCGATGCACCTGAAACGCCACACTGACACGATTCACCCCCCTCCACTCCGCCGATATCAGAATGGTGGCGGCCACGGGGCGGTGAACCGGCGCCATTAGGGTGGTCCCATGCGTATCGCCCGCTTCGTCCACGACGACACCCTCGGCTTCGGCACGGTCGAACTCGCCGAGGACCGCGGGGAACACCCCGACACGATCTCGGTCCTCAACGGCGACCCGCTCGTCCAGCCCGTCCAGTACACCGGCGAGCGGTTCCTCCTCGACGACGTCCGGCTCGTGGCGCCGGTGATCCCACGCAGCAAGGTCGTCGCCATCGGGCGGAACTACGCCGCGCACGCCGCCGAGTTCGCTCACGACGTCCCCGAGACGCCCATGATGTTCCTCAAGCCGAACACGTCCGTCATCGGCCCCGGCGAGCCCATCGTGTACCCCACGCAGACGCAGGCCGTCGACCACGAGGCCGAGCTCGCCATCGTCATCGGCCGCATCTGCAAGGACGTCCCCGCCGAGCGCGTCGGCGAGGTCATCTTCGGCTACACCGCGGCGAACGATGTCTCCGCCCGCGACCTGCAAAGCGCCGACGGCCAGTGGGGCCGCGCGAAGGGCTTCGACACCTTCTGTCCACTCGGCCCGTGGATCGTCACGCACCTCGGCGTCGCGGAGGCTTCCGACCTGGGCATCCGCGCCACCGTCACCCGCGACGGCGCGACGATCGAACGCCAGTCCTCCACGACGGCGAACATGGTGCACGGTATCGCAGACCTGGTGTCCTTCGTCTCCTCCGTCATGACCCTCCTGCCGGGCGACGTCATCCTCACCGGTACCCCCGAGGGCGTCGGGCGCATCGAGCCGGGCGACACGGTCACCATCGAGATCGAGGGCATCGGCGCGCTCGCGAACCCTGTCACCCCGGCCCAGGGATGAGCACGCTCGTCGCCCGCACCGCGACGGCGAAGGTTCCGCCCGGCGTCGACTACACCGGCCTCATGCGGACGCCGTCGGCGTCCGTTCCCCAGAGCCTCCTCGGTGTGACGCTCGGTCTGCTGAGCTTCGTCGTCGCCGCGCCGCTGGTCATCCAGGCCCTCGCGGGCGCCTACTGGCTGGCGGTGGGTCGCCCCGGCGACTTCGCCGGCACCTACCGCGCCCTCGTCGCCTACGAGATCCCCTTCGGGCTGGCCGCCTACCAGCTCGGGCTCGCCGTCCTGATCCCGATCGCCGTCGGCTTGGCGCTCTTCCTCCACCGCGTGCGGCCGGGCCACCTGTCCTCGGTGCTCGGACGGATCCGCTGGCGCTGGTTCGCAGCCACGTTCGGGCTCGCCGTGATCACCCTCGCCATCGCGCTGGCCGCCCAGCACTTCGCCGGGGCCGACGCCGCCGCGTGGGTCCTCAACCCGCAGGAGGGCTGGTGGGCGTTCGTGCTCGTCATGCTGCTCACGACGCCGCTGCAGGCCGCCGCCGAGGAGTACTTCTTCCGCGGCTATCTCCTGCAGTCGCTGGGCTCGATGGTGCGAGCCCCGTGGTTCGGGATCGTCACGTCGGCGGCACTGTTCACCGCTTTCCATGCCTCGGGCAACGCCGCGATCGTCGCCGACCGCTTCGCGTTCGGCCTGCTCGCCGGCTGGCTCGTGTGGCGCACGGGGGGCCTCGAGGCGGCCATCGCCGCTCACGTCGTCAACAACATCGCCTCGTTCACCATCGCGGCACTCACGAGCTCGATGGCCCAGATCAAGGCGACCACCGAGGTCACGTGGGAGATCGCCGCCTGGGACGTCGCCCGCTTCGCCCTCTTCACGCTCGCCGTCTGGCTCCTCGCCCGGCGCTGGAATCCGGAGCGACTGACCCCCGTCCCGATCCGGACGCCGAAGCGGAAAGGGCGCCGGGGGCGTCCGGTTTGAGCCGGGGCAGTCGCGTGCACTAAAGTTGTCTCTCGCTGGCGAGCCTTGGCCGGCTATCCGCCCCCGGGTGGATGTGAAGGGGTATGGGGTAATTGGCAGCCCGCCGGATTCTGGTTCCGTCAGTCTAGGTTCGAGTCCTAGTACCCCTGCTGGGAGGCGATTTCCGGCAGCCGCTGCGGCTCTGGTAGGGTCTCCCGAGCGTTGAGAAGCGCACTGGCCCCGTTGTGTAGCGGCCTAGCACGCCGCCCTCTCAAGGCGGTAGCG
>NZ_JARKOT010000258.1 GCF_029977985.1 Propioniciclava sp. | reverse complement strand
GGGGGGCGAGAGCGTCGAGGGTGGCCTCCACGAGGGGCCGGGCGGCGAGGTAGAAGTCGTCGACGTCGACCACGACGGGCGTGTGCCCGACCTGGAGGGCCAGGCGCCTGGTCTGCGGGGTGAGGGTCTCCTTCGCGGCGCGAACCTCGTCCAGCAGCACCCCGCGCTCGTGCGGAGTGAGCTCGGCCCCGGGTTCGACCGCGCCCTGGGCGACCTGGGCGAGCACCGCATCGAAGTCATCGCCGCCGAGCTGGTTGAGGCCCAGCGAGCCGAGGACCTCGTGGGTGCGGTCGTCGACGCGCACGAGGGACGCGTCGAACGTCCCGCCGCCCAGGTCGTAGACGAGCACGCGCGTGCGCCGTGCGTTCAAGGCGCGGCTCTGTCGGTGCGTGAACTCGAAGCCGGCGGCCGACGGCTCGTTGAGCAGGGCCAGTACGTGGAAGCCGGCGTTGCGGAAGGCGTCCAGGGTCAGCAGACGCTGCGCGGAGTGCGCGTGTGCAGGCACGGCGACCACGGCGTCGATGGGGCCGGTGGGTGGCAGCGAGTCGGCCACGTTCGAGTCGGCGAGCAGGGTCGCACGCACGGACGCGAGGAAGCCGGTGACGAGATCGGACAGTCCGACGCTCAGGCCGTCGACGTCGACCCTGGTGCCCGGCGTGACGCTGCCCGAGGCGAGCAGACGCTTGAACGAGCGCACCAGGACAGCGCCGTGCGCGGCGGCGTCCATCGCCTCGAAGCCGTAGACGAGACGGTCGCCGGAGCGGGCCACGACGGTCGGGATGTACTCGACGGCCTCACCCAGATGATCGGTGAAGCTGACCACCGGATAGTTACCCCGGTCGACGGCGGCGACGATGGTGCGGGTGGTTCCGAAGTCGATCCCGAGCTGCATGCCCACGACCGTACCCGCGGCTTGTCGCCTGGACCAAAAAGGTCTCGTTAGGTGTCGCTTGCTGGCGGCTGCGGCTGATCCGTGCCTTCGTCGCCGAGGTTCGCCAGGAAGTCCTCGAAGCGGGCCCCCAGCTCGTCGGCGCTCGGCAGCTGGCCGTCGTGACTGGGGCTGAGGCGGACCTGCTCGACGAACCGGTCGTACTGTTCCTCGAGGGTGCGGACCATCTCGGTCAGCTCCTCGCTCTGCGCGATCTGGGCGTCGATCTGTTTGGTCGCGAGCGCGGAGGAGAGCTCGAACCCGTCGGTGGGCAGGGCCAGATGGGTGCGGTCCCGCAGCGCCTTGACCATGGCGGACGCCGCCGGCGGGAAGTCGGTCTCGGCCAGGTAGTGGGGGACATGCGCGAGCAGCCCGACGACCTCGTGGCCCGATTCGCCGAGCCGCAGCGTGAGCAGCCCGGGGAAGGCGGCAGCGATGTTGAACGTGCCGAGCACGGCCGGCTCCCCAGCGACGAGCGCGGGGTCGCTCGCGTAGCGGGAGATGAAGACCGGGCGCGTGTGCGGAGCCGGCGCAGGCATCGTCGAGACGACCAGCGTGTGCGCGACGCCGAGCTGGTCTGCGAGGTACACGACGGCGGCCGCGGCCCGCTCCCACTGGAGCGACGGCTCGGGACCGTTGAGCAGCAGGAAGTCGCGGCCATCGTGGTCGGTGAGCAGGTGCAGGGCGAGACGCGGGCCGCGGAAGTCGTCGAAACGGTTCCGGTCGAACACGATCTGCGGGCGTCGCGTCGTGTAGTCGTACAGCTGGTCGGCGTCGAACGTGCCGAGCAGCCGGTTGGGCAGGCGCTGCAGGAGGTGGTCATCGAGCTGGCGTTGCGTGTGCCCTGCGTCGACGTAGGAGCCGAGCGTGACCACCAGCGTGTCGACGTGCACCGTGCGCTGGTCCACGTGGGGCTCCCAGCGGAACAGGGTCGTGGGGTCGAGCATGGCGATACCTCCTTCACCGCCCTCAACACCAGGGCCGCAGGGTTCATTCCTCAGACGCGGGTCGCCTTCTCGATCCGTCGGGTGGCGACGCGCTCGCGGCGGCCGGAGGTGAGGCCGTGGTCGATGGAGATCCGGCCCGCGGCCGTGAACACGAGGGGCAGCGCGAGGGCGGCGTAGGCGAGCGCTGCCTCGCCGGCGAGCGCCCCGGTCTGCGGGTCGAACACCCCGGTCGTGACGAGCGGCCCGAACATCCAGACGAGCGCCATCATCGCTGACTGCAGCGCTGCGCAGAGGCGGGTGAGGGCGCCGACTGCGAGGAAGAGCGGCAGGGTGAGCTGCCCGCCGATGAGCGCGACGGCGAGGGCGTCCGGGGGGAGCTGGGCACCGAGCGAGGTGCCGGCGAGCGTCTCGACGAACGCCGGATAGGTGACCACGTGGGCGATGCCGTGGAGCAGCAGCGGAAGGCTGAGCAGGCGCAGCAGCAGGAGCCCGACGTCGGTCGTGCCCTTGTTGTTCTGCCGGGCCATCTGATAGGCCCACGCGTCGGTGCCGCGCGGGTCGACCGGACGGGAGGCACCTGACGCCGGAGGCACCTCGACCGGACGCCGCACGGGCTCGCTCACCGGCACGGGCGTGAGAGCGGGGGCGACCGTCGGCAGTTCCTTGGTCCGCTCGGGTTCGGGCTCCGGTGTCTCCCCGACGGGCGGCAGCACCTGGGTGCGCTCGGCGTCCGGATCGTCGACGTCCCAGTGGTCGTAGGTCACGGTTCCTCCCTCAGTCCCCCAGCGGGATCACGTCCACACCCACCTTGAGGGTGCTCTTCTTGCCCTCGGTGAAAATGACGCCCTTCAGCGGCGAGACGTCGCGGAAGTCCCGGCCCCACGCGGTGGTGATGTACCGGCTGTCGGCGAGGTGATCGTTGGTCGGGTCCAGGTCGACCCACCGGCCGCCCGGCACGAGCACGGACGCCCACGCGTGCGTCGCATCCGACCCGGCCAGCTTCACCTGGCCGGGCGGCGCGTACGTCTCGATGTAGCCGCTCACGTACCGGGCGGGCAGCCCGACCGACCGGAAGCAGCCGACGGCGAGGTGCGCGAAGTCCTGGCAGACGCCCCCGCGGGCCTCCAGCAGCTCGGGCAGCGTCGTGGAGACGCTGGTCGCGCCCTTGGCGTAGGTGAAGTTGGTGTAGATGTCGTGGAAGACCGCACGGATGGCCTGACCGAGCGGCCGTTCGGGCCACAGCAGCGTGCGGGCGAAGGCGGCGACCGGCGGGGAGAGCTCGACGAGATCGGACGGCATCATGAAGATCGCGCGCTCCAGCGGGTCGGCGTCGGCGTCCCGCGCCACCGCCGCGGCCGCGTCCGCCACCGTCCAGGCGTCGAGGGCGTCGAGATCGACGGGCTCGAAGGCGACCTCGACGATGCTGCGCTTGATGACGACGAGCGCGGTGTGGGGTGTCTGGATCTCGACGTAGTGGCTGTGGTTGCCGAACAGATCGGTGTGCTCGTCGAGCACGTCGGGCGTCGGGCTGATCGAGATGGTGTGATCCTCGATGCGCTGGAAGGGGGTCTCGCGCGGCCGCAGGCAGGCGCGGGCGAACGAGGTCGTCACATCCTGCTCGTAGGTGTAGGCCGTTTCGTGGCGCACCTCGTACCGGCGGGGCGCGTAATGGTCGGCGCTCATGCCCGGCCTCCTGCGAGTTCGGCGACGGCGAAGCTGCTCTGGGGGGCCTGGGCCCGGAAATGCGTGTCGACGATCGCGTCCGACAGGCCGCGCAACAGTTGCTCCAGCTCCACCAGGGCGTCGACGAGATCGAGGCGCTGGCCGCGCGAGAGTGCCTCCAGGTCGAGGCCACGGACGAACGTGAGCGCTTGGCGCACCCGCTCGCTGACGCGCGGGTCGGGGGCGTGCACGAGTGCGTCGCGCAGCTTCTCCACCTGGAACAGGATCGAGCGCGGGTTGGTGGCGTCGGTCACGAGGAGGTCGAGCGCGGCGGCGACCGGTCGCGGCGAGCCCACGCCGGCGGCCATGCGACGGCGGTAGGTGATGAGGCTGTCGCCGACGCGCAGCACCGACTCGGTGAGCATCGCCTCCGAGACGGGCGACCCGGGCAGGGCGATCGTGTTGCGCAGCAGCCGCAGGGTGGTCTGGGCTCGCTCGACGCGGCGTCCGGCATCGAGGAACGCCCACGTGGCGTCGCGGACGAGGCTCTCGGAGATCAGCCCGGAGAGCGCGAGCGTCGAGTCGAGCGAACGGGTCGCGAAATGCTGAACGGCGACGTCGGCGCCGTCGGCGCGGGCGTCTGTCACGGTGCGCTGCAGCCGGGAGAGGACGGCCGACGTGTCGAGGCTCAGCAGCTCGCGCACCACGAACGAGGCGTTCACCGCGCGCCGGACACTGTTCGCCAGTGTGCCGGGCGTGTCGGCGTCGGTGAGCAGCCGGACGAGATGGGGGCCAGGATCGGCGATCCGCCCGTCGGCGTCCGGGCCGGTGAAGCCCGGACGCACCGTCGTGACTTCGGTGACGGCGGCGAGCACCGCGCGCATCGCGGCGTGGCCGGGGGTGCCCGGACGCCCTGCGTGGTCCTCGACCATGTTGTCGGCGACGATGAGCATCCGGGAGACGAACTCCGCGCGTTCGGCGTAGCGGCCCATCCAGTACAGATTGTCGGCCGACCGGGGCGTGAGGCCCGGCAACTGCGCGTCGGTGATGAGGGCGCGGGTGCGGACGTGGGCGTCCAGGTCGACGCGCGGGCGGGGGACCCCCTCGGCCTCGAACACCCAGACGTCCTTTGAGGCGGCGCCCGACTGGTTGGTCACCACGAACGCGTCGGCGGTGGCCGCCACGCGGCCGAGGCCGCCGGGCAGGAAGTGCACGTCGTCGTCGAGCGCGACGCCGAACGTGCGCAGGACGGCGTTGCGCGGTTCCAGGCCGAGGTTGGTGACGACCGGGGCCGTCATCGGGACGACGGGTTCCTGCGCCGACCAGGCCCACGGCTGGGCCTCGATACGCGCACGCAGACGCTCCTGCTCACCCGCACTGAGCAGCCAGCCGGGGCGGTCGGCGGTGGCCCAGGCGCGGGCGATCGGCTTCACGATCAGCTGGCCGAGATGGGCCAGGACATGCCGCCGCGAGGCCTCGTCGCCGCACCACCAGGTGGCGGGTTGGGGGAGGGCGAGGTCCTCGCCGAGCAGGTAGCGGCTGGCGGCGCCGAGGAACGGCACGAGGCCGGGGTTCTCGAGGAGGCCGGCGCGCAGCGGGTTGACGATGCTGACGGCCCCGCGGCGCGCCGCCGCCACCAGCCCGGGGACGCCCAGGCGCGACTGGGGCAGCAGGTCGAGTGAGTCGCACCAGTCCGGGTCGACGCGGCGCAGGACGACGTCGACCGCCTCCAGCCGCCCGGTGGTGCGGAGCCAGAGGCGTCCATCGCGCAGCACGAGATCGTCCGACTGGGCGAGCGGGTGGCCGAGCAGGATCGACAACAGCCCTTGGTCATAGGCCGTCTCGCTGCCGGGCCCCGATGTGAGCAGGACAACGCGCGGTACGTCCTCGACGCCGGTGGGCGCGGCGTCCTGGAGGGCGGCCTGGAGGATGTCGAACCAGCCGCGCAGACGGCGCAGGTTGGCCGAGCGGTGCACCGGCTCCATGGCACGCGCAATGATGCGGCGGTTGGCCATGGCGTAGCCGGCGCCGGACGGCGCCTGGGTGCGGTCGGCGAGCACGGTCCACGCCCCCGACGGGTCGCGGGTCAGATCGAAGGACACCATCGGCAGCGCGTGCCCGCCCTGGCTCTTGATGTCGTGCGCGGGGACGAGGAAACCGGGGTGGCCGGCGACGATCTCGGCGGGCAGCACGCCGAAGTGGAGCAGCCGGCGCGGGCCGATGAGATCGGCCATGACGGCGTCCAGCAAGCGTGCCCGCTGGGCGAGGCCGGCTTCGAGGGTGGCCCACTCGCGGGCCTCGAGGACGAGCGGGAGCGGGTCGAGTGACCACGGCCGGGCGGGCCGGTCGGGGGTCGAACCGCCGTACGTGATGCCGTCGTCGGCGATGAGCCGCTCGACGGTCCGCCGGCGTGTCTGCAGGCCGAGCGTGCCGAACCGCGTGATTGCGTCCGGCAGCAGCGCGGACGCCCCCCGGGCCGCGGCGAGGGCGTCGACGCCACGGGCCGTGCCGAGCGGCAAGGAGGGATTCGGATGGGTGAGCCGCTCGGCGTAGCCGTCGAGGAGGGCGTTGGCAGCGTCTGTGGGTTGCGCCGTCATGAGGTCCGAGGCTACTCGCTGTGACCGCGGTCGAAGCGCCGCAGGTCCAGCGTGGCTGGGTATTCGCCCGGCATGCCGGCGAGCAGGCTGGACTCCGGCGGCCACGCGCTCATGTCGACGGCCCCCGAGGTGCGGTTGGGCACGAACCGGCTGTTGCGCCGCGACTCGGCCTCCGCCGCGTTGACCGGGTACCGGTCGTAGCTGCGGCCTCCCGGGTGCACGACGTGGTAGGTGAAGCCGCCGAGCGACTGGCCGTTCCACGTGTCGACGAGGTCGAAGTCGAGCGGGCTGTGGATGCCGATCGACGGGTGCAGCGCCGAGGGCGGCGCCCACGCACGGAATCGGACGCCGCCCACACGGTCGGGTCCGCCGGCGCTCGACATGGGCACCGGGACGCCGTTGCAGGTGAGCACGTGCCGCCCCTCGACCA
>NZ_JARKOT010000228.1 GCF_029977985.1 Propioniciclava sp. | reverse complement strand
TGTCGGCCGCGGGCAACGACCGCAAGTCGACGGGTTCGTACTACACGCCCACCTCGCTGATCGACTGCCTCCTCGACTCGGCCCTGGACCCTGTGCTCGACCGCGCCGAGCGGGACCCCAACCCCGAGGCCGCCTTGCTGGCTTTGACCGTGTGTGACCCGGCCTGCGGATCGGGGCACTTCCTGGTAGCCGCCGCACGACGGATCGCCAAGCGCGTCGCGGCCATCCGGACCGGCGACCCCGAACCACCGCCCGAGCGGGTCCGAGAAGCGCTGGCCGACGTGGTCGGCCGCTGCATCTACGGCGTCGACCTCAACCCCCTGGCCGCCGAACTGGCCAAGGTGTCCCTGTGGCTGGAGACCCTCGATCCCGGACGCCCGCTCGCATTCCTCGACGCCCAGATCAAGGTCGGCAACTCCCTGATCGGCGCCACCCCAGCGCTCGTCGCGCTGGGCGTTCCCGACGACGCGTTCGCAGCACTCGAGGGCGACGACAAGAAGATCGTCGCGGCCCTGAAGAAGCAGAACAAGGCCGAACGCTCCGGGCAGGACGACCTGTTCGGAGACGACTCTTCACCCACCCTGGACGCCGCCGTCGCGGGCGAACTGGGTGCGCTGATCGGTGGCGTGCGTCCTGCGTCGCTGGCGGACATCCAGGTCCGCCAACAGCGACTCAAGGCCCTCGAGGCCAATCCGGCGCTCCAACAGCAGCGTCTAGTCGCGGACGCCTGGTGCGCCGCGTTCGTGTGGCCCAAACAGCCGGGCGGACCCAAGCCCATCACCGACCGCAGCCTGCAAGCCCTCGCACGTGGCGAAGCGCTGCCACCAGCCACCCTCGCGACCGTCCACGAACTCGCCGCCGAGTACCGGTTCTTCCACTGGCACCTGGAGTTCCCGCACCTCTTCCGACCTGGCGGACCAGCCGACGGACCCGGATGGCGCGGCGGATTCGATGTCGTTCTCGGCAACCCGCCGTGGGAACGGGTGAAGCTGCAGGAACAGGAGTTCTTCGCGGTCCGAGACCCCCTGATCGCCGCGGCTCCCAACGCGGCGGCCCGCAAGCGCCTCATCCAAGCCCTCGAAGCGTCCAACCCGGCGCTGCACGACGCGTACCTGGGCGCGTTGCGTCGCGCCGCCGGTGAGTCGCATCTGCTGCGAGTTTCGGGTCGCTACCCGTTGGCGGGGCGCGGCGACATCAACACCTACGCCGTGTTCGCCGAGGGCAGCCGCGCTCTCATGAACGAGCACGGCCGGATGGGCATGATCCTT
>NZ_JARKOT010000206.1 GCF_029977985.1 Propioniciclava sp. | reverse complement strand
GAGGATGCGTTCGAGGAGGTCGGTGGCGGTGGGCGGGATGATCGCCTCGGGCCGGATGAGGGAGTGGGCGTCGCCGTCGCCGACGACTTCGAGGTGGACGTGGTTGGCGTACCGGCCGCGGGTGAGCATCGTGTACAGCTGCTGGCGGGTTTCGGCGCCGGTGGCGATGCCGTGCAGGACGTCGGCGGTGACGCCCTGGGCGCCGTGGATGGTGCAGGCGTAGCCGAGTTCGACGGACTCGTTGACGTAGGCGGTGGGCAGGATCACGGTCTGCCGGTTGGTCTGGTGGATCGCGCGGAGGTCCCCGTTGGTGGCGATGCCGGTGATGGTCCAGCGGTCGCCGTTGCGGACCCAGTCGGTGCCGGTGGTGCGCAGTCGACGGTCGTTCAGGCGGGTGATGATGAGGTCGCCGACCGCCGCGTGGCTGCCGTCGGCGAGGGCCACGGTGGGCGTGGGGTGATTGCCATCGTGGAGGTGGGCCTGGGCGCGGGCGTTGAGTTCGGCGACCAGCGTCCGGGTGGGGGCGACCATGAGGGCGTCCGCGCCGGCGTGGCGGGCAACGAGCCAAGAGGCGAAGACCTGGTCGGCGCAGGTTCCGAGGTCGCCGACGTGGACGCGGTGGTTGTCGAGGTAGAAGCCGAGCGCTTCGGGGTCGCCGGCGCGCAGGGCGAGGCTGGCGGCGCCTTCGGCGGGGTCTGCGAACCGAACGAGTTCGTTGAGCTGGACGGCGCCGTGGGTGGCTTGGATGTCGCGGAGGACGCCGCCGGCGCCGATCGCGGCGAGTTGCTGGTCGTCGCCGATGAGCCGCACGGATCCGCCGCGGTCGAGGACGAACTCGACGACCTGGTCCAGCGAGAGGGTGTCGGCCATACCGGCTTCGTCGATGATGACCAGACTCGTGGGCCCGATGCGGTCGGCCCACGCGGGGAGCGGTCGCCGGTGGTTCAGGGCGTGGGTGAGCAGGGCCATCGTGTCGGCGTGGGTGTCGATCTGGGCGCCCAGCTGGGCGGCCGCGGCGGCCGACGGTGCGAGGCCGACGACGGTGCCGCCGCCGTTGCGCCAGGCGGTGGCGAGGGCGCGCATGGCGGTGGTCTTGCCGGAACCGGCGGGGGCGATGGCGAGTTGGAGGCGGGCTCCGCTGGTGGCCATCTCGCGGACGAGGGCGACCTGGCCGGGGTTGAGCGGGGTGCGGTTCGCGGCCGCCTCGATGAGGGCGACTTCGACGGCCGGGGTGGGCACCTGGTGGCCGCCGCGGCGTCCGGCTGCGTCGACGAGGCGGTGTTCGGCCGCGACGATCCGGCGGGAGGTGTGCCAGGTGGAGCGGGCGACGGTGTAGACGCTGTCGCCGTCGGCGCGGCCTAGCGCGGCGGGTTCGGTGTGGACCGTTCCCGGTTTGGTGGACACTGGTGAGGTTTGCGGTTCCCGATAGGGTGAAGGGGAGCTGATTATGGGATCTACGCGGAGGCATTTCACGGCGGAGTATAAAGCTAACGCGGTGGCGTTGGTGTTGGATGA
>NZ_JARKOT010000212.1 GCF_029977985.1 Propioniciclava sp. | reverse complement strand
GCGGCCGCCCCGTAGCGCACCTCGCCCGACGGCAGCACCGCCGGAAGCTCCCGTTCGGCGCGGGCGACGTCCACGCCGAGAGCATCCAGATCGGAAGCCTGCAGCGGCGCGACGCGCAGCCAACGCCCGAGCCACGTGGCCGTCCGCGTGCAGAAGCCGCAGTCGGCGTCGTAGAGGAGCGTGGTCACCTCAGATGAGGTCGTTGATCATCACGACCTGCTCGCGCCCCGGGCCGACGCCGATGCCGGAGATGCGGCAGCGGATCAGTTCCTCGAGGCGGCGGACGTACGCCTGAGTGGTAGCGGGCAGTTCGGCGAAGGTGCGACAGCCGGAGATGTCTTCGGTCCAGCCGTCGAGGTACTCATACACCGGCTTGGCCTTCAGCAGGTCGGCCATGAGCACCGGGTAGTGCTCGCGCAGCTCACCATCGACGTCGTAGCCGACGCACACCGGGATCTTGTCCCAGCCGGTGAGGATGTCGAGCTTGGTGAGGAACACGTCGGTGACGCCGTTGTACGTGCAGGCGGCCTCCACCACGAGCGGGTCGAACCAGCCGCAGCGGCGGGGGCGTCCCGTGGTCGTGCCGAACTCGCCGCCCTCGGTGCGCAGCCGGTCGCCGTCGGCGTCCAGGAGCTCGGTGGGGAACGGTCCCTCGCCGACGCGCGTCGTGTACGCCTTCGCGATGCCGACGATGCGATCGAGCTGGGTGGGGCCGACCCCCGAGCCCGTGCACGCACCGGCCGCGATCGGGTTGGACGACGTCACGTACGGGTACGTGCCGTGATCCACATCGAGGTGATGGGCCTGCGCCCCCTCGAACACGACGAGCTTGCCCGCCTCCAGGGCGTCGTTGAGCTCGCGGGCCACATCGCGCACCATCGGCCGGACGCGGTCGGCGAAGCTCAGCAGGTGGTCGGCCACCTCGGTCGGGTCGACCGCCAAGGTGTTGTAGACCTTCACGAGCAGCTGGTTCTTCTGGACCAGCGCCGCCTCCACCTTGTCGCGCAGGAGTTGCTCGTCGAGGAGGTCCTGGATGCGGATGCCGACGCGGTTGATCTTGTCGGCGTAGGCCGGGCCGACACCTCGCCCGGTGGTGCCGATCTTGCGCTTGCCGAGGAACCGCTCGGTCACCTTGTCGAGCGTCTTGTGGTAGGGCGCGATGATGTGGGCGTTCGCCGAGATGATCAGGCGGCTCGTGTCGATGCCCCGGGCGTTGAGCGCGTCGATCTCGGAGAACAGCACCTCCAGGTCGACGACGACACCGTTCCCGATCACCGGGATGCCCGGGTTGAGGATCCCTGAGGGCAGCAAGTGCAGTGCGTACGTCTCGTCGCCCACGACGATCGTGTGGCCTGCATTGTTGCCGCCCGAGTAGCGCACGGTGTAGTCGACCGCGTCACCGAGTTGGTCGGTCGCCTTTCCCTTGCCCTCGTCGCCCCACTGGGTTCCGATCACGACGATGCCCGGCATGGTGAGTCCTCCTTGCACACGCCAAAGCCCGGCGCAAGGTCCGCCGGGCTCTTACGGCGCGAGTCTACCAAACCCGCCCGCGCGGCGGCCGCGCGGGGTCGATGCGCCGCAGTCTGCTGGCACGGCGCGGAGGTTTGGGGCCGTAGCGGCGCGCCGGCCTGCGGGTGGACGCCGCGGGTGCGGCGGGTCCGGTGGCAGCCCCGGTCACGGAGGTCGTAGGGGACGCCGCCGGCTCGGCTTCACGGCTGCTCAGGTGCGCGTGGGCGTCCGGGCTGGCCTCGGTGAGGAACTGGAGGCACCGGTCGTGTTCGCTGGTCTCGCCGATGCGGCCGGCGGCGACGGCGAGCGCCCAGAGAGCCCGCAGGAAGCCCTGGTTCGGCTCGTGCTCCCACGGGATCGGCCCCCTGCCGCGCCAGCCGGCGCGACGGAGAGCGTCCAGGCCGCGGTGGTAGCCGGTGCGCGCAAAGGCGTAGGCGGTGATGTCGCCCTGCGGCGTCTGGGCGGTGAGGGATCCCTCGGCGAGCAGAGCCCAGACGAGCGGGGAGGCGGGGAACTGGGCGACGATGTCGAGGAAGCGGCCGTCGGAGCGGGCGACGATCTCTGCGAGCGCGGGATCGTCGGGGAGCCGGGTCTCGCCGATGCCCTCGGCCAACAGCAGGGTGCGCGCGTCGTTCACAGCGACAGCTTACGGGCGGGCTTCAGGCGATGGCTTTCACCAGCGCCGTCGCGGCCTTGTGGGAGAGTCCGGGGCGCGCGGCGATGAGGAGGCGAGCGGCGTAGGGGGAGTCCGAGTCGGCGTCGACACCGGCCTCATCCAGGACGCCCAGCGCCCACCGGATCGCGTTGGGTCCGGGGCTGGGCGTGAGCGGATCGCCGAACGTCTCCGACAGTTCCACGTTCACGGCCCGGCTGTCGCGCGCCGTGAACAGCATGAGCAGCAGGATGACCGCGATCACCCCGATGACGAGGAGTTCCAGAGGCCCGATGCGCACCCCCCGACCCTACTGTCACGTTTCTGACATAGGGAATCGTGGCACGTGCCGAGATTCTCGCGGTCAAAACCCGGGTCGGCGAGCAACCTGAGTTGACAACTCCTTCCCGTCAACCTACATTGACACTATGCCCGCACCCCAGAACACCGGCCCCGACGCCCGCAGCATCGCGGCGCACGCGGCGGACACCAGCGATCCCCCCCAGGGACTCGCCGCGGTGGCGAGCCTCCGGCGCCTGACGGACGCCCTCGAGCTCGCCCAGGTCGAGAGCGCGCTGCGCGCCGGGCTCTCCTGGGCCGACATCGCCACACATCTCGGCGTCACCCGGCAGGCCGTCCACAAGAAGTTCGCCCGCCGTGTCTCCCCCGACCTCCACCGAGCCCCCAGGAACTGAGGAACCATGAACATCACCCTTGCCCTCCTCTGGGCCAACGCGAGCTGGCGCGAGGCCGCACGGGTCGGCGTCCGCGAGGTGGACACCGAGCATCTCTACCTCGGCCTCCTCGCCCTCGGCGGCGCCGCGGCCCGCCTCCTCGGCAGCCACGGCGTCACGCTCGCGTCGGCCCGCGAGCGCGTCCGGGATGCCCAGGCCGCCGATCTCCGCAGCCTCGGCATCGATCCCGATCCCCTCCTGCTGCCGCCGCGCCAACTGCGCGAGATCGGGCATCCCGACCTCGTCTTCACTCCTGCCGCCCGCCGCATCGTGGACGCCCGGCACCCCGACACCTACGCCTGCCTCGTCGAGCTCCTCAAGCAGGCGGACGCCCCCCGTCGCCTCCTCGCCGCCGACGGCGTCCTGCCGAACGACCTCGTGGCCGAGTTGAAGGAGGGCTCCGACGATGCCCTGGCCGCCGAGACGGTCCCGCCGACCCCCGGGCTCCTTCCCCCGCCGGCGCAGGCCCAGCGTGTCGGCCGGTTCGTCTCGACCCCTCCCGGACGCCTCGCCGACCTCCTCGCCGACCCACAGTCCTTGGCCTGGTGGGCCTACGACCCCGACGGCGTCGAGGTCTTCGACGGTGGCGA
>NZ_JARKOT010000189.1 GCF_029977985.1 Propioniciclava sp. | reverse complement strand
ACCAGCGTGGTCGCCAGCACCACGAACAGCCCCGACGCCAGCGGCAGGAACACCCGCACGACGAGGTCGAGCACGGCGTCCGTGTCGGCGACGATGCGTGTGAGCAGGTCGCCGCGACGGCGTCCGAGCAACGTGGTCCGGGCGAGCGTTGCGTAGGTGTCGAGCCGCAGCGCCGACTGGAACCGCAGCCCCGCCTCGTGTCCGACGAGCCGCTCGAGGTAGCGGAACACACCCCGGGAGATGCCGAACGCCCGGACGCCGACGGCGGCGGCGGTCAGGTACATGACGGGTGGGTGTTCGGCCGCCCGCGACAGCAACCAGCCGGACACGCCCATGAGCGCCACCGAGGAGGCGGACGCCGCCGCCGCGAGCAGCACGGCCAGCGCGAGGCGTCCCCAGCCCCACCGGACGCCCCCCGCCAGCCGCCGCAGCAGTCCGTTCACGGCGCACCGCCGATCGTGACGACCCGGTCGGCCTCGGCGAGCACCGCGGGGCGGTGGGACACCACGACCGCCGCGACGCCCGTGCCGCGCAGGCTGTGCAGTAGGGCGGCCTCGGCGTCGGCGTCCAGGCCTGCGGTGGGCTCGTCGAGCAGCAGCAGGTCGGTGCCGGCGTCGATGCGCAGGAGGGCTCGCGCGGTGGCGACCCGCCGCCGCTCGCCGGCCGACAGCCCCTCGCCGTCGTCGCCGACGGGACGGGCGGCGTCCATGCCGGGTGCCCCGGCGCGGGCGAGCGCGTCGGTGACCGCTGCCGAAGAGGCCCCCGGGTCACCCAGACGCACGTTGTCCGCGATCGTGCCGGCGATCATGCCGGGCTCCTGGCCGACGTAGGCGAGGCGCTCCCGCTCCGGCCGGGCGACGGTTCCGGCGCTCGGCGCGAGGAACCCCACGAGCGCGTTGAGCACCGTGGTCTTGCCCCCGCCGGAGGGCCCCGTGAGCACCACGAACTCCCCGGGCGCTACCGAGAAGCTCACACCGGCGACCGCCGGCCCGGCACTGCCCGGGTAGGTGTGACCCAACCCCTGGACGGATGCCACGGCCCCGCCGTCATCCGGGCGGGGCGCGTCGGCCCGCGGCGGGCCGTTGCCGTCGATCAGCGCGAACGCCTCGTCGGCGGCCGCCATGCCGTCGGCGGCGTCGTGGTAATGGACGCCGACCTGACGCACGGGCAGGTAGGCCTCCGGGGCGAGGACGAGCACGAACAGTGCGGTCGCCAGGTCGAGGTCACCGGCGACGACGCGGAAACCCACCGTGACCGCCACGATCGCGACGCTGAGCGTGGCGAGCAGTTCCAGCACCAGCGCGGACAGGAACGACAGACGCAACGTGCCCATCGTCTCGCCGCGGTGGGCGTCCTCGGTCTTGCGCAGGCCCACGGCCTGGGCGCGGGCCCGGCCGAACACCTGCAGGGTGGGCAGGCCGGTGACCAGGTCGGCGAAGTGGCGGGCCAGGCGTTGCTGGGTGCGCCAGCGGCGCTGGGTGCGCGCCTGGGTCGTCCAGCCCACGAGCATCATGAACACCGGGATCAGCGGCAGGGTCAGCGCGATGATGACGGCCGACGTCACGTCCGCGGTGAGGATGGCGACCCCGACGATCGCGGGCACCGTGACGGCCAGCAGCAACTGCGGAAGGTACTTCGCGTAGAAGCCGTCCAACGCGTCGAGCCCGACCGTGGTGAGGGTGACGAGCCCGGCCGGCGACGACCGGTCGGCGAGGGGGTGGGCCAGGCGTGCGGCCACCACGTCGCGCCGCAGCTGCGACTTGACGGCCGCCGCGGTGCGGTGGGCGAGCCAGGTGTTCGCCCACGTCAGCAAGGCCTTGCCCCCGAAGATGGCCGCCAGGGCCAGCACGGTGGCCCCCAGCGCCGGCCACGCCCCGGTGCCGGCGGTGGGGGTCAGGTAGTCGAACCCGGGCGCTGCGTCGAAGACCGCCGTCATGGCTCGCGACAGCACCCGCGCCTGCGCGATCGTCAGCCCGGCGACCAGGCACCCGATGGCGACGCCGCCGGCCAGGTACCAGCGGGTGGCGGCCACCCGGCGGACGAGGCGCGGGTCGAGGGGGCCGCGCGCGGCGGACGCCCGGGGAGGCAAAGTGCCGCCGGCGGCGTCCGAAGAGACGCCGCCGGCGGGCAGGACTTGCTGTGACACCCCGACAGGTTACGCGGCGACCGACACGTCGTCGGGGATGTTCTTCGTGCTGATCCGCTTGCGGAACACCCAGATCGACCACGCCTGGTAGACGAGGACGATCGGGACGAACACGACCGCGGCGCCGGTCATGATCGACAAGGTGAGCTCGGTGGAGGCGGCGCTCACGCGGTCGAGGGGCACCTCGACGGCGCTGTTGTCGAAGCCGAGGTTCGGCCACATGCGGACGAAGATCCACACGGCGACGGCGAGGATGGCGAGCGTGGTGCCGACGAACGCCCAGCCGTCGCGACCGGCGCGAGTGGCGACCCAACTGCCGATGAGCGCCCCGGCCGCCACCAGCGTGAGCAGCCAGCCGATCACCCCGATGCCGTACGCCAGGTTCGCCCACAGCAGGTAGACCGCCCCGCCGGCGATGGCGCCGAGCCCGATCTTGGCCGCGAGCGCCTCCGCACGGTCGTGGACCACCCCCCGCGTCTTCAGGGCGATGAAGTTGGCGCCGTGGAACAGGAACAGCACCACGAGCACCACCCCGCAGAGCAGGGCGAACGGGCTGAACAGGCTCCAGAAGCCGCCCGAGAACACGTAGAGGTGCTGCGACCCGGGGGCCATCTCGACGGGCAGGCCGATGATGAAGTTCGCGAAACCGACGCCGAAGACGAGGGCGACCACGAACGAGCCCACCGCGGCCATGAGGTCGAAGCGGGAGCGCCAGGCGGCGTCCGGGTTCTTGGCGCGGTACTCGAACGCGACCCCGCGGACGATGAGGCCGAGCAGGATGAGGAACAGCGGCAGGTAGAGCCCCGAGAACAGCGTTGCGTACCAGCCCGGGAAGGCCGCGAACGTGGCGCCGCCAGCGGTCAGCAGCCAGACCTCGTTGCCATCCCAGAGCGGGCCGATCGTGTTGACGATGACGCGGCGCTCCTTCTCGTTCTTGCCGAGAACGCGGATGAGCATGGCGACGCCGTAGTCGAAGCCCTCGAGGACGAGGTAGCCGATCCACAGGACGGCGATCAGCAGGTACCAGACGACCTGCAGCGTGGTGGGTTCAGTGGCGAGAAGCATCGTGGGTCTCCTTCTCAGTAGGCGAAGGAGAGGACGTCGTCCTCACCCTTGATCTCGACGGGCGTCGCGTCGGGCAGCCCCGAGCGGACGTACTTGGCCATGAGCCCCACCTCGACGACGGCGAGCGCCCCGTAGACGACGGTGTAGAGGATCATCGTGGTGAGGACGCTGCCCACGCCCACGCCCGGTGACACCGCGGACGCCGTGGGCAGCACCCCGGCGACGATCCAGGGCTGGCGGCCCATCTCGGTGAAGATCCAGCCGGCCGAGTTGGCGAACAGCGGGCCGAGCACGACGGCGAACATCGTCAGCGAGAAGAGCACCGACTCCTTCGGCAGCTTCTTGCGGTAGAGCTGGAAGAGGGTCACCGCGGCGATGCCCATGGCGATGAAGCCGAGCGTCATCATGATGCGGAACGTCCAGTAGCTGACCGGGATGTTCGGCCGGAAGTCGGTGAGGCCCACCGTGGCGAGCTTGTCGGAGTACGCGCTTTGCAGCGCGGAGTCCTCGTTGACGAGCTGGCCCTGCTGGTAGGCGGCGTTGAGGTTGTTGATGCCCTGGACCTCGGCGTACGGGTCGCCCTTGGCGAGGAAGCCGAGGACACCGGGCACGTGCAGCTCGAAGAGGGGCTCGCTGCCGTCGAGGGAGCCGATGGTGAGCAGCGAGAAGGGGGCCATCTCGCCGTTGCCGCCGGCGGTCTCGTACAGCGCCTCGGCGGCGGCCATCTTCATGGGCTGCACCTCATACATGACCTTGCCCTGGAAGTCGCCGGTCACCAGCACGGCGAACCCGGCGACGAGCAGCACCCACGCCCCGAACTTGGTCGACCACCGGAAGGCCTCCAGGTCGGCGTCCTCCGCCTCGGTGCGGTTGGCCTTGTTCAGCCGGGCGAGGTGCCAGGCGGAGACGGCGACGACGAAACCACCCGCGGTCATGTAGGCGGCCGCCATCTGGTGCGGGAACGTCGCGAGGAAGACCGGATTGGAGAAGAGGGCGACGAAGTCGGTCATCTCGGCGCGGTCGGTGAGGGGGTTGTAGGTGGCGCCCTGGGGGTTCTGCATGAAGCTGTTGGCGGCGAGGATGAAGATCGCGCTCAGCATGGTGCCGATGGCGGCCAGCCAGATCGTGGCGAGGTGGACGCCCTTGGAGAGCTTGTCCCAGCCGAAGATCCACAGGCCGAGGAAGGTGGACTCGAGGAAGAACGCCAGCAGCGCCTCCAGAGCGAGCGGAGCGCCGAAGATGTCGCCCACGAAGCGGCTGTACTCCGACCAGTTCATGCCGAACTGGAACTCCTGCACAATGCCCGTCACGACACCCATGGCGAAGTTGATGAGGAAGAGCTTGCCGAAGAACTTCGTGAGGCGGAGGTACTTGTCGTGGCCGGTGTGGAACCAGAAGGTCTGCATGACGGCCACGAGCAGCGACAAGGCGATCGTCACCGGTACGAAGAAAAAGTGGTTCACGGTGGTGATGCCGAATTGCCAGCGGGCAATGGTTACCGGATCCATGCGGCGGAATGTACTACTAGGTGTCGTACTGGGGCCAGTCGTCGGGTTACCATGACGAGGTGTCGATCCTGGGAGAGCTCGAGCAGGCCGTGATGGACGCCCTGTGGCGCCGCTCGGCACCCACCTCCGTGCGCGACGTGCACGAGGAACTGCGGGGGCGTCGCGAGATCGCCTACACCACTGTCATGACCGTGCTCGACCGCCTCGCGAAGAAGGGGACAGTGGTCCGCCAGCTCGACGGACGCGCCTGGCTGTACCTGCCCGCCCAGTCCCGCGTCGAGTTGTACACGGCGGCCATCGAGGACATGCTCGCCGACCTCGAACCCCACGACCGGCGCGACGTCTGGGAGCGCCTGCGCGGGC
>NZ_JARKOT010000183.1 GCF_029977985.1 Propioniciclava sp. | reverse complement strand
CCCGTTCTTCCCGATCTACGTGGCGAAGGCCGGCGGCTTCTTCTTCATCGTGTTCGGCGTCACGATCCTGATGGGCGCCCTGATGCAGATCAACCCGGTCTGGCTGTACGGCCCCTACAACCCCGCGCAGGTCACCGCCGGCTCGCAGCCGGACTGGTACATGGGCTTCGTCGAGGGCGCGATCCGGATCATCCCGAACTGGGAGTGGCACATCGCCGGCACGACCTGGTCGTGGAACATCTTCCTGCCGGGCGTGGGACTGATGGGCCTGTTGTTCACCGGGCTGGCGCTGTACCCGTTCATCGAGGCGTGGATCACCGGGGACAAGAGCGAACACCACCTGCTCGACCGGCCGCGGAACGCACCGGTGCGGACGGGGATCGGCGTGGCCGGCATGGCCGCCTACGGCATGTTCTGGCTGGCTGGCGGCAACGACATCATCGCCACCACGTTCCACGTGTCGCTGAACGACGTCACCTATTTCATGCGGGTGGCGGTGTTCGTGGTGCCGGTGCTGGCGTTCATCGTCACCAAGCGGATCTGCCTCTCGCTGCAGCGGGCCGACCGCGACCGGGTGCTGCACGGCTCGGAGTCGGGCGTGATCGTCCGCAACGCCGAGGGCGGCTACAGCGAGGCGCACGCGCCGATCTCGCAGGCTGAGGCCTACGACCTGACCCGGCACCCGCAGCCGGCGCCGCTGGTGCCGAACGGCAGGAAGGTCGGCCGGCTGCGGCGACGGTTGTCGGCGTGGTACGCCGCGGGCCAGGTGCCCAAGCCGACCGCCGAGGAGATCGCCGCGGCAGCGCACCACGGCGTGATCGAGGCGGGCGTACCGGACGGCAGCCCGGCCGCGGTCGAGCACGGGGACACCCCGGTGCTCGAGGGTTCCGATCCGGGGGACGAGCACTGAGCCCCCTGGTCGAAGTGGCCCGGACGGGTTCCGCGCTGCCGGCGGCCGCCGAGGTCGAGCAGCTGTACGCGCTGGCGTCCGCCCGTCCGCCGTTGGCGGAGCCGGCGGAGGTGGCCGGCCTGTACGCGACGCTCTACGACCTCGCACTGGACCGGTCGGATCTCGTCGTGGTCACCGCCAGGGAGGTGGGTGAGCTGGTCGGCTTCGGCTACGGGCACCCGTGGCACTGGGCCGAGCAGCAGGACGACTGGTCGGCCGAGCTGTCCGCCGGCCTCGGGGACGCATCCGGTCAGCTGGACGGTTCGTTCGCCGTCCAATTGCTCGCGGTGCACCCGTCCTTCACCCGGCACGGCCTCGGCTTCGAGTTGCTCAAGCGGACGATGGTCGCGTCCGTCTCAGCCGTCCACTGGCTGCTGGTCCCCGACCAGGACACCCCGGCCCGCCGTCTGTACCGGCGGATGGGCTACCGTCCGCTCGGCCACGGCCCAGAGGCCCCGAACGGTGCGCCCGGACTGGTGCTGATCCACGGCTGAGCCACGGCCGTCCTTGTCGTGCCGGCGAACGCCGAGATCCCGGGTCAAGCCCGGGATGACGAGGACGTCATCCCGGCGGACGCCGGGATCCCCGTCACCGGTCCGGCAACGCGACTCCACGGATCCCGACCCGGCGCCCGGTACCCTTGTGCGGTGCGTTTCCTCACCGGCAAGCCCGAGTACGACCTGACCTATGACGACGTGTTCATGGCGCCACGGCGCTCGTCCGTCACGTCGCGGCTCGACGTCGACCTGACCAGCACGGACGGGCTCGGCCTGCCGTTGCCGCTGATCGTGGCGAACATGACCGCGATCGCCGGACGGCGGATGGCCGAGACGGTCGCCCGGCGCGGCGGGATCGCGATCATCCCGCAGGACCTGCCGGTCGACATCGTCGCCACCGCGATCGGCAAGGTGAAGGCCGCCCCGACAGTGTTCGAGACCGCGCTGACGATCGGCCCGCACGCCACCATCGGCGAGGCCTTGCTGCTGCTGCCCAAGCGCGCGCACGGGCTCGTCGTCGTGGTGGACGGCTCGGGCGCCCCGCTGGGCACGATCTCAGACTCCGAGGCCGAGGGCATGGACCGGTTCGCCCAGGTGCACGAGGCGATGCTCACCGACCTCACCATCGTGTCCCCCGACGCCACGCCCACCGAGGTGTTCGACGAGCTGACCGCTCGCCGGCACAAGGCCGCGCTCGCCGTCGCCGACGGGCGCCTGGTCGGACTGATGACCGTGAAGTCCGCCCTGCGCGCCGCCCTGTACGCCCCTGCCCTCGACGCGGCCGGACGGCTGCGCATCGGCGCGGCCGTCGGCATCTCCGGCGACGTCGAGCGCCGCGCCGAGGCGCTGCTCGAGGCCGGTGCCGACGTCCTCGTGATGGACACCGCCCACGGCCACCAGGAGCGGATGATCTCGGCCGTCGAACGCTGCCGCACGGTCGTGGCCGCGTCCGGCCGCCGCGTGCCGATCGTGGCCGGCAACGTGGTCACCGCGGACGGCACCGCCGACCTGATCGAGGCCGGCGCGGACGTGGTCAAGGTCGGTGTCGGCCCGGGCGCCATGTGCACCACCCGGATGCAGACCGGCGTCGGCCGTCCCCAGTTCTCCGCCGTCCTCGAGTGCGCGCAGGAGGCCGCCGAGGCGGGCAAGAGCGTGTGGGCGGACGGCGGCGTCCGGCACCCCCGCGACGTCGCGCTCGCTCTGGCCGCCGGCGCGGGCGCGGTGATGATCGGCTCCTGGTTCGCCGGGACGCACGAGTCCCCCGGCGAACTGCTGTACGCCTCGGACGGACGTCCGTACAAGGAGTCCTTCGGGATGGCGTCGGCCCGCGCCGTCCGCGCCCGTACCCGCACCCAGTCGGCGTTCGACCGGGCCCGCGCGTCCCTGTTCGAGGAGGGCATCTCGAGCTCCCGGATGTACCTCGACCCGGCCCGTCCCGGCGTGGAGGATCTGCTCGATTTCATCGTCTCCGGCGTCCGGTCGTCCTGCACCTACGCCGGCGCGCGCACCCTCACCGAGTTCGCCGCCCAGGCCATC
>NZ_JARKOT010000180.1 GCF_029977985.1 Propioniciclava sp. | reverse complement strand
CGCCTCGAGTTCGCTCGCGGCGAGCATGCCCGTGGGCTGGCCGACGACGACGTGGGCGCGGGCGAGGGCGGCGAGGAAGTCGGCGTGGGCCAGCCGAGGGAGCAAGGTGACGCCCGCGGCGCGCGCGGCCGCGGCGTCCGGTCCCCAGTCGATGCCGAGGATCCGCACACCCGCCAAGGTGCCGAGTGCGCGCGCCGCCGCGAGCTGGACGCCGGATCCTTTCACCTCGTCCCAGCGGGAAGCGAAGAACACGGTGGGCACGGGATCGGGCTGCCACGTCGGCAAGGCGGCGACGTCGATGGGCACCGGGAACAAGCGAGCATCCTCGCGCCAGCGGATGTGGGGAGCCAGGTCAGGCGTCGAGTAGAGGACGGCCCGCGCACCCTCGACCGCTCGGCGGACGAGGGGGCCGAGGTGGGGGTCGTACTGGTAACTGCGAATGTCGGTGCCGTGGAGGTGGAGGACGTAGGGGCGGGGCACCCAGCCGGTGTGCTGCACCACCGTCGCGAAATGGATGTGCAGCAGGTCGGCACGGGCGGCGTTGGCCGCCAGCCGCGCCAGCCAGCCCGCACCACGCACTCCGCGGCGCACGATTCGCCCGACGCCGTGCCACGACGGATCGGTGACCGTGAGCGGCTGGTAGCGCCACGGGAGCCCGCAGCGGCGGGCCGCCGTCATGAGATTGGTGGTGCTGAACGCGCAGTCGTTGATGTGCAGGACGCGCGGAGTGGCCGATCCGGTCACAGGCGCACCACTGAACTCCCGGCAGCCACCCCCCGGGTGTCGAAGACGACCTTCGCGGCGGCCACGATGGCGTCCATCGCATAGCTGCGGTGATTCTGCAGGACGAGCACGGCGTCCGCCGTGGCAGCGGCCGCCACCGGATCGGGCACCCGGTCGAGCGTCGTGCCCGCGACGTGCCACTGTTCGACGAAGGGATCGTGGAAGACGAGGTCGACACCACGGTCGAGCAGCAGCTGCCCGATCTCGAGCGCCGGCGACTCGCGCTGATCGGCGATGTCGGGCTTGTACGTGACGCCGAGCACGAGGACGGTGGTGCCCCGCAGCGGCAGCGACCGGTCGTTGAGAAGCTCCGCGAGACGGCTCACCACGTAGGCCGGCATGGCGTGGTTGACCTCCTGGGCGAGCCCCACGAAACGGAACTCGCGCCCCAGCGAGCGGCGGACCTCGTAGCCGAGGTAGTTCGGGTCGATCGGGATGCAGTGCCCGCCCACACCCGGGCCGGGCCGGAACGCCTGGAATCCGAACGGCTTGGTCGCGGCCCCACGGATCACCTCCCAGATGTCGATGCCCAACTCGTGGCAGAGGATCGCCATCTCGTTGACGAGCGCGATGTTGACATGGCGGTAGGTGTTCTCGAGCAGCTTCGCGGTCTCCGCCTCGCGGGCCCCCGACAGCGGCACGACCGTCTCGACGAAGCTGCCGTAGAACGCGGCAGCGGCGTCGGTGGCCCGTGGGCTCACACCTCCGACGAGCTTCGGGGTGTTGTGGATCCCGTACTCGGGGAAGCCGGGGTTGACCCGTTCGGGAGAGAAGGCCAGCAGGAAGTCGCGCTCGTGGGCGTGGCCGTGCGCCTCGATGATGGGCAGAACGACGCCATCGGTGGTTCCCGGGTAGCTGGTTGACTCCAGCACGACCGTCGCGCCCTGCTTCAGGTGCGCGCCGACGAGTTCGGCGGACGCCCGGACAGCGCGCAGGTCGGGGGCCCCGTCGTCGCCCAACGGGGTCGGCACGCAGATGGTGGCCACGTCGGCCTCGCCGATGAGGGCCGCGTCGGCGGTGGCGCAGTAGCCGGCAGCCAGCATGGCGGCAATGTCGTCGTCGCTGAGATCGTCCACGTGCGAGTGGCCGTCGTTGAGCCGGTCGACGACGGCCGCGTTGACGTCGAAGCCGAACACCCGCCAGCCCGCCCGGACCGCTGCCTGCGCGAGGGGCAAGCCCACGTAGCCCTGCCCGAGCACCACGAGGGTCTTGGTCACTGTGCCTCCTTCAGCCTGCCCCGACCCGGAGCAGGCACATCCTATCGACCGCTCCTACCCGCCGTGCCTAGTCACGTTGCCCGCGCGAAGCCGTCCGCTCCGCGACGCCGATCACGACCCCCGCCGCCCGGTCGGCGGCCGCCTGCAGCGACGCCTCGCGCAGCGTCCAGGCGACGCGGCGACGGGCAGCTTCGGCGTCGGGTGGGCGTCGCAAGGCGGCGATCATGCCCGCGGCGACGGCGTCCACGTCGTGATCGACCGCGTCCCCCAGCCCGTTGGCGAGCACCAAAGCCCGGCCCTCTCCCCCGCCGGCGTACAGGACCGGGACGCCGCAGCCGGCGGCCGCGTACACCTTGGTGGCGAGGGCAAAGCCGTAGGGACCGGGCCGGACACTCGCGAGCGCGGCACGCGCTCCCCGGATCCAGGTGGCCGTTTCCTCGGGCGGGAGGCGGGGCAGGAAGTGGACCGACCCGGGCGGCAGTCGTGACGCCGCCGCCTCCATCGCGACGCGCTCCTCACCTTGCCCGATGAAGTACACCCGCGCATCGGGGACCTGCGCGAGGACCGCAGGGAGGGCGTCGATGAACACCGAGGCGCCGTGCACCTCCGAAGCCGTCCCGGCGTAGACGAGGTAGGGGTGCGTCTCCGGAGCGAGGGGACCGTCGGGGCGGAACACCGAGGTGTCGGCACCGTGGCCGACCAGGGCGACGGCGGCGTCCGGCTCAAGGTCACGGATTCGCCGTTCCATGGCCGGGTAGACCGTCAAGACGGACGCCGCGCCGCGCCACGCGCGCTTCTCGATCGCGGCGAGCAGCTGGGTCACCGGACGCGGCGCCCCTGTGGTCACAGCCGCCTCGGCCCAGGCGTCTGCGGCGTAGTAGACGTAGGGAACGCGACGCAGGGCTGCCGCGAGCCGGACGACGGTGCCGGTGGTCGGGGGCGGCTCGACGACGATCACGTCGGGTCGGCGACCGGCGAGCAGCCGGAAGAGCACCGGGACGTCGAACGACAGGTAGGGCAGATACCCCCGGACGTAGCCGTCCTTGTTGCGCAGCACCGGCCAGCGCCGGATCGCGCCTCCGGCGTCGGTCGTGGTGCGGGTGGTCCCGTGTTCGCCGGGGGCGGTGCTGGAGAGGACGTCGACTCGCCGGCCACGCGCGACCAGCGCGTCCCGCAGTGCGGCGAGGCGGAAGGACGCCGCCGAGGGCTCCGGCGCGAAGATGCGGCTGACGAGGACGACGCGCCCGGGCGCGGAGGATTGTCTGGTCCGCGGGTGGGTCTGGCTCACGGGAACGTCACCTCGATGTCGCCCGGGGTCTCCCGGTAGTAGCGGTTGGTGATCTTGGTGTCGTTGGGCGCGTGCACCCAGCTGGGGTGCGGGAACGCGGGTAGCCCGACCGAGGTGGTTCCGTCGGCCACCGCACGCTGCATCAGCGCTTCGCGTTCGGCGGAGACCGCGCCGTTGGCGAACTCGATCGCCCCGATGACAGCGATGCCGACCAGACAGGTGCCGAGCACCAGCACGCGGAACGCCGC
>NZ_JARKOT010000031.1 GCF_029977985.1 Propioniciclava sp. | reverse complement strand
CTGGATCGCCACCTCCAGTTCGTCGGCGGCGAGCGCGATGACGTCGGCGTCCGTGCCGTCCCCGAGCACGATCGCGTTCCGCTCGGTGGCCGACTCCAGCGCGCCGAGCTGATCGCGCAGGACGGCCGCCTTCTCGAACTCGAGCGCCTCGGACGCGGCCAGCATCTGCCGCTTGAGGCGACGCGTGAGCTGGGTGGTGTTCCCGGCGAGGAAATCGCAGAGGTCGTCGGCGATCGCGCGGTGCTCGTCGGCGTCGATGCGGCCGACACACGGGGCGGAACACTTGCCGATGTAGCCCAGTAGGCAGGGGCGTCCGGACGCCTTGGCCGCCCGGAAGACGCCGCCGGTGCACGACCGCATCGGGAAGACGCGGAGCAGGGAGTCGATCGTCTCGCGGATCGCCCACGCCTGCGCGTAGGGCCCGTAGTAGCGGGTGCCCTTCTTCTTCGCGCCCCGGCCGACGAACACGCGCGGGAACTCCTCCGACCAGGTGACCGCCGCCCACGGGTAGCTCTTGTCGTCGCGGTACTTGACGTTGAACCGGGGGTCGAACTGCTTGATCCACGTGTACTCGAGCTGGAGGCTCTCCAGCTCGTTGCGGACGACGGTCCACTCGACCCTCGCCGCCGTCCGCACCATCGTCCGGGTGCGGAAGTGCAGGCCCGCCGGGTCGGCGAAGTAGGAGTTGAGGCGCTGCCGCAGGTTCTTGGCCTTGCCGACGTAGATGACGGTGCCCGACGGGTCGCTGAACCGGTAGACGCCCGGATCGGTCGGGATGGTCCCGGGCGCAGGACGGTAGGACGCCGGGTCAGCCATGCGCGCCAGCATAGGCCGCGCCGCGGGTGCGTCTAGGGTGAGCCCCATGACGCCTGATCGCCGCAGCTTCCTCGCCACCGCCGGGCTCGCCGCCCTGGCCGTGGGCACCTCCTCGCTGACCGGTTGCACCCGGACGCCGAGCGGCGCGGCTCCCCAGGTGGGGGCCGGCGTGACCCTCCCGGCCGCCGACGTTCCCGTCGGCGGCGGCGTCATCATGGACGCCGCCTCCTACGTCGTTACCCAACCCGCCGCGGGCGAGTACCGCGCGTTCAGCAAGCTCTGCACGCACCAGGGCTGCCCGGTGTCGTCCATCGCCGACGGCCAGATCCACTGCCGCTGCCACGGGGCGGCGTTCTCCATCGAGGACGGGTCGGTCACCAACCCGCCTGCCGACAAGCCGCTGCCGGCGGCGTCGGTGACCCTCGACGGCGACACCCTGCGCATCACCGGCGCCTGACCCGGGCGCCGGCCGCCTCACGCGAGCAGCGGCTGGAGGAACGCGCCGGTGAAGCTGTCGGGGTGGCGGGCGATCTGCTCGGGCGTGCCCTCGGCCACCACCATGCCGCCACGCGAGCCACCTTCGGGGCCCATGTCGATCACCCAGTCGGCCGACTTGATGACGTCGAGGTTGTGCTCGATGACGATGACCGTGTTCCCCTGATCGGCCAGGCGGGCCAGGACGCCCAACAGCTTGCTGATGTCCTCGAAGTGCAGCCCGGTGGTGGGTTCGTCGAGCACGTAGACCGTCCGGCCGGTCGAGCGCCGCTGCAGTTCGGTGGCGAGCTTGACGCGTTGCGCCTCGCCGCCCGACAGCGTGGTGGCCGGCTGGCCGAGGCGGACGTAGCCGAGACCGACGTCGACGAGAGTGTCCATGTGGCGCTTGATCGCGGAGATGGGCGCGAAGAACTCGGCGGCCTCCTCGATCGGCATGTCGAGCACCTCGGAGATGTTCTTGCCCTTGTAGTGCACCTCGAGCGTCTCGCGGTTGTAGCGGGCGCCGTGGCACACCTCGCACGGCACGTAGACGTCGGGCAGGAAGTTCATCTCGATCTTGATCGTGCCGTCGCCCGAGCAGTTCTCGCAGCGGCCGCCCTTGACGTTGAAGCTGAACCGTCCTTGCTGGTAGCCGCGCACCTTCGCCTCGGGTGTCTCGGCGAACAGCTTGCGAATGCGGTCGAACACACCGGTGTAGGTCGCGGGGTTGGAGCGCGGCGTCCGTCCGATGGGCGATTGATCGACGTGAATGGCCTTGTCGACGTGGTCGAGGCCCTCGATGCGCCGGTGGTGGCCGGGCACGTCCTTCGCCGAGTACAGGTGGCGCGCCATGGCACGGTAGAGGATCTGGTTCACCAGCGAACTCTTGCCCGACCCGGACACGCCGGTGACCGCCGTCATGACGCCGAGCGGGAAGCTCACGGTCACGTCGCGCAGGTTGTTCTCGGTGGCCCCCTGGACGGTGATCTTCTTGCCGTTGCCCGTGCGGCGGATGGCGGGCACGTCGATCCGGCGGCGCCCGGACAGATAGGCACCCGTGAGCGACTCCTTGGATGCCAGCAGCTGCTTCACCGTGCCGGACACCACGACGTGCCCGCCGTGCTCCCCCGCGCCCGGGCCGATGTCGACGCACCAGTCGGCGGTGCGGATCGTGTCCTCGTCGTGCTCGACGACGATGAGCGTGTTGCCCAGGTTCTTGAGCCGGACGAGCGTGTCGATGAGGCGCCGGTTGTCGCGCTGGTGCAGGCCGATCGACGGCTCGTCGAGCACATAGAGGACGCCGACGAGCCCCGACCCGATCTGGGTCGCCAGCCGGATGCGCTGGGCCTCGCCGCCGGACAGGCTGCCCGCCGCCCGTGACAGCGTCAGATAGTCGAGGCCGACGTCGAGCAGGAACCGCAGCCGCTCGTTGATCTCCTTGACGACCCGCTCGGCGATCGCCGCCTCGCGCTCGGTGAGGACCAGTTCGCGCATGAACGTGTGCGTCTCTCCGATGCTCATGGCGGCCACCTGGGCGATGTTGCGGCCTCCCACCGTGACCGCCAGGGAACTCGGCTTCAGGCGGGCGCCGCGGCAGGCGTCGCACGGCGTCTCGCGCATGTAGCCGGCGAACCGCTCGCGGCTGTTGTCGCTCTCTGCCTCGGCGAAGCGCCGCCGCACGTAGGGCAGCGCCCCCTCGAAGGTGGCGTTGTAGCTCGTCTCGCGGCCGTGCCGGTTCGTCGTGTGGACGCGAATCGGGCCCTTGATGCCGTTCAGGATCAGCGAACGCGCCCGCTCGGGCAGCGCCTCCCACGGCGTGTCGACGCTGAACGCATGGTCGCGCGCCAACTGGCGGAAGATCGTCTGGAAGTAGCCCGACACGTACACCGTCGACCACGGGGCGATGGCGTTCTCGGCGAGGCTGCGGCCCTGGTCGGGCACCACGAGGTCGACGTCCACCTCCATCTTCGTGCCGAGGCCCGAACACACCGGGCACGCCCCCCACGGGGCGTTGAACGAGAACTGCCGCGGTTCCAGTTCCTCGATCGAGATGTCGTGCTCGTTCGGGCAGGCGAGCCGCTCGGAGTAGCGCCGGCGGCGTCCCGGATCGGACTCGTCGAGGTCGACGAAGTCGATCTCGACGACGCCGGAGGCGAGCCGCAGCGCCGTCTCGACCGAGTCGGTGAGCCGCTGCTTGACCGACGCCTTGACCGCCAACCGGTCGACCACCACCTCGATGTTGTGCTTCTTCTGCTTGTCGAGCGTGGGCGGGCTCGTGAGCTGGTGGACCTCGCCGTCGACCCGGACGCGCGTGAAGCCCTGCGTGGTGAGGCTGCGGAACAGGTCGACGTACTCGCCCTTGCGGCCCCGGATGACCGGGGCGAGCACCATGAACCGGGTGCCCTCGGGCAGGGCGAGCAGACGGTCGACCATCTGCTGCGGTGACTGCTTGGTGATCGGCTCGCCGCACACAGGGCAGTGCGGGTGCCCGATGCGGGCGAACAGCAGACGCAAGTAGTCGTAGATCTCGGTGATGGTGCCGACCGTCGACCGCGGGTTGCGGCTGGTCGACTTCTGGTCGATCGCGACCGCGGGGCTGAGGCCTTCGATGAAATCCACGTCGGGCTTGTCCATCTGCCCCAGGAACTGGCGCGCGTACGCCGACAGCGACTCCACGTAGCGGCGCTGCCCCTCGGCGAAGATCGTGTCGAACGCAAGCGAGCTCTTCCCCGACCCCGACAAGCCCGTGAACACGATGAGGCCGTCGCGGGGCAGCTCGAGGCTGACGTTCTTGAGGTTGTGCTCGCGGGCCCCGGCTACGATCAGTCGTTCCGTCACGCCGGACATCGTATGCGGCCCCTCCGACAGTTTCGGACGCCGCCGGTGCGGCCCTCGGCGGAAGGCGCCTCCGGAGAGTTAGGGTGGCCTCATGTTGTCGATCCTGAACTCGGGTGAGGTCAGGCCCGCCCAGAAGCGGATCAACAGCGCGACGGCGTCCCTGCTGCGGGACACGATCGACCTCGACGAGGACGCCTGGCGCGCGCCGTCGCTGCTCCCGGGCGGGTCGCGGGCGCACGTGGCGAGCCACGTGGCGCGCAACGCGGACGCCCTGCGGCTGGTCATCACGGCGACGATGTCGGGCGACGAGACGCCGTGGTACTCCTCCGACGCCGCGAAGTTCAACGAGATCGAGCGCGGGGCGG
>NZ_JARKOT010000201.1 GCF_029977985.1 Propioniciclava sp. | reverse complement strand
CACCGTCGCCTCGAAGCGCTTGCACTCGCCGACGGCGTCCCCGTCCAGCTGGTAGGGCACCGGCTCGGGGGTCTCCACGACGAACGTCGTCACCTGCGCCCGCTGGACGCCCTTGGTGTCGGACCGCCTCAGCATGCCCGTGGCCATCGCCGCCCACTCGCCCATGTTCTTCGGAGTCGCGATGAGGACGTCGAGCAGCCCGTCGTCGGGCGCCGCGTCGGGGGCCACGTCGATCTGGCCGGGAATCTGTCCCACGTTCGCCACCAGTACCATGGACGCCTCGACCTCCTCGGTCTTGCCGTCGTCGGCCGACAGCCGCACGGGGAACGGTGGCCTGTTCAAAGCGTTTGCGGCCGCCACCACGTACGCCGCAGGTCCGACCACCTTCTTCAGATCTTCGTTGGTGTCGCTCATGATGGTCGCGTCCGCGCCCATGCCGGCCATGACGGCCGAGGCGTCGGCCGGCTGGTCGTCGGCCTTGATCTCGACGAGGTCGATGCTGCGCGCGGTGCCGCCGAACGCCACGTCGAGCGCGTCGGCCATGTCGAGCGGAATGCCGAGGTTGCGCGCCAGCAGATTGCCCGTGCCCGCCGGCAGGATCGCCACCGGCGTGCTCGACCCGGACATCGCCGCGCACACCGCCCGCACCGTCCCGTCGCCCCCTGCCGCCATCACCAGGTCGACCTTGCGGCGCAGCGCCCGCCGCGTCGCCGACGCCCCCGGGTCGTCCGCCTCGGTCTCGAGCCACAGCGGCGCGTCCCAGCCGCGCTCGGCGCATTCGCCTTCGACGTGCCGCCGGAACACCACCGGGTCGGGGATCTTCGTCGGGTTGTAGATCACCGCCGGACGCCGCGGCACCCCGTCCCCGCCGCGCGCGGCCCTGGTGAGCTCGGGCAGCTTCCCCACGCGGACCCCCGCCAGGGCCAGCGCCAACGACGCGACCACCCCGCCCAGGAAGCCGCCGCCGATGAGGTCACTGAACCAATGGGCGCGCAGCGCCCACCGGTCGTAGAAGATGAACCACCACACGACCGCCAGCCCGGCGGCGGCGAGCCAGCCGAACAGGCGGCGTTGCCGCGTGGTGACCAGCCCGGCCACCAGCATCACGACCAGCACCGTGATCGCCGTCATGTGCGCCGACGGGTACCCGTAGCCCTCCGACGTGATCAGGTCCGGCGACGTCGGAGGACGCGGTCGCGCGAAGGCGAGCTTCGCCACCTGGTAGGCGCCGAACGTGAACGGGATCGCCAGCCCCGCCGCCCAGGCGAGGTTGTTGAGCCGCCGGCGCGACGCCCACAGCGCCAGCAGCGCCAGCCCCACGAACTGCACGTAGGGCACGGTCACCACGGCGATCGCGGCGAGCACCTGACCCCACGCCGACTGCGGGTCGACGCCGGGCGTGGTGGACGCGGCGTCCGGCCCGGAGAACGCGTCCAGGCTCAGCGTGAGCCAGGTCCACAGTGCGAACAACATGGTCGTGGCTAGGAGGAACACGTGGGCCATGCTGAACCGGGCGCGCATGTGCCCAGTGTGTCACCCCGGAAGCCCGGGCCGCAGCACCAGCAGCCCGGCAGCGGGGCCGAGGCGGCGGCGTCCGACCGATAGACTCTGCTCTCGTGATCGACCCGAAGATCCTGCGCACCGACCCCGACCGCATCCGCCGTAGCCAAGCTGCGCGCGGGGAGTCGGTCGACCTCGTCGACCAGCTCGTCGCGGCCGATGCGCGGCGGCGCGAGCTCATCGCCGGCTCGGAGTCCCTGCGGGCCGAGCAAAAAGCCTTGTCGGCACGCATCCCGAAGGCGAGCCCGGAGGAGAAGCAGGAACTGTTGGGGCGGACGAAGGCGCTGGCGGCGTGCGTGAAGGAAGCGACGGCCGAGACGGCCGAGGCCCAGGAGACGTTCGACGCGCTCATGCTCCAGCTCGGCAACCTGGTGATCGACGGCGTCCCGACGGGTGGGGAGGACGACCTCTACGTCATCGACAGCTGGGGCACGCCGCGCGACTTCGCCGCCGAGGGCTTCACTCCGCGGGACCACCTCGAGATCGGTGAACTACTCGACGGCATCGACATGGAGCGCGGCGCGAAGGTGTCGGGCAGCCGGTTCTACTTCCTCAAGGGGCAGGTGGCCCAACTCGAGTTCGCGCTGCTGCAGCACGCGATGGCGATGGCGGCCCAGTGGGGGTTCACGCCGATGATCGTGCCGTCGCTGGTGCGCCCGGAGGCCATGGCCGGCACCGGCTTCCTCGGCCAGGCGGCCGAGGACGTCTACCGGATCGAGCGCGACGACCTCTACCTGGTGGGCACCTCCGAGGTGGCGCTGGCGGCCTACCACTCCGACGAGATCCTGCCCGCCGAGACGCTGCCGCGACACTACGTGGGCTGGTCGAGTTGCTTCCGCCGAGAGGCGGGCGCCTACGGCAAGGACACGCGGGGCATCTTCCGGGTGCACTGGTTCGACAAGGCCGAGATGTTCGTCCACTGCGCGCCCGAGGATGCCGAGGCGGAGCACGAGCGCCTGCTCGGGTTCGAGAAGGAGTTCATCAGCTCGCTGGAGATCCCGTTCCAGGTGCTCGACGTCGCCTCGGGCGATCTGGGGTCGTCGGCGGCCCGCAAGTACGACTGCTACGGCTGGCTGCCCACCCAGGAGCGCTACCGCGAGATCACGTCGACCTCGAACTGCACCGAGTTCCAGGC
>NZ_JARKOT010000110.1 GCF_029977985.1 Propioniciclava sp. | reverse complement strand
GCCCCATCCTCCAAGCCGCCCCGGGCAGCACGCACGGCTACGACGTCGTCGACCACACCCGCATCAGCGACGCCATGGGCGGCCGCGAAGGCTTCGAGCGCCTCGCCACGGCCGCTCACGCGCGTGGCATGGGCATCGTCGTCGACGTGGTGCCGAACCACATGGGCGTCCCGACGCCCCATCACCACAACGAAGCGCTCTGGTCGGTCCTCAAGGACGGCCCGGACTCCCCCTACGCCACCGGGTTCGACGGCTCGGACGCCGACGGCGACGGCGTCCTCATGCCCGTCCTCGGCGCGCGGATCGGGACGGTCCTCGCCAACGACGAGATCACCCTCGAGCACCGCGTCATCCCCGGCTCGGACGACCCCGATCCGCAACCGGTCCTCGTCTACTACGACCACGTGTTCCCCGTGCGCGCCGGCACCGAGCACCTGCCCATGCCGCTCTGCGTCAAGGAGCAGTTCTACCGGCTCGCCTACTGGAAGGTGGCCGACGAGGAGCTCAACTTCCGGCGCTTCTTCGACGTGGACACGCTCGTCGCGGTCCGTGTCGAGGACCCGGACGTCTTCGACGCCACCCACGCCCTCCTGCTCGACCTGTTCCGGCAGGGCCACATCGACGGCTTCCGCATCGACCATCCCGACGGTCTGGCCGACCCGCGCGGCTACATGCGCCGCCTGTCCATGGCCACCGGGGGCGCCTGGATCGCCGCCGAGAAGATCCTCGAGGGGGCGGAGTCGATGCCCGACGACTGGCCCGTCGCCGGCACGACCGGCTACGACACCGCCTGGCGCATCGGGGCCCTGCAGTGCGAACCGGCCGGCTACGGCGACCTCGGAACGATCGCCCACGTCATCACCGGCGACATCCCCGGCAGTCTCGGCGAGGTCATCGAAACGGCGAAGCGCGAGATCACCGTCACGAGCCTCTACGCCGAGGTCCACCGCATCGCGACCCTCGCCGACGCCATCTGCCGGGCCGACATCATGCTGCGCGACCACACGTTCACCTGGATCCGCGCCTGCGTCGCCGAACTCGTCATCGCCGTGGACCGGTACCGCGCCTACGTGGTGCCGGGTGAGCCCGCGCCGCAGGAGTCGGTCGACCTCATCGAGCACGCCGCCACGATCGCCCGCACCCGGCTCGAACCCGACTATCACGACACCCTCGACGTGGTCGTCGACCTCGTCCTCGGCCGGCAGGTCGGCTCTGAGGGCCGCTGGCAGCAGGACACCCGCGATGAGCTCGTCGTCCGCTTCCAGCAGGTGTGCGGCGCCGTCACCGCCAAGGGCGTCGAGGACACCGCCTTCTACCGGTGGACCCAACTCGTCGCCCTCAACGAGGTCGGCGGCTCCCCCGACACCTGGGGTCTGTCCCCCGACACCTTCCACGCCTGGATGAGCGACATGGCCCGCACGTGGCCCGCCACCATGACCTGCGGCACCACCCACGACACCAAGCGCTCCGAGGACGTCCGCAGCCGCATCGGCATCCTCGCCCAGTACGCCCCCGAGTGGCGCGCTCTGCTGACCAAACTGCACCCGCTGGCGTCCGGCATCGAGGGCCACACCGAGAACCTGCTCTGGCAGATCCTCGCCGGTACGTGGACGCCGCAGGGGCCCATCGAACGCGACCGCCTCATCGACTACCTCCTCAAGGCGGCCCGCGAGCAGAAGCTGTGGACCAGTTGGACCCGCCCCGACGCCGAAGGTGAGGCAGCCCTCGTCAGGTTCGTCACCGAAGATGTGTACGGCCGCGACGACATCCTCGGCGCCTTCGCCGACTGGTATTCCTTCACGGACGCCGCTGCTCGCGTGTCGGTGCTCTCCCGCAAGGCCATTCAGCTCACCTGCCTGGGCGTGGCCGACACGTACACCTCGACCGAGACCACCCAGAACTACCTCGTGGACCCCGACAACCGCGGTCCCTTCGACTTCGCTGCCCTCACCAGCCTGGCGCGCACGCTCGACGCCCGCGAGCCGGCGTCGCTGGCCGAGGAGAAGTTCCACATCACCCGAGAGATCCTGCGGTTGCGCCGGCGGCGTCCGGACGCCTTCGTCGGCCAGGCCGCCACCTACCGGCCCCTGCCGAGCTCGACCGGGCACGCCGTGTGCTTCGCCCGGTCGGACGCCGTCGTGACCGTCGCGGTGCGGCTGCACCGTAGTTTCGCCGAGCAGTCCCTCACCGAACACTCGGTCGTCCTGCCGGCCGGCACCTGGCGCAACGTCCTCACCGGCGCCGAGTTCGAGGCTGGCCCCGCCCCGCTGGCCGAGCTGATCGGCCGCTACCCGTGCGCCGTCCTGGAGAGGACCGGGTACGCCGCCGGGGCACACCCCGACGAACTCGCCTCCGATGTCGCCGAGGGCGGGCCGCTGTTCCGCGCCGAGCCCCGCCGCGGCACGGTCGCCGGTCAGCCCTCCTCCGCGGAGGGGGAGACCGAGGTCACCGGCCTGCTCGGCTGGTTGTCGCGCCGGTTCTTCGAGCGCCCCGA
>NZ_JARKOT010000096.1 GCF_029977985.1 Propioniciclava sp. | reverse complement strand
TCCGCCTCGGCCGCGGCGCGTCGCTCGGCCTCTGCCCGGTCGAGCTCGCTCCGGGCGGCAGCCTCCTCCGCGGCCGTGCGCAGGGCCGACTCGCTCCGCTCCGCCTCCGCGCGGGCAGCGACCCCGGCGAACCCGGCCGCCTGTTCCGCGCGTTGCCAGACCGCGATCGCGGCCGGGTCCGGCTCCGCCTCGGCGAGGCCGGGGGCCACGAGCGGCTCCCAGCTGATCCGGTCGCCGGGCGCGGCCAGGGGAGTGTCGGCGGCAGGGCCTCCCGGCTCAAGGTCGAGAGCCTCGATCGTGCGTCCGGCAGCCTGGAGGGCGCGCGCCAACCCCGTCCGCGCGGCCCGGAGGTCGTCGGCGCTGAGCCGTTCGAGGACGTCCGCTTCCTCCCGCCGAACCGCGATGCCGCCGGACGGGTCGCCGGTCGCGGCCAGCCGCTGCGCGTGCGGCTCGTAGACCGCGACGACCGGGACGATCACCGCCCGCACGACCGCCGGCCGCGGGCGGTCGCCCAACCCGGCCACCGCCGTCCGGTACACCTCGAGGGCCAGCCGGTGATGGGCGAGTGCGGACTCCGGCCGGCCGGCAGCCCAGCGACAGTCGGCCGCCAGCAGGTGCACGGCGAGCGCGAGGTAGGGCGGGCCATCGGTCAGCGCGTGCAGCCGGGCCTCCGCGGCGTCGGCGTGGGCGTTGGCCAGGGGGACGTCCGCGTCCAGCAGGGCGCGAGCCTGGGCGATCAGGGCCCACAGCACCACGGGCGCGGGCAGGTTGGCGGCCAGCGGCAGCCGGCCGAGCTGCGCGCGCCAGGCGTCAAGCCCGGCGAGGGTGCGCCCCGCTGCCCCGGCCTGTCCGAGGCCGGCCTGGACGGCGGCCAGATGCACGGTCGCCACGGCGTAGCGGACGGCGTCCGGCACGGAGGCGTACGGCCCGGACGGACCGCGCGCGGCGAGGATCCGGGCGGCCTGCACCACGGACTCGGGAGCATCGGTCGCTGCCTCGGCGAAGTCCCAGGCCAGCAGGCGCGCGGCCGTGAGCTCGACGAGTGCGTCCGCCAGTTCGTCGGTGCGCTGCGGGTCGGACATCGCCGCCACTCGCAGCCGCCGCACGTCCGACGCCAGCCCGCGGGTCCGGCTCTCCACGGTCTCCAGTGTCATCTGCCCTCCTGGTCCAAGGATGGCCTACTCCCGTCGGGGACTCGACGAGAGATGGGGTGGGCGACGACCTGAGGTACCCCGGCGGCGAAGATACGGCAGTCGCCCGATGTCCGCGGCTACCTCAGGAACCGAGGGTTGAGGCATGAACTTCTTCGATCCCAGAACCCTTCAGGAGCTGACGCTGGGCCGACTGACCGGGCGTCCGCACATCGATCCGCCGAGGATCCGCTCGTCGCAGGACATCCTCCTCGAGGCGGGCCGCACGGAGCGGGAACTCCGCTACCACCAGCGCCTGCCCTGGTGACGGCCCGCCGCCGTGGTGACGCTGTCAGAGGCGGGGCGCATACTCGACGTCATGCCCCAACCGATGGTCGGACGCACGGACGAGGCGACCCGCCTGGCCGCCGCCTGCGGTCTCGACCGCGACGGTGGCGGCCTCGCCGTGCTGTCCGGCGACGCGGGCATCGGCAAGACCCGGCTGCTCTTCCACCTGTCCGAGCAGGCGCGGGCGTCCGGCCGGCTGGTCGTCGTCGGGCACTGCGTCGCGCAGACCGGGGCGGCGATGCCGTACCTGCCGTTCGTCGAGATCGCGGGCGCCCTGGCCGACCTCGCCACCGAGGTGGTGGACGCCGTGGTCTGCGCGCACCCGTCCCTCACCGAACTCCTGCCGGGACGGTCGGAGTCCACCGGCCAGCGGATGGGCAACGCCGGACAGCTGGCGGAGGCCGTCCACGCGCTGCTCAACCGGGTCGGCGCGGCCACCCCGCTGCTGGTGGTCGTCGAGGACGCCCACTGGGCCGACCACTCGTCCCGCGACCTGATCACCCTGCTGCTGACGAGGGGATTCAGCAGCCGGGTCGGGTTCGTGGTGAGCTATCGCTCCGACGACCTGCACCGTCGCCACCCGCTCTACGGCACGCTGCCGGTGTGGGCGCGGCTGGCCGACGTGACCAGGGTCGAGCTGCCGCCGCTGTCGGACGACGACGTCACCGCGCTCGTCCGCAACCTGCCCGGCCACGGTGACGACGCGGTCGTGGCCCAGATCGTCCAGCGGGCCGGCGGGAACGCGTTCTTCGCCGAGGAACTCGCTGCCGGGGGTGCCTCGATCAGCGAGGACCTGAGCCGGGTGCTCCAGTCCCGCTACGACGAGCTGGACCGGCCCGCGCAGGAGTTGGTCAAGCTCGTCTCGGTGGGTGGCGGCTCGGTGGGCCACGGCCTGCTCGCCGCCGTTTCCGGGCTGGACGCCGACGAGCTCGACCGCGCGCTGCGTGAGGCGATCGAGCACCACCTGCTGGAGCGCGCGGGACCCGACGGCTACGCGTTCCGGCACTCGCTGCTCGCCGAGGCGATCGGTGACCAGCTGCTGCCCGGCGAGGCGGCCCGGCTGCACGCGCGGTTCACCGCTGCCGTGCTGGCCGATCGCGGGCTGGCGCCGCCGTCCGAACTGGCCCGGCACGCGGCGGCGTCCGGCGACCGGGAGACGGCGATCCTGGCCGGCCGGGCGGCGGCCGAGAGCGCGCTGCGGATGGGCGGCCCGCGGGAGGCGCTGGAGCACTTCGAGGCCGCGCTCTCGCTGATGGCCGCCGACGACGCCGAGCGCGACCCGGTCACGCTACGGGCGGCGGAGGCGGCGTCCGCGTCCGGCGACGTGTTCCGTGCGGCGAAGCTGGTCGGCAGTCGCATCGACGCCTACGCGGCTGCGGGCGTGCACCCGGCGATCCTGCCCCGGCTGCTGTCGGCGTACGTGCTGCACTCGCGGCTGGAGACGCTCACCCCTGACCAGCTCGAGCGGGCCGAACTCGCCCTGGAGCTCACCGCGGGCCGCGACGACGCGGTGCGGCTGGAGGCGCTGACCGCGTGCATCCAGGCGCTGGTCGACCGCGAACGGTGGACGGAGGCCTCCGCGCTCGGCGAGGAGGCGCTCGAACTGGCCGAGAAGCTGGCGGCGGCCGACACCACGACCAACCTGCGCACGATCCTCGCCTACACCGTCGACTTCGGCGGCGACCTGGCCCGGCTCGAGGCACATCTGGCCGCGATCGTCGCGGACGCCAAGCCGGGGGAGGCGCACGTCCGGGCGCTGCACCGGCTCGCCCACTTCGAGGAGGAGGTCGGCCGGCTGGAGTCCGCGCGGGCCCGGTTCGACCAGGCGGCCGAGCTGGGCGCCCGGCTGGGCCATCCGTGGGGTCCGTTCGAGTTCTCGGCCCGGTACCGGGCGGGACAGGCGTCGTATCTGCTCGGCGACTTCGCCGGCGCGCTGGCGCGGTTCGACCTGCCCGGGGACGGGCCGCCGTCCAGCCGTGCGCTGCTCGCCTCCGGCCGGCTGCTGGTGCTCGCCGCGCGGGACGAGAGCGTCGACGACGACCTGATCGAGGTGGCCGAGCAGTGGTGGGCGAGGGACGCCCTGGTCGCCTTGGCGTCGTTCCAGCCGTGGGCCGACCTGCTGGCCCGGCAGGGGCGCCACCGCGAGGCGATCACGGTGGTCGAACGGGCGGCGGCGGAGATCGACCGGCAGTGGGCGTCCCAGGAGGCCGCGTTCATCCGGCTCGCCGCGGTCGCGCTGGGCCTGCTCGCCGACACGGCCGAGCCCGCGCGGGCGGCCGAGCACCGGGCGTCCGCCGAGTGGTGGCTGCGGCGGGCCGGCGGCGTGAAGGCCTGGCTCGGCCTGCCTCTCGGACCCGAGGGACGGGCCTGGCGGGCACGCCTCGCCGCCGAGGAGCTGCGGCTGCGCCACGCGGTGGGCGAACCGGTGTCCCCGGCGGAACTCGTCGCGGCCTGGCAGAGCGCGGTGGCGGCGTTCGAGACCTACGGCCACCGCTACGAGATCGCGCGCACGCGGCTGCGGCTGGCCGAGTCGCTCGCCGCGTCCGGGAACCAGGCGGACGCGGCCGACCAGCTCCACCTGGTTCGCGAGGAGGCGGTCGCGTTGCCGTCCGCGTTCCTGGCGGTGGCTGCGGCGTCCCCTGCGGCTCGGCGTTCGGCCGGACTGACGCCCCGCGAGCAGGAGGTGCTGCGGCTCGTCGCGCGCGGCCGCAGCAACGGTGAGATCGGCCGGCAGCTGTTCATCAGCACCAAGACCGCGAGCGTGCACGTGTCGAACGTGCTGGCCAAGCTGGGCGCGGCCAGCCGCGGCGAAGCGGCCGCCATCGCGCACGATCGAGGCCTGCTCGACTGAGGGCCCCCTGCCCAAGCCGGACGCGAGCGCGTAGGTTCGTTGCGAAGGAGGCGAGCCGATGACCCAGTGGGAGAACCTTCCGGAGCCCCGTCCCGACCGTCCGGTGCAGCCGGTGACGCCGTCGTGGTCGGCCTTCACCGCCGATCCGAGGGTGCCGGCCAACCAGCACCTGAGGGCCTCGGACGCCGACCGCGACGTCGCGACGCGGCTGGTGCAGCAGGCCCGCGCCGAGGGGCGGCTGGACGCGGCCGAGCACGACGAGCGGGCGCTGCAGGCGGCCAGCGCCCGGACGCTCGGCGAACTCGAACCCGTGGTGTCCGACCTGATGGTGGCGAGCGCGGCGCCCGGCCTTGCTGCGGGTCGCCCGCGGGCGCAGGTCGCCCGGGTCGTCACGGGTTGGGTCGGGCTGGCGGTGCTGTTCAACGCGATCTGGCTGATGACCGTGCTGACCACGGGCCACCTGCTCTACTACTGGCCGATGTGGCCGATGCTCGGCACCGGCATCCCGGTCATGATGACGCTGTTCTGGTCCCCGTCGCCGGAGGCGGACGCGCGGCGCCGTCCCCCGCGTCGCGGTGAGACCCCACAGCTGCCGCCGGCCCAGGAACCGCCGTCCGACCTGCGCTGAGTGAACGACTGGGGACAGGTCCCTTTCCCGTTCAGCTGAACGGGAAAGGACCTGTCCCCTTACCGTTCACGTCCCAGTCGTTCAGCCGGTGATGCGGGCCGGCCCGTTGAGGTAGTCGCGGCCGCGGCGTGCGGAGGCCTGGGACAGCCAGGCGTCCTCGATCACCTCGGCCAGCTCGGCTTGGGTGAGTTCGCCGATCCGGCTCAGCCGCACCAGCACGGCGAGGTAGCAGTCGAAGTGGGGGGTGGTGAAGAACGGGGTGGCCGGGTCCTGGACGAGGGACTGCTTGGCGTCCTCGTCCGCCACCCGGAGGATCACGACGTCGCGGTAGCGCTCGCCGGTCCCGGGATCGAACGCGTCCGGACGCGGGGT